>JAJFFU010000186.1 GCA_021776465.1 Parvularculaceae bacterium
CCGTTTTCGCTGAGCACGCCGATCAGATGTTGTGCCTGATCATCGCCCGCTACGGCGAGAGGCGAGGCGACTGCATACGCCAGATCATAGTCGCCTTCGCTGAGGTGGATCATTGCCTTTGCAACGCCTGCTTCCTCCGCATGCGCATAAAAAGCGCCGGCAGAGAAGAGACATATAGCAAGAAGACAAATGCGCTTCATGGTTAATCAGTTGGCGGCGGCGGCCGTGGCGTATGGCATGGCTTCGACCGTGTTAAATCCGTCAAGGACGGCGGCGGAAAACACTGCGACGACAAAAAAGGCGCTGCCGGCAATAAGGCTCCAATTGGGTTTCATAATCGATCCTGACGCTTTTAACTTTTCAAGCGACGAGCAAGGATCGTTCCAAAGTGATTAAATTGTATTAAAAATCACGCAGCGCGGATTGCCGCGTCAAACGCGGCAACCGCCGCCGCCGGGCCTTCTTCATGGCCCCACACCGCTGCAGATACCGCCAGAAAATCAGCGCCCGCCCGCACCAGCGGCGCGCAATTATCCGGCTTTACGCCGCCTATAGCGACACTCGGCACGGTCGTCGCGAAATTCCACCAGCGCAGCAAATCCGGCTCGGCGACGGCCGACGTCGCCTTCGTCTCGGTCGGATAAAATGCGCCGAACGCAACATAATCAGCGCCCGCTTCGCCTGCGACCAATCCCAGATGGCGCGAATTATGACAGGTCACGCCAATTGTTGCCTCATCGCCCAGCATCTTGCGGGCTTTCTCGTAAGGTGTGTCGGATTGCCCGATGTGAACGCCGTCGCCGCCGGTTTTCACAACCAGATCAGGGCGATCATTGATCAGGAACGTAACTTCGCGTTCGATCGCGAGCGGTAACAGCGTTTCCACCGCGGCAATGATTTCGTCGTCCGGCGCGGCCTCGTCGCCGGTCTTCAATCGCAGTTGCACGCATTCAACAAGGTCATTGTCGAGCGACAATGCAAACGCATCCCTGAACGCATCCAGATCAGGAATATGCGGCGGGGTGATAAGATATAGATGGCAATCACGGGTCACGGAAACGCTCTATATCAAATTTGATCGCCGCATCCATAGATCGGGCAAAGATCAACGTACGTTCTTTTTACTTTGAAGGGCCGGATGCGCATTGAATGCGCAGAAGACCCAGTTTTATTCAGCAGGCGTTGCGTGCGCCGGCGGGCCTGCCTCCAATTTCTTTTTCGGTTGCAGGAGATTGCGTTTGATCTCATCCGGCACAGAATCATAGACCGGCGTCGCGCCAAGCGCGATCTGTTCGCGGGCTTCGCGCAACGGCAGTCTCATCAACGCCTCGACGTCATATTCGAGAATCCAGTTCGACGCCTTCGCGTTCCGGCGCGCCTCCATCAGGGCGCTGAGGATTTTCGCGCGCGGCTGTTCAAGCTTCTGCGCAATGGCGCCGATAAAAATAATCAACAGGAAGCCGCGGTTTCGCGTTTGCTCATAGGTGTAGACGAGATTGCAAAGCTCGCCGAGGGCGTCGCGGCCATAACCGGTGACGACGTGCCAAAGGTCGTGACAGACGTCGAGATTGAGATACATGCGCCGGAACGCTTCAAAGTCGGTCTCGCCGCGAAAGTCGATGCCGGCGTCTTCCGCCGCATCGATCAATCCGTCGGCCGTGAGGTTTTCGCCTTCCATAAAATCAAGATAGGCGCGGCCGAGCGTTTCATCGGGCAATGCGCGCAACGCCTCGCGATCGCTCAAGATGTCTTCGAGCCTGATCGGCGTCTCGACGACGCGCTTGCCATACGGGGTCGCGACAAACCGGCGAAACATTTTGCGCCCGACAGAACCGGACAGCGCCGACACTGATTCAAAGACCTGGGTCGTATCTTCCTTGTTGCGCACCAGCCGGATGACCGACATCAGCGCATGGACGGGCCGTATGGGCGGCGGCGGCGGCGTCGGATGGCCGCCGATATATTCGATTTCTGACGGATCGTAGTCTTCGATACGTTGGGAATTCGGGGTCGGCGGCATAGTTCGGTTCCGTTCGCAGCGGCCAATGTGACGAGATAGCGTTACACTGACCAGTTTACCTCTGCCTAATGTGCCCCGCGGGACAAAAATTACAAGGGCCTCCAGAAGGATTTTTCCAACGGGCGCTCCATAAAGCGCATCATACACGGGCGCCGACACCCGTTGATAAGTTTTCGATTTGTAACGCGCGGCGTGACACTTGCGCCGCCAATGGCGTCGCGCCGAAATCCGTCCATCCGTCCATCCGTCCTCGCCGGCGAAAACCGGGGCCCAGAAGCGCTTAGAGGAATGGATGGGTTGAAGGTCAGGCGCGCTATTTATGAAGCAGATCGATTACGCGACATTTTCCAGCCCATCGGACCACTCACCTGTGGTTGCAAGGCCATTCATTTTCGCCCGATGCGCGAAAGCGGCCTGTGCGGCCGCGACATTTTCCGGTTTGCCGCCCCACGCTTTCAATGGCGCCGCCTGCAGGGCCCGGCCGTATGAAAAGGACAACGCCCACGGCATTTTGTCCGCATACTCCGCATTCATGGCGTTCAGATGCGCTGTCGCTTCTTCGTCGGACTGACCGCCGGAGAGAAACACGATTGACGGCAGGGCCGCCGGCACTGCGGCGCGGAAACACCGAACGGTTTTTTCCGCGACTTCCGAAACGCCAGCTTGCGTCGGGCATTTTTTACCGGACACAACCATGTTCGGTTTCAGGACCGTTCCTTCCAGGGCGACGTCTTGCGCATAGAGTTCATCGAACAGCGACTTCAGCGTGAATTCGGTAACGTCTAAACAGCGATCAATGTCATGATCGCCATCCATGATGACTTCCGGTTCGACAATCGGAACGATATTCGCTTCCTGACAGAGCGCTGCGTAACGCGCCAGCGCGTGAACATTCGTAGCGATGCAATAGCCGGATGGAATCTCAGAGCCGTCGATATCAATAACCGCACGCCATTTGGCGAACCGGGCGCCAAGTTCGTAATACTCGTTCAAGCGCTCGCGCAGGCCGTCGAGGCCTTCGGTAATTTTTTCGCCCGGCGCGCCCGCAAGACCCTTCGCGCCCTTGTCGACCTTGATGCCGGGAATCGAGCCCGCATCCTTGATCAGTTGAACGAGCGGTGTTCCGTCTTTAGCGTTCTGGCGAATTGTTTCGTCAAACAGGATGACACCGGAAATGGAATTACGCATCGCCTCGTCAGTGCGAAACAACATCTCGCGATAGTCGCGGCGATTGTCTTCCGTCGATGCAGCACCAATCGAATCAAAGCGCTTCTTGATCGTGCCGGAAGATTCGTCCGCCGCCAGGATACCTTTACCCGGCGCGGCCATCGCGACCGCAATCTTGTTCAAATCAATGAGGTTCATCGCCCGTCTCCCGTCAATATTTAATGTGATTCAGCAGCGTTTCGTTCAAGCGCCGCAACGCCCGGCAAGGTCTTTCCTTCGAGCCATTCGAGAAACGCCCCGCCGGCCGTCGATACGTAAGTAAAGTCGTTTGCCACATGGGCGTGATTAAGCGCCGCGACCGTGTCGCCGCCGCCGGCAACCGCGATGAGACCATGCTCCGTCGCACGCCGCGCCGCGTAGCGCGCCGCTTCAACGGTCGCCGTATCAAAAGGAATAGTTTCAAAGGCGCCGAGCGGACCGTTCCATACCAGCGTCTTAGCGGTGTCGATTTTTTCAGCGATCAGGTTCACCGTTTCCGGTCCGAGATCCAGGATCATGTCGTCTGCGTCGACACCATCAATGCCTTTGACAGTGCGGTCGGCGTTCTCCTTGAACTCCTTTGCGACAACAACATCTACCGGCAGAACGATATCGCATCCCTTCGCAGCGGCCTCATTCATGATATCGCGCGCTGTATCGGCAAGGTCTGGCTCACAAAGCGATTTGCCGACAGCGAGCCCTTTCGCAAACAGGAACGTGTTCGCCATGCCGCCGCCGACAGCGAGGATATCAGCCTTGCCAACGAGATTGAGCAACAGCGCAATCTTGGAAGAGACTTTCGCGCCGCCAACAACGGCCATCAACGGGCGCTCCGGCGCCGATAGCGCCGCCTTCAGATAATCAAGCTCTTTCTCCATCGCCTTACCGGCGGCGGACGGCAGTAAATGGGTCAGCCCTTCTGTCGAGGCATGGGCGCGATGCGCCGCGGAAAAGGCGTCGTTGACGAAAAAGTCACCTGCTTCGGCAAGCGCCTTTGCGAAGTCCGGATCGTTGGATTCCTCGCCAGGATAAAACCGGGTGTTCTCAAGAACGGCGACGTCTCCATCGAGCATTTTCTTGACCGCTGCAGCGACCGGCTCGCCAATGCAATCTGCAACAAAATCAACCGGCCCGCCAAGCAAAGTCGATAAGGCTTTTGCGACAGGCTCCAGCGATAATTCCGGATCGACCTTTCCTTTCGGTCGCCCAAAATGCGACAGCAGCAACACTTTTGCGCCGGCCTTGGAGAGCGCCTCGATAGTCGGCAGGGCGCGCTCAATACGCGTTGCGTCGGTCACCTTGCCGTCTTTCACCGGTACGTTGAAATCTACACGGCACAGCACGCGTTTGCCGGCGACGTCGAAATCGTCAATTGTTTTGTATGCGGACATTTTTTATTGCCTATGCGGCTCATCAAATGTGTTTCGCCATTTCGAGCGCGGTATCTGTCATGCGCGTCGCAAAACCCCACTCATTGTCATACCATGAAAGGACACGCACCAACTTGCCTTCGAGGATCTGCGTTTGGTTGAGTGCAAGGGTCGAAGAATGCGGGTCATGGTTGAAGTCCGACGACACGAGCGGCTTGTCGGTGACGCCAAGAACGCCTTTCAACGGACCGTTCGCGGCCTCGATCATCGCATTGTTGATCGCATCGACCGTCGCCTCACGGGACGGCGTAAAGACGAGATCGACAACGGAGACATTCTGCGTCGGCACGCGGATTGAAGACCCGTCAAGCTTGCCGTTCAGTTCCGGCAGAACAAGACCCACGGCTTTCGCCGCGCCTGTCGATGTCGGGATCATGTTCCCCGCCGCCGCCCGAGCCCGATAGAGATCTTTATGCATCGTATCGAGCGTCGGCTGATCGCCTGTGTAGGCATGGATGGTCGTCATATAACCGCGTTCAATACCAACGGTCTCGTGCAGCACTTTGGCAATCGGCGCGAGGCAATTGGTGGTGCAAGAGGCGTTTGAAACGACGAGGTCGTCTTTGCCCAGAAGGTTGTGATTGACGCCGAAGACGATCGTTTTGTCGGCGCCGGACGCTGGCGCCGACACCAGCACGCGCTTGGCGCCGGCTTCGAGATGCGCGGCCGCCTTGTCGCGCGTTGCGAAAATGCCGGTGCATTCAAAAACGATATCTACGCCAAGATCGCGCCATGGCAATTTGGACGGATCGCGTTCGGCTGTCACTTTGATCGGGCCGGCGCCAACGTCGATCGTATCGCCCGTGACCTTCACCTCGTTCGGGAATTTTCCATGCACCGTGTCATATTGGACGAGATGGGCGTTGGTCTCGACCGGCCCGAGATCGTTGATCGCGACCACATCGACGCCTTCACGTCCCGTTTCAATAATCGAGCGCAGGGCCAAACGGCCGATACGGCCGAAGCCATTGATTGCAATTTTCAAAGCCATTACGCGGTTCTCCTAATCAATCAGTTCACGGACGGTGCGGACTATCGTTTCCGCAGTAATACCAAAATGTCGGTAAAGGTCTTTCGCCGGGGCCGACGCGCCAAACCCGGTCATGCCGATGAACGCGTCCTTTTTTCGCAGGAATTGATCCCAGCCCTGCTTGACGCCAGCTTCAATTCCAATCCGCGGCGCCTTCCCAAGGGTCTCGTCGACATATTTTTCCGGTTGCATCGCAAATATCTCAAAGCACGGCGCAGACACCACCCGTACGGCGACACCGGCTTCGGCCAGTGATGCGCGCGCCGCCATGGCGATTTCAACTTCCGAGCCCGATGCGATAATCGTTGCCGAGTATTTTTCTTCATCGGCGACAACATAGGCGCCGCGCGATACAAGATTGTCATCCGTATGCGTCAGACGCGCCGGCTCCAGGCCTTGCCGCGACAAGGCAATCACAGAGGGCGTCGCCAGATTGGTGAGCGCCGCGGCCCAGCACTCGGCAGTTTCAATCGCATCGCAGGGGCGAAACACATTGAGATTGGGAATGGCTCGCAACGCGGCCAGATGCTCAACCGGCTGGTGTGTCGGGCCATCCTCGCCGAGACCGATAGAGTCATGCGTCATGACATAGACGACACGAATGCCCATCAGCGCGGCAAGGCGGATCGACGGGCGGCAATAGTCGGTGAAGACCATGAATGTGCCGCCATAGGGAATGACGCCGCCATGGAGCGCCATGCCGTTCATCGCCGCAGCCATCCCGTGCTCGCGTATGCCATAATTGACATAACGGCCCGCATAATCGTCAGCATCCAGCACGCTGATGTTTTTCGTCTTCGTGTTGTTGGATCCGGTAAGGTCCGCCGAACCGCCGATCGTAATATCGACCACGTCATTGACGACATTCAGCGCCAGTTCAGACGCTTTGCGGGTCGCGACCTTTGGCAGGTCTTCGCTGAGCGCTTTTTTATGCGCGCGGATCGCCGCTGTTATTGCGCCGGCGTAGTCGCCTGACAGCGCGGTTTTGAATTGTTCGCAATTTTCGTTCTTCGCAAGGCGCGCTTCCCACGCTTCGCGAGACTTGGCGCCGCGGGCGCCTGCTTCGCGCCACGCCGCGATAATGTCGTCGGGAACCTCGAACGGCGGATGATCCCAGCCCAGCGCTTTGCGTGCGCCGGCGATTTCGTCAGCACCCAGCGGCGCCCCATGCGCCGCCGACTTGCCGGACTTTGTCGGCGCGCCATAACCAATGGTCGTTCGGCAGGCGATCAGGGTCGGTCGATCCGAACTCTTTGCATTGTTGATTGCAGCGTCGACCGCCGCCGGGTCATGCCCGTCAACACGCGTTGTGTTCCAGCCAGACGCAGCAAACCGCTCAAGCTGGTTGGTTGAATCCGATAAAGAGACTGGCCCGTCGATCGAAATATTATTGTCGTCCCAAAGAACGATGAGCTTGCGGAGTTTCAAATGCCCGGCAAGCGACAACGCCTCCTGGCTGACGCCTTCCATCAGGCAGCCATCGCCCGCGATCACATAAGTGAAGTGATCAACAAGGTCTTCGCCAAACCGCGCATTCAGATGCGCTTCGGCGATCGCCATGCCGACGGCGTTGCCAAGGCCCTGGCCCAGCGGGCCCGTTGTCGTCTCAACGCCCGGCGCATGGCCATATTCCGGGTGGCCCGCCGTCTTGCTCCCGAGCTGACGGAAATTCTTGATCTCGTCGATCGGCATATCCTCGTAACCGAGCAAATAGGTGAGCGCATAAACCAGCATCGAACCATGACCGGCGGAGAGAACAAATCGGTCGCGGTCGGCCCAGTCCGGGGCGCCCGCATCGAACGACAGGTGGCGCGTCGCCAGCACCGTCGCCACATCAGCCATGCCCATGGGCATGCCCGGATGGCCGGACTTGGCTTTTTCCACAGCATCCATTGAGAGGGCGCGGATCGCGTTCGCCATGCGCGTTGCTACAGCTGCGTCCATGCTGTCCCCTGTCATTCAAAATATCCTTGCATTTGCGGCATAATTTGGCGTTGCGGCGCCGGCGCTACATGCATCGCGGCGCCATAAGGGTCAAGTCCACAGCGGCAAGGGAGTATTGCCCGCCGCCAACCGGGCGCGCTGGACACAATCGCCGCACACAGCCACACTAACGGTTGGTCTCCGCCCGATACGGAAGTGAAATATGTCCCTGCTTGAACGAGCCGTTGTCGACCTGGCCGACGCGCTCGATACGCTCGAATCGAAAATTACCGATAAGCTCGCGAGCAAAACCGAGTCGGCCGAAACTGGCCCGGCGATTGCCCGTCACCTGCGCACGGCTGGAGATCGCGCTGACTTTGCGTCAGGCGAGCTGACAAAGGCGATAGATGACCTGAGATCGCTGATCGGAGACGACGACACTGCGGAGGAAAAAAACAATGGCTGAAGTCGCTATTCGCGTGAACGGTCGCGACTATCGGGTCGCTTGCGACGACGGACAGGAAGACCGCCTGCAATCGCTTGCTGCTTTTTTCAACGGCTATGTAACGGATCTCGGCGAGGAACTCGGCCAGATCGGCGATGCCCGCCTGATGCTTTTATCGGCGCTCACGGTCTGCGATGAGCTTTTCGAATTGCGCGGCCGCGTCAAGGATCTCGAAAACGCCGGCGACGCGCTCGACGATGACACTGTCGGCGCCGCGGGCCGCGCCGTTGAAGCGGCAACCTCGCGCGTTCGCGAAATCGCCTCGACCCTTGAGGCGTAACGGTTTCAACTGTCGACTATTTAACTGATGGCAAAGGCTGCGCGCGCGTTTCATCGAGATAGCGCGCAGCGACCGGCGTCACCGCGCCGTCCTTCAACTCAATAAGAAGCGGATTGCCAGTCGGAATTTCAACGCCGACAATGTCATTCTCGGACACGTCAAACAAAATTTTGACGAGGGCGCGCAACGAATTGCCGTGCGCCGAAATCAACAGCGGCTCACCGGCGGCAAGACGCGGCGCGATCTCAGCGTCGAAATACGGTTGAACCCGGTCCAGCGTGTCTTTCAGTGACTCTGCGTCAGGCACATCAACGCCCATAGCACGGTAACGCAAATCTTTCGCCGGATTGTCGGGGTTGTCCGCATCAATTGGCGGCGGCGGTGTGTCATAGGACCGACGCCAGATTTTCACCTGATCAACGCCGTGCTTTTCCGCCGTTTCGGCTTTGTCGAGACCGGTCAGGCCGCCATAGTGGCGCTCATTCAGGCGCCAGTGCCGCGTCACCGGCAACCACATCCGCTCCATCTCATCGAGCGCGATCCACAGCGTGCGGATCGCGCGTTTCTGTACAGACGTATAACAAGCCGCGAACTCAATATCGGTCTTGCGGAGCAACTGACCGGCGAGCGCCGCCTCGGCGCGGCCTTTTTCTGTCAGGTCAACATCGACCCAGCCGGTGAACCGGTTCTGCAAGTTCCATTCGCTTTGGCCGTGGCGAACAAGGACGAGACTGGTCATTGGCAGTGCTCCTTTTATTTGCGCCGCCTATAAGCGATCGCACGGGTCATTGGCTAGCCTTGCAGCCTGCGGCGCGGTATCTCAAGGCGCGTCAATTGAAAGCGTAATCCCTATGCCGCAATCATCCCCTATTGCCCTTGCCCTGCACGGCGGCGCCGGCGCGCGCGCCGGGCGCGACTACAGCAAAGCCGAAGACCATCTTCGTCAATTGGCCGAGCAGGGCCGCGAGATGCTGTCCGCCGGCCGCAACGCCGTCGATACGGTCGAAGCGCTGGTCGTGGAAATGGAGGCATCCGGGCTTTACATCGCCGGCAAGGGCGCGCCGCCAAACAAAGCCGGATACGCTGAACTTGACGCGTCGATCATGGCCAGCGGATCGGATGACCGGAACACCACGGCGTTCGCCCGCAACGCCGGTTCCATCGCCGCCGTGAAGCATTTGAAATATCCGATCCGCGCCGCCCGCGCCGTTATGGATGATACGCCGCATGTGATGCTCGTCGGACGCGGCGCAGAAAATTTCTGCACTCAGCATGGCCTCGAATTTGTGACGGACCCGGCGCAATATTATGTCGTCCCTGTCGGCGTGTTGCCGGAGGAAATGACGCAGGCCGAGCTTGGCCATGGCACCGTCGGCGCCGTCGCGCTCGATCAAGCGGGCCGGCTCGCCGCGGCCACGTCCACTGGCGGCGTCTTCGGCAAGCTTGAAGGCCGCGTCGGCGACACCCCGCTGGTTGGGTCCGGCACCTGGGCCGACGAACAAGTGGGCGCGTCGTGCACCGGGCTTGGCGAATATTTTATTCTCGCCGGCGGCGCACAGGATGTCGCCAGCCGCGTGCGTTATCAGGGCGCGACGCTCAACCAGGCGACGGCGGGCCTGATCAAGGACGTTGGCCGTCTCGGCGGCGATGGCGGCGTAATCGCAGTCAGCCGAGAAGGCGAAGTGGCGTTCGCCTGGAATTCCGACGGTATGAAACGCGCCGGTTTCGGGCCGGATCAGGAATTATTCGCCGCAACGTTTTAGCGATGATTTTTCAACCGCTACACGCTGGCGCGACGCTCAGCGCTGATCATGTCGCGCATATTATTTGTGGCCTGAAAAATCGCACATTGCCAAAGAACGAGTGGACCCACGGCGCGCATTTAACGGCGGCGGTTGCTTTGCTCGATGAAGCAGGCATTGACGGCGCGCGCGCCGCAATGCCGGACATGATCCGCCGGTATAATGAAGCGACCGGCGTTAATAATACGGACACTGAGGGATATCATCACACGATCACGATCTTTTACCTGCATATCATCAACGACTTTTGCAGGGGGTTGGCCAAACCGGTTCATGTTCGCGCAACGGCCCTCCTCGCCTCGCCGCTCGCAGCGCGTGACTACGCCCTGCAATTTTATTCCAAGGAAATTTTGTTCTCCAAAGGCGCCCGGCGCGAATTCGTCGCGCCGGACATCAAGCCGTTTTCGGAACAGCATTGATTATTTCGCTGTGCGGGCGATCTGCAATTCGAGGCGCTTGACCTCGCGCAGGATGCGGTTCGATTCCATACGCATCCAGAACCAGATCTTCATGAAACCGACCATCACCATCCCCATAATACCACCCGCCGCCCAGCGCGCGGCGTCTAGCGCTTCTGAAGCGGCGAAGAATTTCCATCCGCAATAAACGGCGCCGCCAAACAGAATAAAAGTTATCAGCGTCGCAAACATAGCGATCGCGCCGAGTTTTCCGTCGTATATGCCAAAGAGTTGCGCAAACAGGCCTTGCTCACCAAAGCCGTCAAGGAGTTCGCGGTCTTCAGCGCTTAACGCCTCTTCAATTTTCCGATCAAGATCATCCATTGGACTTTCCTCCTTCCAAAGCGGCGCGCAATTTGCGCCGCGCATGCATCAGGCGGGTCTTGACGGTGCCCGCCGGAACCTCCAGCGCAGCGGCGATTTCCGCAACGCTCAAATCCTGCAAATAGAAAAGCGCAATCGCCGCGCGTTGATCCTTCGGCAGCGCATCGATAGCCGTTCGCACTGTTGTGGCGTCAGCGCTTTGTTCAATCCCGTCTGCGGATTGAACGCGGTCGCTTGTTTCGCTGGCGAACGCGGCGTTCAATTTTCGTTGTCGCTGCGTGCGCCGGATCGTGTCTGCGGCGCGGCGCGTCACGATCCGAAACGCCCAGGCCGGAAAGGCCGCCGTATCGTCCAGATGGCGCAAACCCTTCATGATATCGGCCCATGCATCCTGCACCACATCGCGCGCAAATTCCGGATCGCCCGTAAGCCGCCATGCATGCGCCAGTAGTTTCGGTTGCCAGCGCTCGGCGAGCCGCCCAAAGGCGGCGCCGTCACCAGCGCGCGCAGCGCTGGCGAGATATTCGTCAAATATGCGCTCGCGGCTGCGCGCCATGATTTCAGATCTCCGACCTTGCGGTTCATACAAACTACAGGTCGCCCGCCGCCGCAAAAAGGTTCAAATCAGTCTTTTTGGCAAGAAATATATAGGAATATCAAGCCCTTATGAGGCCGCGAAGCGCTAGCCGTTTTGTGGGCCGCCGATAATATCATCAACAATATAAATGGGGCGTTGTTTCACTTCGGCAAACAGCCGGGCGAGATATTCGCCGAGAATGCCGACCGATATCATCTGTATACTGCCGAAAAACAGAATAAAGACGAGCAGCGAAGCGTAACCCGGCACGTCAATTCCGAAGATCAGCGTCTGCAAAATAATGACCATCGCATAAAGTATCGATGCGACAGCGATCAGCAAGCCAAAATAAGTCCAGACCCGCAACGGCGCCGTCGAAAAACTTGTGAAGCCGTCAATGGCGAAATTCCAGAGCTTCCAGAAATTGAATTTGCTTTCGCCGGCGGCGCGTTCCGGGCGCACATAAGGAACGCCCACAGAATTAAATCCGACCCATGCGAACAGGCCCTTCATAAAACGCGACCGCTCCGGCAACGCCTTAATATGCTCAACGACGCGGCGATCCATCAGGCGATAGTCACCAGCATTCTCCGGTATCTTGATCGCCGACATCTTGTTGAAGAGGCGATAGAACCAGTTTGCTGTTGCGCGCTTGGCGGCCGTGTCCGATTGCCGGTCCTCGCGCGCCGCATAAACGACGTCATAGCCGTCTCGCCATTTGCGCACAAAATCGAGGACGAGTTCCGGTGGATCTTGAAGGTCCACATCCATGACAATTACGGCATCGCCCCGCGCGTGATCGACACCAGCCGTCAGCGCCGCTTCCTTGCCGAAATTGCGCGACAGGACGACAGCGCGAATATTGTCGCGGCTCGCCGCCAAACGCGACAAGCGCTCTCGCGTATCATCGCTGCTGCCGTCATCAACAAATATAATCTCCGAGACGAAATCTGCATCAGCGAGAATTTTGTCGATGGCGCCAACGAACAAATCGACTGTTTCGGATTCATTGTAGCAAGGCGCCACGATTGAAATCAGGGGCGGCGCGCCATTATCGGAGCGGGCCGCTATCGCCATTTTCGTCGGCTTGGAATGCTCGGTCACGGGGGCCAACATTTCTCTGCGCGGGCGCAACGCGTCCGCGCCCATTTCAACCTCCTGCGTAGCCTGCCAGGGGTTAAAAATTCAGAAACGCTTAACCATGTCGCCGGCGACGCAATACCGGCTAAATTCCGAGCAGTTTACCCGGCTTAGACCACGAAACCGACGATTTCCTTGACCTCGCGGACGACTTTGTCGGCAATCACAGAGGCCCGTTCCGCGCCGGCGTCGAGCACCGATTTCAGATAGGCCGGATCGGCTTCGAGCCGATTCAGTTCCGCCCCGATCGGCGCAATTTTTTCGACCACCAGCTCAGCCAGCGCCGGCTTGAACACACCAAACCCTTGCCCGCCATATTCGGCCAGCACTTCTGCGTCGCTCTTGCCCGATAACGCGCCGTAAATTCCGACGAGATTTTCCGCCTCTGGGCGCCCCTCAAGTCCCTTCGGTTCAGACGGCAGCGGTTCGGGATCGGTCTTTGCTTTCTTGATCTTGCGGGTCATCGTGTCGGCGTCATCTTTCAGGAAAATGCACGCATTTTCTGAGCCGTCCGACTTCGACATTTTTGACGACCCGTCGCGCAAAGACATGATGCGCGCGCCGGGGCCTTTGATCAGCGGTTCGGGAAGCGGGAAAAAATCGTCCGCTTTGAAGTCATGGTTGAATTTTCCCGCAATGTCGCGCGACAGTTCGAGATGTTGTTTCTGATCTTCACCGACCGGCACATGCGTCGCCTTGTAAACGAGAATGTCGGCCGCTTGCAGAACAGGGTACGTGTACAAGCCGACGGACGCGCGTTGTTTGTCCTTGCCGGCTTTGTCCTTGAACTGGGTCATCCGGTCGAGCCAGCCTAGGCGGGCAACGCAATTGAATATCCACGCAAGTTCGGCGTGCGCGCGCACAGCGGACTGATGGAAGATTGCGGCGATCTTCGGATCGACGCCGGCCGCCAGATAGGACGCTGCAATGTGAAAAGTCTGCTCGCGCAGCTTCGCCGGATCCTGCCAGACCGTGATCGCATGCATATCAACGACGCAATAAAAGCAGTCATATTTATGCTGCAACTCAACGAATTTTCGGATCGCGCCCAGATAATTGCCGAGATGCATGCCACCCGACGGCTGAATCCCGGATAATACGCGCTGCGGTCCCTGATAACCGGTCATTGAAGGTGTCTTTCTGTCGTTGCGAACGCCGCTAGCCGGCGACGGTCTTGTAGTCGGAGAGTTTCGCGGCGCCAAGCACCAGCGCGAGAATGCCGTAAACAGCGAGCCCGGCGCCGGAAATCAACACTATCGCGATCCAGCTTCGGTCAAAGAGATATGCTGCAATTTGATCCGTATACGAAAGGGCTACAACAAGAAAAACCCCGAGGCCGGCCGTCGCCAGCACGATCCGAACGAGCCGGCCGGTCAGGCGACCGCTCGGCAGGAAATGTTTCTGACGGTAAAGGCGTTGCGCCAGCAAGGCGACCTGCACCCAGGCGGCGAACACGGTGGCGAACGCAACTGATAAAAATCCGTATTTCGGAAAAAGAACGAGCGCCAATATAGTATTGATGGCAATCGAGATAAGCGCATAGTTCATCGGTGTTTTTGTGTCTTCCCGAGCAAAAAACGCTGGCGAAAATATTTTGTGCCAGACGAAAGCGGGCAACCCCAGACCGAATATCGACAGCGCCGCCCCGGTCATCACGACGTCGTCGAGCGTGAACGCAGACTGACGACCGCCAAAAAGCGAAAGCGCATCCCCGGCAAGGCCGCGAAACAATGCATCGCAAATCGGCCCGCCCATAACGACAAATGCCATTGCCGCGGGAAAACACAAGAGCGCGGAAATTTCGATCGCGCGATTGATCGCACGCGCCGCGCCATCGTCGTCACCCTCTTTTACGCGCCGTGACAACATCGGCAGCAGTACAATACCAAGCGCAATCCCGATGACCGCGAGCGGCAACTGGTAAAGTTGATCGGCGTTCATCAGCCAGGACACCGCGCCCGGTTGCTGGCTCGCAATGTTGGTGCCGACGATCAGGTTGATCTGCACCGCGCCGGCGCTAATGAACCCGGGCGCCCCGAGCGCCAGCAGTCTTTTGACGTCGGGCGTCAGTTTCGGCAGGCGCCATTTCAACAAATACCCCTGCCGCCACGCGCCCCAAATGAGAATTGCGAGCTGCAAAACACCACCCGCAAACACTGCCCATGCGGCCGCCATGCCGGCGATTTCGGTCTCTGCGTCTGCAAACGCAAGCACAGCGATAATCAGGCAGACATTGAGCGCCAGTGGCGCGCCCGCCGATGCTGCAAACCGACCAAGGGAATTCAACACGCCGCTTAACAGGCCAACAAGCGACATCAGCATCAAATAAGGAAACATGATCCGCGTGTAGAGCGTCGTTAGCGCGAATTTCTCCGGATCGCCGCTGAAGCCCGACGCGATCAAATAGACAAATAAGGGCGCCGCGATTTCAACGAGCGCTGTCAGCGCCGTCAGGACGAAAACGAGCCCGGCAAGAACGTCTTCTGCAAACGCCTTTGCCTCCGCCGTACCCCCGTCGACCTGTTTGCCCTGGAACATCGGAATGAACGCGGCGTGAAATGCGCCTTCCGCGAACAATCGGCGAAACATATTGGGCATGCGAAACGCCGCCCAGAATGCGTCGGCGACGGGGTTGCCGCCGGCGCCGATGACACCGGCGATGAGGATCTGGCGCACAAACCCAAGGACGCGGCTCGCCATGGTCATGCCGCTGACCGTCGCCATCGATTTGAATATGCCGCCGCTTTTCATTTTGCTTCCATAGCGCCCAAGCATGGCGCGAATGGGCCGGCATAAAGCGGTTTATGCGGCCGCGCCAGCGCGGAGCACCGCGAAGAGCGCTTTCTCGATTTTCGTCAATTGGCGGCGGTCCGTAATTTTCTCGCCCCGCGCATTGGTCAGATAAAACGCGTCAACGGCGCGCTCGCCATATGTCGCCACATGCGCGGAGACGATAGAGACGTCGAGCGCACCGAGCGCCGCAGCGATCTCGAAGAGCAGGCCGGGACGGTCCAGCCCTTCGGCTTCAAAAACAACCGCGTCCTGCGACGCATCGCGTTCGATACGCACGGCCGGGTCCACATGAAAAATCTGGCGCCGATCACCAAGGCGCCGCTTCAGGTTCGGCCTCGCTTTCGGCGTTGCGCGCGCCGCTGTCAGCAACGCCTCGTGCAGGCGACGCGCCAACATCGGATCGTCGGCCGGCGCATCATCGGCCGACTGTACAGCGAAAATGTCAAAGGCGCGTCCATCCGTCGTCGTCATAGCCTGCACGGACCGAACACTCAGCCCCGCATTGGCGACAGCGCCCGCGATATCGGCGAGGAGGCCGGGTCGATCATCCGCGTAGACAATACATTCAAGATCACCGTCTCGCGGCGTGACCGTTACCGCAGCATCGGCGCGGTCTTCCGCCGCCGCCCGCGCGAGATAAGCGAACCGTACGATAATGTCGGAATCGACGCAGCGTAACATCTCGTTAGTCAATTGCGAGAGAAACGCCTCCCGCTCCTCGTCGGACCAGTCCGCAAGACGCGTTCGCGCTTCTTCGCGCGCGAGCATCGCGCGGGTTTGGAGGCGCTCTCGCAACGCCGCCTCGCCGCCGCGAAACCATGCCGCCGATGACTCGTAAAGCTCCGTAAGCTGACGGCGAACGACCTCATCCCAGGAATAACGGCCGACAACGCGCAGATGACATGTCGACAGGACCACCATCAGATCAAGGCGCTCAATTGAACCGACTTCGGCGGCAAAGCGGGCGATTGTCCCGGCCTCGGTCAAATTGCGCCGTTCGGCTGTGCGCACGAGTGCGAGGTGATTTGCAGCGCCCCATGACGCAAGCGCCGCCTCATCGCGATTTAGCCCCAAGCGGCGAACAATCCGCCCGATCAGCTTTTCGCATTCAAGCGGCGACTTGCCCTTAACAGTCCAGGCCGTTTCATGAAGGAACAACGCCAGCGTCATCACATACGGATTTGTCGCCGCTCTGACGATCCGCGTCGAGACCGGATGCTCATCAGCCAAACGCCCCGTACGGATGTCCCCGTATATGCTTAAAGCCCGCAGCAATTCCTCATCAAGCGTGTACTGCCGGTAAAGGCCATATTGAATGCGCCCGACAATGTCCCCAAACGCAGGGACGTATTTGCCCAACAACCCCGTCTCGGTCATGACCCGCAATGTCCGCACGGGATTTTCGTTGCTTTCAAGAATGCCTTTGAACAACGACGCGACAATCGGGTCCTTGCGCACATCGGAGGTAACGTCCGTTGCGTGTTCGGCGATCAGCGCCAGCGCATCTGGATGAAAGTCGATCTTCGGGTTTTTGGAGAACGCCCGAAAATACCGAAAAAAGTCGCGCGGCGTTCGGCGGGCGCGGGCGGCGCTTTCGAAATCAAGGCGGCCGCCGCGAATGCGGATGTTTGGCTTGCCTGGCGCCTCGTCCGATTGCAGTTTTTGCGGCAACAGGGCGGGCAGGCGCGGCAGCCGCAACGTGCTTTCTTCTTCCAGACGCGCACACAGGATGCGTGTCAGACGACCCGTATCGACCGCAGTCACAAAGTAATGGCGCATCAGCCTTTCCGCCGCCGACATGTTTTTCCGGTCTGCGTAGCCGAGACGTTCGGCCACGGCCGGCTGGATATCAAACGTCAGATGTTCGTCGGCCCGACCGCGCAAATCATGGAGATGGGCGCGCACCGACCACAAAAATCGCTCCGCCTTGATCAAGGCTCGCACATTGTTGGGGCCGAGGATTTTGTCGATTTCAGTGCCGGCGCCAATGTCGCCGTCATAAACGTAATTATATATCCAGCGAATCGTCTGAACATCGCGCAAGCCGCCCTTGCCTTCCTTGATATCCGGCTCGGCAAGGTACCGCGTTGCGCCAACAGCCTCTTGCCGTACGGCCTGCTCGGCAAGCTTGGCAGCGACAAACTGCGCTGTTGTCCGCTTACGGAATTTCCGAAAATCGGCGTCAAATTTATCAAACAGCGGTTTGTCGCCGCATAAGAATTTCATGTCGAGATAAGCAGTGCGCGCAATCATGTCGTCTTTCGCGAACTGCAGCGCGCTTTTCGGCGTGTGAACGCCGTGACCAACTTTTAGGCCGCTGTCCCACAATGGATAGAGCATCGCATCAAGGATCGGGCGAAGCGCCGCATCGTCGCCGGACCCGTGGAGGAACAGTAGATCGACGTCAGAAAAGGGCGCCAGCTCGCCGCGACCGAAACCGCCAACGGCGCAGACTGCGATAGGGGCGCCATCTGGCGCGGCGCCGCCAAAAATTGCCTTGATTAACGTCTCAATAGATCGCGCGAGCCGTGCAGCGATACGGTCGCCGCGGTCGGCATGTTTCATGGCGTCAACGCGCGCAGCGACGACAGCGCGGCGCATGACTGCGCTGACGGCGCCGGTCTGGCGGCCGGCGCGTTCGTCACTAATGGCGGCGGCGAGCTCCGCAGTAATCGCTGCCTGATTAAATGATGCACGCTCGCGAGCAGCGCGCGTTGGAACATTCATTCCGGCGCCTCAGTGTTCGTTTTCATCGCCCAACACTTTCAGGCGATAAATCGCGTCGAGCGCCTCACGCGGCGTCATCGCATCGGCGTCGATCTC
>JAJFFU010000187.1 GCA_021776465.1 Parvularculaceae bacterium
GATGTAAAAACCCTCAGCAAGTTGTTTACGCTCAAACAGCAGGCGGCGTCGTTAAAGTACAAGCAACGCCTGACCGAACAGCAGCATCTATTCGAAGAAGCAGCACGGTGTTTGCGTGAAAGCTACATCACCCAGATAGACAGCACAGAAGCGCCGACAGCGGGCGACTTGATCGCAGAAACGCGATATCGAAAGAGTTTACGCGAACGGTCCGCACGCCTGATTATCGCCGCGCATAGTCTCGATGAAATGATCGCAGAGCTACGCGCCAATACGCGCATGGCGCTGACTCGTGAGGCGGCGATGGAGCGGTTGACGGTTGAGGTTGAAAAACAAACGCGTGCAGAGGCCAATGGCCGCGACGAAACTTCACGTGAACAAATGATCCTGATTGATCGGTGAAGCGAGCGAACGCAACACGCAGCTATCGCTCAAACCGCACCTGGTCGCACTTACAATCTCAACCTGACCAGCGAAGAAACAAGTTTTCGAACGCAAAATCTTCCGTCGTCGCCTGAACATGGTTAATGCGCCGTACCGATCGGCGCCATGCAGCGCTTCTACAGGCTTTATTACAATCGACGGTGATAACGAATGATTCATCAACGTGATGCATTTCGCCGCTCCAGTGGAGAATCGATTAACGCAAATTCAACGCAGGATTGGTTATATACGTTCGATATGACTATGTTTAAGGGGTGAGATTCATGTCAGCATCTGCTGCCACAGCAACAAACAATAATGATATTGGCGCTGAAGTTATTCGCGCGTTAGACAGTATGAATATTCCGCCAAAACCGGAATATTACCAGGTCTGGTTTTCCCACCTCGAAAGCAGTAACGATGCGCTTTCAACAGAAATACAAACGAAGATTGCAGGCGACGGAAAAGTCGACGAGTATTTCCTGCACGCGGTTCACGAGCAGTACTTCGCGCTAGCGCATCCGCCCAAACAAATTGAACATTTCGCCAGCGAGATGTTGAATGAAACTAACGCGTTGCAGAAACTCTCAAAAATATTCAACACCAACACAAAACAATTTAGTTCAGATCTCGAAGACGCCTCACATAACGTCTCTAATTTCTCGGGCGACAGCGACGATTCCGCGAAGTTGTTAAGCTCTTTGGCGGACATCGCGCAAAACGCGATCGCGCGCAGCACCGCACTTGAAAAAGACCTCACAAACGCGTCGCAGAAAATCGAAAACCTGCAAACATCGATTGAATCGATCACGAAAGACGCAAAGACGGACTTTCTGACAAAGCTGAATAACCGCCGCTACTTTGACAGCACGATTTCCCAGCTAATCACGGCGGCGAATAGTGAAGAAACACCGCTCTGCATGATTGTCGCCGACATCGACCACTTCAAGGCATTCAACGACAAATGGGGCCACCCTGTCGGTGATCAGGTATTAAAACTGGTCGCAGACGTGTTGCAGGAAAACGTCAAAGGTCAGGACCTTTTATCGCGCTATGGCGGCGAAGAATTTGCGCTTGCTCTTCCAAACACGTCTTTGAAGGACGCAATGACCGTAGCCGACAATATACGCGTTGCTGTCACCAAGCGAAAACTCATTAATCGCTCAAACAGTCAAAGCCTCGGGCGTGTATCGATGTCATTCGGCGTCGCGCAGCTTAATGACGACTGGCCGGCTGAAACATTATACAAAGCTGCCGACGACGCGCTTTACCAGGCAAAAGAAAACGGCCGCAACCGGGTCGAATGCTGGACAGAGGTCAGCGAAGAGACTTAAGTTTCTTTCGCGCACGCTGCTGATGTGACGACTTGCTACCAAAAAAAATTGGTCGAAAGACGGTTTTGAAGCCGGTAATTACCAGCTAGGTGGATGACCTTTCGATCGAACCGTCGTGATCGCAGCCCTTTGCGGCCATTTTGTTTGCACTCCTGCGAGGTGTATCGGCGGTGACGTTACGCGATATTCAGCTAATCAATTAAGCATTGTCCTTGAATTATACTGTGGATGGTCCGGCTCGCCGCCGCCAATCGGTTGCTTCAGTTCGAGCAATAATTTTCGAGATTTGCATAAGAAAGTCGCCAACCTCGCTCCAAATATTGAATTTTCAAGTTCAGCCTCTTTACGGGCGAACTGTAGCGGGTATTGCTAACTTTCTCGGAAAATCTACTGCCTGAGAAAAGTGAAGGAGAATTGGCCGTGGCGACAAATAGCGACTCAATTGCGATCGGTGAAACACAAACAGGTATCTCCGTTCCCGACCCTGTCGACCTGCCAACGTTAAAGGGAAGTGTTTCTCCGGAAGAATGGGAAATTCGCTGCAACTTGGCGGCCGTTTATAGACTTGTCGCGATGTATGGCTGGGACGACATGGTCTTTACACATGTTTCAGCGCGATTGCCCGACGAAGGCGGCAAGGAACGCTTTCTTCTAAATCCATATGGCGTTTTTTTTGAAGAAGTCACCGCAACATCGTTGATCGTTGTTGATATAGACGGCGCGTTGGTGCGTGAGACGCCTTACCTTTGCAACGCGGCTGGTTTTACGATCCACAGCGCGTTGCATATGGCTCGCGACGATATTCATTGCGTGTTGCATTTACATTCGCCATTCGGCGTTGCCGTTGCGGCCCAAAAAGGCGGATTAAAACGATATACGCAACTCGCCCTCGGCGTTCATGATGACCTCGCCTATCATGACTATGAAGGCATTGCGCTTGACCTCACCGAACGCGATCGATTGATCAAAGATCTCGGCAATCACTGTTTTATGTTACTGAAAAACCACGGAACCCTGACAACCGGAACGAACTGCGCGACCGCCTTTATGCGGATGTATTTCCTTGAGAGGGCTTGTGAGGCGCAGATCTATGCACAAAGTGGAAACCAAGAACCGCTTGAAGAGTCGCCTGAGATGGCGGCCAAAGTGCTGCAACAAAATGCACCGGCGTTTATGCAAGGGTTAGGCGACGCGCTGGCCTGGCCCGGCCTTCTACGAAAACTGAACCGAACTCTTCCGGGATATGACGTTTAAGTCAGGTCGGGCGTCCTGGAGAAATTAATATCACGTCGGTTGAGCGCCTATTGCCCACATCTGCGCTGACCAATCGAGCAGCATTGTCGGCCAACGCCGCAATGGCGTCTCGTCAATACCCCGCAAGCCAAATCCGTGGCCGCCTGATGCAAACACATGCATCGCCGACGAAACGCCGGCGCTGCGTAAAGCCGAATATAAATTCGTGGAATTCTCAACCGGCACAGACGCGTCGTCAGTGGCGTGGAGCAGGAAAATTGGCGGTGTGTCCGCCGGCGGAGCGCTCTCCACCGAATACTTTTTAACATTCTCATCCGTTGGCGCCGCGCCGATCATATTTCGTCGCGAATCTCCATGGGTAAATGCTTCATCCATCGTGGCTACCGGATAAATAAGCGCCGCAAGATCGGGACGCGCAGAAAGCGCGTCTGCGTCGTCAACAGGCGTGTACGCATCAACGTTAAATCGCGTCGCCAGTGAACCGGCAACGTGACCGCCCGCCGAAAAGCCAAGCGCCATAATTTTCGATGAATCAACGCGGTCCGTTCGCGCCCTCCCTCGTATTATGCGCATTGCCCGTTGCGCGTCCTGCAATGGCGTATCAGGCCCCGCAGCCCACCCTTGATGCGGCAAGCGATACATCAAGGCATAGACCGTAGCGCCTTTTCGGGAAAACCAGCGCGCGCCTTCATAGCCTTCCTTGTCAACAACAACCCACCGATAACCGCCGCCGGGCATAATCAAGATTGCTGAGCCATCCGGTTCCTCGGGATAAAAAACATCAAGCCTGGGTCTTGTGACGTCATGCAGCGCGCGGTCGCGGAGGTTGAAACGGTTTTCTCGTTCAACATATCGTTCTTCGAGGGCAACACTGTCGCCGCCCGGCGGTTCATCTGGCCACAAATCTATCGACAGATCAGGCATACGGTCCGGATCAACCAGTAGACGGTCCGTCTGCGCCGCATTTGCGATTGTCGGCGCGGCGCTGGCCCCGATAGCGGCGGCGCCAGCGAAGACACTGCGTCTGGTTACATCACTCACAATTTCTCCTCGCGCCATTTCTCCTCGCGCCGGGCAGAAAGCGGATAAGCAATGATGATCGACAATGGCTCGTTGCCGATCTGGCGGATGCCGACATTGGCGCCCTCATATAAATAAGCCGCCATGCCAACGCTCAATTGCGCCGTTTCACCGTCGGAATCGACCTCGCCGACACCGGCCGTGACGTAATAAACTTCATCATGCGAAATAACATGCGACCCGACCGCGGCGCCGACATGCAAAACGCGGCGCCGGAATTCCATGATGCGTCCGGGCGCCGCATCGCTGATCCGAAAGGCAGTGCTCATGCCGATGGCGCCGTGCGGCGGCGCCTCTTCGACCGTTACGTCGGATTCCGAAACGACAACCATCGCGCGCGCCTCGCTTGGCGCCGTAGCAATCTCACGCGCGCACCCTATGATAGCCAGGCCCACAGCAATGATTGTGATCACACGCATTTGCGCACCTCTAATTGACAAGCGATGGCAACCACAATGACAAGGCCGGAATATACGTGATCGCGAGTAGCGCGGCGATGAGCGCACTATAAAACGGCCAGATCGTTTTCACCGCTTGTTCGATTGGAACCTTGCCGACCGCCGAACCCACGAAAAGAACTGACCCAACTGGCGGCGTGACCAGGCCGATACCTAAATTCAGCATCATGATGATGCCAAAATGAACCGGGTCCATCCCGATTTTCTGAACAACGGGCAGCAAGATCGGTGTCGTGATAACGATCAACGGCGACATATCCATAAATGTCCCGAGCAAGAGCAACATGATGTTGATGATCAGCAGGATAATGATCGGATTATCTGTCGCGGTCGTAATGAGATTGGCGAGCTGCGTCGGCGTTTCCAATATCGCCAATACGTAGCCAAAAGCCGTCGCTGATCCAATGATCAACAAGACCATTGCCGCGATCTTGACGGACTGAATGCAGGACTCCCAGAACTTCCGCCAGCCGAGTGATCGGTAAAGCAACGCACCGACGGCGATCGTATAAATGACCGCAACCGCCGAGGATTCTGTCGCGGTGAATACGCCGCTCAAGATACCGCCAACGATGATGACCGCGGCCAGAAGACCGGGCGCCGCTGCGGCGAAGGCGATCGCGAATGGGCGCCAACCCGGAAAAACGCCCGCTGGGTATCCGCGTTTTACCGCAACAAGCCACGCAACAACCATCAACAGCGCCGCCGTCAATAATCCCGGAATAACACCCGCGAGAAAAAGATCGCCGATGGAAACGCTAGTGCCGGTCGCCGCCGCGTAAATGATCATGTTGTGCGACGGTGGGATCAACAGCCCGACAACAGCGGCGGTTACGGTGACATTGACAGCATAGTCGCCGTCATATCCTTTTTCTTTCATCAGCGGCATCAGCGTAGAGCCCATGGCCGATGCGCTTGCGATCGCCGATCCGGAAACGGCGCCGAACATCGTCGAGGCGCCGACTGTCACCTGCCCAAGCCCGCCGCGTGAACGGCCGAATGCAGCCTCCGCAACGCGCACAAGGCGCTCCGCGATGCCTGATCGATACATCAGGTCCCCCGCGAAAATGAAAAATGGGATCGCCATCAATGTGAAAACGCTCATGCCGGCCGCAGCGCGTTGAAACACAACTACCAACGGGATATCGAGAGCAACGAATGCGACAATCGACGCGCCAAGCAAAGCAAAGGCGACTGGCACGCCGAGCGCGAGAAAAATAATTAGTGAAACGACAAGAAGGGTCAGCTCCATCGCGGGTCCTCCTCTTCTTTAATAATTTCGCCAGTCAGTTCCGCCAGAGCGCGCTCAAAACCAAAAAGCGCAATCAACGCGCCGGCAATCGGCAAGCCGAGATAAGCGAAGCCGCGCGAGATACCCAGGGATGGAATGACATGGCCCCACGTTCGTATGACAAGCTCCCCGCCCCAAACAACCATTGCGACGCCGCAAAGCGCAACAATAGTGTCGGACGCAACGCGCATCGATTTTGCAATACGCGGCGGCGCTGCTGACTCGACCGCAACAATACGAATGTGAAACCCTTCACGAACGCCCGCCGCTGCTGCGAAAGAAACATACCAGATCATCAGCGTAAGTGACGCTTGTTCTGACCAGGACGGGCTGGAGTTTAAGACATAACGACCAAACACCTGGTAACCGACGATAACCGTCATCAGCACCAACCCGGCCGCGGCGGCGCGCAAGAGCCAGTCGGCTGCGCGCCGCGTTATTTTCGCGAGCGTCTTTTTCATGATTGCGCCATACTTTCTATTTGTTTGACTATTTCGCGTTGCTTGTCGGTAATGATAAACCTGTCCCAAACGGGACGCATACGGTCAACAAACGGCTGGAGGTTTTCAATTTCGTTGGCCTCAACGCCGCCGCCCAGAAGACGCTCGCGCGCATCAGCGACCCGTTGATCCCAAAGCGCGCGCATGTAAGGCACGGACTCGCGCGCTGAGGCCGTTACGGCTTCTCGTTCCTGAATCGAAAATTTGTCCCAACGCGATTTTGACATAACCAGTATTTCGGGCGCCATAACGTGCCGGGTGAGCGAATAAAAAGGCGCCGGTTCAAAATGGCGCGTCGACTCGTAAGACGGCCAGTTGTTTTCGGCTCCGTCGATGACGCCTTGCACTAACGACTGGTAGACTTCGCCTAGCGACATCGGCGTCGCATCCGCCCCCAACGCCCGGATCATCGCCACATAAAGATCGGAATTTTGTACACGAATCTTGAGACCGTTAAGGTCGTCCGGTGTGTTGATCTGTCGTTTCGTATTGTAAAAACTGCGCTCCCCGGAATCGTAAAAACAAAGACCGATCAGCCCGTGCGGCGCCAGCGAATCGAGAATCCTTTGTCCAGGTTCACCGTCGAGCGCCGCGCGCATATGCGCTGTTGAACGGAACAGAAACGGAAGCGAAGGGATTGCCGTAAGCGGCTCTATCGAATTCAGGGGCGCAAGATTGACGCGGTTCAAGTCCAGCCCGCCAAATGTCGTTATTTCCAGCGTATCGCGCTCCGATCCCAATTGACCGCCGGCGAATATCTTGATGTTGAGCGCTCCGCCGGTTTTGTCCTTCAATATGCGCGCCATCTCTTTAACGGCCTGCACCGTCGGATATTCCTCCGGGTGCGTATCGCTTGAATAGAGCGGCCGATCGCCGCCGCGATCGCAAGCGGATATTGCTACCGCGCCTGCGCCGGCAATAAAGGAGCGCCGGGTTGGTTTTGACAGCATTAGCGGGACAGGTTTCATACGCAGAGTTTCCCGGTTTTTTCGTCATTCAAAACGACGGCGTAAGCACTTCTCAGGCAAGATCGAAAATCATCATTGCTTGCGAGCTCGTCAGGGACAATCGGTAATTCGGTTAAAAATAGTTCGACGTCAATTTTTGGAGTATCGGAACAGGCGCGGCCGATCTTCAACAACTTATCTTTCATCGGGTCTACGAGATCAGCATTACCTGTCGATGTGCGGCGGACAAAGCGAAACCAGGAGGCGACGCCGATGCAAAGGCGTTCGACCGGTCTTCCTTCACGCAAATTGTCCACTATCGTACCAAAGAGACGGATCGGAAGTTTCTGCGATCCATCCCAGGCAATTTGCGACAATTTGTGCGCGATCGCCGGATTGCCAAATCGCGCTAATAACGCGTTTCGATAGGCGTCGAGATCGAGCCCTTCAGGCGGCGACAGGCTTGGCGCAATCTCGATGCGCATCAATTCTTCAATAAATTGGCGCAATGTTACATCGCGCATGGCCTCAGCAACCGTCTCAAATCCGCAAGCGAGCCCGCGATAAGCAAGAGACGAATGTGCGCCGTTCAACATACGGAGCTTCGCCGTCTCAAAGCCCGCGACATTTGACGTGACGACGGCGCCCGCTTGGCGCAATGCATCAACGTTCTTTGCAGACTCTTCAATCACCCAGTCGGCAAATGCCTCCCGCTGCACCGGCAATTTGTCGACAATGCCGGCCTCTCGTGCGACCCGCTTGCGCAAATCGTCATCGGTCGCCGGCGTGATCGAATCAACCATCGTATTTGGAAATGAGACCTCTTTTTCAATCCAGTTGGCGAGATCTTTTGACATTGCTCTTGCAAAATCAGTAACAGCCGCGCGCAACTTGTCGCCATTTCCAGAAAGATTATCGCAGCTGATGATGTCTGGCGCCTCAAGGCGGGCCTTGAAGCGCGCGCCCAGACAATTCGCGATCAGTCCTATCGCCGATCGCGGCGGCGCGGCGCCTTTCAAATCCGCAGCGATATCGGAGTGCTCAAAATCCAGCGCACCGTCTGATGTCAGACAGTACCCCTTCTCCGTTATGGTCATCGAAACAATCTTGAGGTCCGGTGAAAGATAGAATTTTTCCAGCCGTTCGTCGTCTACGGTGACGACCTCAAGAACAGACCCTATAATCCGATAGCCGATTTCCTCGTCCAGAATTGCAAGCGTATACAACCCATGTTGTGGCGCCAGCGCGTCCGAAACACTTCGCGATCGCATGGACACGCCGATAATGCCGAACCGCAGATCTGTTCCCAGCAGTTGATCAAAATACGCCGCCTGATGCGCGCGGTGAA
Source organism: Parvularculaceae bacterium (assembly GCA_021776465.1). GTDB lineage: Bacteria > Pseudomonadota > Alphaproteobacteria > Caulobacterales > Parvularculaceae > Hyphococcus. The sequence continues at coordinate 8,636 of JAJFFU010000187.1, forward strand.
ACGCGCCCGGACCGATATGCAAAACGCCCGGCAGGACATCGGCTCGGTTATATCCAGGCACAGTGACGTTGCCCGGTTCGAGCCGGGCGAGCGTATCGTTATTGAGCGCTACAGCCGTCACAAAGTCACCCCGCGTTTCCAAATAGCGATGGACCGCTCATCATTGATTTCATTGCGGGTCGGGGCGCCGCCTGCAACTGCGAGAATGAATTCTAACAACGCATCGGCAATTGTATCTGGCTCCGGGCATTCGAGCATCTCGCCTGCATCAAAGTCGATCCAGTTCGGTTTTCGCGCGGCAAGGTCACTGTTCGACGCGATCTTTATCGTCGGCGCCGGAAAGCCGAGCGGCGTTCCGCGGCCTGTCGTAAACAAGATGATCTGTGCGCCAGCCGCCGTCAGCGCCGTCGATGACACGGCGTCATTACCGGGCGCCTCGAGAATGGTGAGGCCATTTTTCCTTCGCCGCTCGCCATAGCGGATGACGTCGGCGACAACGGCGTCAGCTCCAGCTTTTTGAACCGCGCCTAATGACTTTTCTTCCAGCGTCGTAATACCGCCGTCAATATTACCGGGGGATGGGTTTTCAGAAATTGGCTCGCCATGGTCGAGAAAGTATTGTCGAAAATCACAGATCACGTCGTCAAATTGATCAAAAACATGTTGTGAGGCGCAGCGCTCAGCCAGGACTTCTTCGGCGCCGAAAATTTCTGGAATTTCGGTCAATATGGAGGATCCGCCCGCCGCAACGATGCGGTCTGTCATGCGCCCGACAAGTGGATTGGCGGTCAAACCGCTGAAGCCGTCCGAGCCTCCGCATTTGACACCGATTACAATATCGCTGACGGGCCGTTCCGTTCGTACATCACTTTCCATTACGCTCGCGAGTTCGGCTATCGCAACGGCGCCGGCTTCGATTTCGTCTTCAGATTGTTGCGCTATAATCGACCGTATACGGCTTTTATCAAGAAATTTCGCTGATCCAAGAAGCGCCTGTAGTTGGTTGGATTCACAGCCGAGACCGATAAAAATAACGCCGCCGACATTTGGGTGGCCCGCAAGACTGGCGAGGATCGATCGCGTGCCAGCGAGGTCATCGCCGAGCTGTGAACAGCCAAAAGGATGCGGCAACGCATGGACACCATCGACGCCAGCAAACTTTTTAACCGCACCGGCGGCCGCAATTTTTTCAGCAGCTTTCGCGACGCAACCGACCGTCGGAATAACCCAAATTTCGTTACGGACGCCCACCCGGCCGTCTTCACGAAGATAACCGAGAAATGTTCGGTCCTCGGTGGAAGGCGTCGCCCTTGTGCGCGACGCCCGATACTTCAACGTTTCGACACCTTTAAGCCGCGTCGTGAGATTATGCGTATGAACGTGATCGCCCGGCGCTATGGCTTGCGTGGCCCCGCCTATCGTAAACCCGTATTTTATCACCGGCCCGCCTTCGCAAATCTCGCGAATGGCAATTTTGTGCCCTTTCGGAACGGCGTTGTTTACAATGAATTTGCTGTCGCCAATCGTAACGCTTTCACCAGCGCAAACAGGGTCGAGCGCAACAGCGACATTGTCGCTTTTTACAATCGCCCAGAGTTTGTTGCGTTTAATGTCCGCCATCGCTGACATCGCCGTTTCGCTCCCTGGCCCAATCGCTGCTCTTCCTGGCGGCGTATCTCGAAATTATCAGGCCTTGCGCTATGGTAACCGGTGTCATAAAAACCGCAAGGGCCCGATTTCACGAATTTTCCACCCGGCCCGTCAGGGAATATCCAGTCTTATGGCCAAGCCACTCAGCCTCGACCCCAATCGCCTGTTTCCGTCAGATCTGATCCAACGCAGCATTGCACGCGAGCTTTATGAAGGCGTCGCGGCATTACCCATTATCAGTCCGCACGGGCATACGGACCCGCGATGGTTCGCAGACAACACCCCTTTCGCCGATGCAACAGAACTCTTGCTGGCGCCCGATCACTATCTCTTTCGCATGCTCTACAGTCAGGGCGTAAGTCTCGAAAAACTGGGCGTGCCATCGCGCAACGGCGCAACAACCACTGACCCGCGCGAGGCTTGGCGCCTATTCAGTGAACATTATCATCTATTCCGCGGAACGCCGTCGCGCATTTGGTTGGATCACGTTTTCGCCAATGTCTTTGACATCGACATTCGCCTCGACGAAACGACGGCGGACCATTATTTCGATGTGATAACCGGCGCGCTCGCAGGCGAGAACTTTAAACCGCGCGCACTATTCGACCGCTTTAACATTGAAGCCCTTGCGACAACGGAAGGTCCAAACGACTCACTGGATCCGCATAAAAAAATTGCCGCATCGGACTGGAACGGACGCGTTATTTCCGCTTACCGTCCCGACCCGGTCGTCGATCCTGAACATGAGGACTTTCAAAACGCACTTGACCAGTTTGCTAAAATCACAGGCGAGGACACACGGCAATGGCGCGGCTATCTGAATGCGCATCGACGACGCCGTGCAGACTTTATCGCAATTGGCGCCACCTCAAGCGACCACGGCCATCCGACCGCGCAAACAGCGGATCTTTCTGACCGGGAATGTGAAGCGCTATTCAATAAAGTTATTACAGGTGATTTTGACACCGGCGAGGCAGAACTCTTTCGCGCCCAAATGCTGACGGAAATGGCGAAAATGAGCCTAGATGATGGTCTGGTTCTGCAGATCCATCCCGGCTCGTTCCGCAATCACAATGACTGGCTTTTTAAAACCTATGGTCGTGATAAAGGCGCCGATATTCCAATGCGGACCGATTATGTCGGAGCCTTGCAGCCATTATTAAACCGGTTCGGTAATGACAGCGCGTTATCGATCATCGTCTTCACACTGGATGAGACAAGTTACAGCCGAGAGCTCGCGCCGCTTGCAGGACACTACCCGGCTTTAAAACTCGGCCCTGCCTGGTGGTTTCACGATAGTCCTGAAGGCATGCGGCGCTTTCGCGAACAGACGACGGAATCAGCGGGGTTTTATAATACCGTCGGATTCAATGACGACACCCGCGCGTTCGCCTCGATCCCGGCGCGCCACGACGTGTCGCGGCGCGTCGATTGCAGTTTTCTTGCACGTCTCGTGGCGGAGCACCGGCTTGAAATTGAAGAAGCCCATGAGGTCGCCGCAGATCTCGCCTACCGACTGGCGAAGCGCGCCTATAAACTCTAGCGTCGGCGTCTCAACTCCCCCATTGCGTAAACGGAACTTTCGCAAAAAGCTCCCGTTCCTCCTTGCGCGGATCGTCTACGAGATCCGTTTGCTCATCGAAAACCATCGTCGCGCGTTCCGGCAGCCGGTGTTGCTTCCATTTCGGTAAGCCTCCGTGATTGGGGTCGCCGTCGCGCGCGAGGTTGATAAAGGCCTGGCTTAACTGCGCCGCAACTTTCTGGGCCGCAGCGCCATCTCCCGTTCGCGATCCTTCGGCGCGAATATTATTGAACGCCAGCGGGATATCGAAAGCATGCGAGGCGCCCCACTTGCCGCCGTCAAGCGGCGACGGAAGGTTCATCTGATAGACCCAAGTCGGCGCTTTTTGACGCGCCCGCGCATCCGCCTCCTCGACCTGCCCGCGCCATGAACGACCGGCTGTAGTTGCAGCAAAAAACACATCTGTTGGCGAGTATTCCGGGTACGCCGCACGATAGGCTTCAACGACTTCAAGCGGCGAAATATCAACACGCAATTCTTTAGAAAGGCGCGGCGGCAAATCGCTCCAAGCCAGCGAAAAAGCCCCCGGATCACGATTCCCGATCAGATTGCGTGTCTCATCTTTCGTGTTTCCAAGGATCATCGGTATCGACGCTGACTGCGCCGGCGCGTCTGGCCAGAACGGATGACGGGATAAAAATCGCTCATCCAGCACTGGACCAAAATAAAGGCGGCGCTCGGAGTTAATCGGATCAGGCGCGCCTAGCCCCTCGATCAGTTTTTCGACCGGGGCAGATTTCAACGCCTCTACATCATCAGGCGCAATATCGATTGCCTCGAGCAACGCTCGCGCCCGTGCTGTTGCATTGAGCGGGCCCGAAGCCGTGACCTGCTGACCGCTCATCGTCGCCGCCGAATGAAAAAGCCCTTTCGCCGCTGGAGCCGCCATCATGGTGGCGATTTTGGCGCCGCCGCCGGATTGTCCAAACACCATGACGCGTGACGGATCGCCGCCAAAATTCTCTGCATTGTCGCGCACCCATTCAAGCGCAAGCACGAGATCCCATATTCCGGCATTACCGCCGTCAGGGAACGCGCCGCCGGTCAATAACGGCAGGTAGAGATAACCGAAGGCGTTCAAT
>JAJFFU010000188.1 GCA_021776465.1 Parvularculaceae bacterium
GCCGGTGGCCAAGGGTCAATTTTTGGATTAATAGCGACGTTCTATCCCGTGCGGGCGCACCCGGGCGGGGGTCTCGGGAGGACCTGAATGAGTGTATCTGTGACGACCGCGCATGCCGCGGCGGCGCGCTTTTCTGATTGCGCGCCAGCGAAATATTCCAATCTGTCAGCTGAAGCGCTGTATCAACTTGCTGTTGAGCGCGGCGAGGGCGAGATCGCGCGCGGCGGGCCCCTTGTCGTTCGCACCGGCGAGCACACCGGACGCTCAGCCAAGGACAAGTTCATTGTTCGCACTGCCGAGGTCGAAGAAAAAGTCTGGTGGGACGCCAACCAGTCGATGACCCAGGACGCCTTCGATCGCCTGCATGCCGACATGCTCGACTATGCGACCTCTCGTGAACTGATCTCGCAGGATTTGCGCGGCGGCGCCGATAAAGGTCACTCGATCAATGTGCGGGTTTTTACCGAATACGCCTGGCACAGTTTGTTCATTCAACACCTGCTGGTGCGCCCGCCAATGGCCGAGCGCAGCGGCGAGGCTGATTTTACGATTGTTGATCTTCCTGGATTTGAGGCTGACCCGTCCGTGCACGGATGTCGCTCTAAAACCATTATCGCTGTCGATTTTACCCGGCGCATGATTTTGATCGGCGGCACTTCCTATGCCGGCGAAATGAAAAAGTCGGTCTTCACGCTCCTCAATTTCCTGCTGCCGGAAGAGGGTGTGATGCCGATGCATTGCTCTGTGAATGTGGGCAATGAGGACGATGCGGCGATCTTTTTCGGTCTTTCCGGCACCGGCAAAACAACGCTTTCTGCCGACCCTGACCGGACGCTCATTGGTGATGACGAGCATGGCTGGGGCAAGACGGGGCTCTTCAATTTTGAGGGCGGTTGCTACGCCAAGATGATCCGTCTGTCGCCAAACGCCGAGCCGGAAATTTACGCGACCACGCAAACATTCGGCACGGTGCTCGAAAACGTCGTCATGGACCCGGTGACGCGCGAGCTTGATCTTGATGACGCGACGCTGGCGGAGAATTCCCGCGGCGCCTATCCAATCCATTACATCCCGAACGCCGATCCACGCGGCATTGCCGGGCATCCGAAAAACATTGTCATGCTGACTTGCGACGCCTTTGGGGTGATGCCGCCGATTGCGCGCCTGACGCGCGATCAGGCCATGTATATGTTCCTGTCCGGCTACACCGCAAAAGTTGCCGGCACAGAAAAGGGCCTCGGCAATGAGCCGCAAGCGACATTCTCAACGTGCTTTGGCGCGCCGTTCATGCCGCGCCACCCGTCCGAATACGGAGTATTGCTGGGCAAGCTGATCGATCAGCACGATGTTCGCTGCTGGCTTGTGAACACGGGCTGGACGGGCGGCTCATTCGGCGCCGGCTCGCGCATGCCCATCAAGGCGACGCGGGCGCTCCTCGCCGCGGCGCTCGACGGATCGCTGGCGCGCGCGCCGATGGAAAAAGACCCGAATTTCGGGTTCGATGTGCCGACCAAAGTCGCGGGCGTCGATGACGCCATTCTCAATCCGCGCAACACATGGTCCGACCCGGCCGCCTATGATGCGCAGGCGAAAAAACTGGCGCAAATGTTCGTTGAGAACTTCAAGATCTACGAAACGTATGTTTCCGACAGCGTGAAAGCGGCGGGGCCGGCTGTCAGCACTCGATGATCTGGTGCAGGTCGCGATCTAATCAGTCCAACAATAAAGGCCGCTCGTCCCGGCGAAGGCCGGGATCTCCAGCCGCGAGTCCCTAGTGAGCCTCCTGAGGTCCCGGCCTTCGCCGGGATGAGCGGTTTGCTCGGCGCGCAATGAGTAACCGACGCTTAGGCTTCTTCGTCGACCGTAGAGCCGGGGGCTGACGCGTCGCCGCCGCCCGCTGGCGCGCCTGACGACACCGTCACCATCGCGGCGCGCAAAACCCGCTCGCCGATTGTGAAGCCCGGTTGCGCCACATCGACAACGCAGCCTTTTTCAATGACCGCACTCGGCACATTCGCGACGGCCTGATGCACGTTGGGGTCAAATTTTTCGCCGGACGGTTCAAGTTTCTGCACGCCGTGACGGTTCAGCATGGTCAACAGTTCTTTTTCCGTCAATTGAATGCCAGCAACGAGACTATTGAAGGTCTCCGAATGGCCTTCCGGCAATTGATCGTCAGAAACGCCAGCGGCGCGCAAGGCCCGTTCGAAATTATCGGCGACGCTGATCAGGTCGCGGGCGAAACTGGCGATGGCGTATTGCCCGGATTCGCGTTTTTCGCGCTCGCTGCGACGGCGTGTGTTTTCAAGTTCTGCGGCCAGGCGCATCAGTTGATCTTTCAGCTTTACGACCTGCTCGTCCGCTGAAACTGCGTTCCCGCCAGCCGCGTCCTGCTCGCCGTCCCCACCGGCCGCCGTTTCAGCTTCGCCGGCTTGCGGCTCATCAGTTGGCGCGGCGTTGTTTTGTTCTGTCGCTGAAGCGCCTTCGTTGGCGATCGGCGGCTCCTCGTTCGAGGCGTCTTTGCCGGTCTGGCCTTGATTGGCGGGATAATCGGAGTCGGTCATGGGTTTTCTTGGATCAACAATCTGATTGTGCAGCAGGCCATTTACGAGCCATTGAGGCCTATTTCAACAGGCGCGTGATGACTTCCGCTGTGTAGTCGACAATGGGGATAACTTTGGCGTAATTCAGCCGCGTTGGGCCGATGACCCCAAGAACGCCGACAATATTGTGGGAATCGTCGCGATAGGGCTTGGCGATGACCGATGACCCGGACAGGGAAAAGAGCTTGTTTTCCGAGCCGATGAAGATTTTGACGCCCTCGCCCTCGCGAGCGGCGTTCATCAGGTCGATAACGTCGCGCTTGCGCTCCAAATCGTCAAACAGCATGCGCACGCGTTCAATGTCCTGAAATGCGACGTCGTCGAGAAGCTGGCCGCGGCCGCGCACAATCAACGTGAATTCATCGCCGCCGGCAATGTCAGCGACGCCGTCGCGCACGAGTTTCGCTGACAAGGCGTCAAGCTCGGCGCGGTTGTCGCCAATTTCATCGAGAATACTGGCGCGCGCCTCCGCCAGTGTTCGCCCGCTCAGGCGCGCATTCAAATAATTACCGGCGCGAACGAGCGCTGAGTCTGGCAGAGCCTCAGGCGAGTCGATAACCCGGTTCTCAACCCGCCCGTCCTCGAACACCATGATCGCCAGTGCTTTGCCTGGCGCGGCGGTGACGAATTCCACCTGTCGCAACGGCGCGTCTGTTTTGGGCGTCAAGACGAGGCTGGCGGCGTTCGTCAAGCCGGAAAGGCGCGTTGCCGCATCTTCGAGCGCCTGCTCCACATCCGTATCGCGCGCTTCGGCGTCGATGGCGCGGCGTTCCTCGTCCGTTAACTCGCCGACCTGCATCAAGCTGTCGACAAATAGCCGGAGGCCCCGTTCGGTCGGCATGCGCCCGGCGGAAATATGCGGCGCATATAAGAGCCCGAGATCAGTGAGGTCAGCCATGACATTGCGAACCGTTGCGGCCGATACGTCGATGGTCTGATCGTGGGAAAGCGTACGCGATCCGACAGGCTCGCCTGTCTCGAGAAAGGTTTCCACAAGACGGCGAAAAACGTCGCGCGTGCGCGCGTCGATATCGTTCAGCGTGTTTTTCGTCGGGTCCGCCATGTTTTTCACATCTTCAAAAATAGGCGCAATCTGCGTTCAATCCTAGAGCCGAAGAAAAATGAATGACGGGCCGGGTCGACAAGCGATCCGCGTGCGCGCTAGGAAGCGCGACCAAATTAGGAAAAATCACATGCGACCATCAGGGCGAGCTTTCAACGAATTGCGTCAAGTATCCTTGGAACGAGACTTCTCGAAACATGCCGAAGGCTCCTGCCTTGTTAAGTTTGGCGACACCCACGTTCTATGTACGGCAAGCTGGGATGAAACGACCCCGCCCTGGCTGCGCGGCGGCGGCCGTGGTTGGGTCACGGCGGAATACGGCATGCTGCCGCGATCGACCGGAGGCCGCATGAAGCGCGAGGCGAAAAAGGGCCAGTCCGGGCGCACGCAGGAAATTCAGCGCCTGATCGGGCGGTCCCTGCGCGCCGTTGTCGATATGAAAGCCCTCGGCGAGCGCCAGATCCTCGTCGATTGCGATGTCATCCAGGCCGACGGCGGCACGCGTACAGCCTCTGTTACCGGCGCCTGGGTCGCGGTCAATGCGGCCTGCAAATGGGCGGTCGAGCAGGGCATCATCACGACGAACCCGGTGCGTGAACCGGTCGCCGCCATTTCCTGCGGTCTTGTCGCCGGCGCGCCGGCGCTCGATCTTGATTATGATGAAGATTCAACGGCGCAGGCTGACGCAAATTTTGTCATTACCGGCTCTGGCGGGTTGGTTGAAATTCAGGCGACCGCGGAGGGCGATCCGTTCACGGATGACCAGTTCGCGGCGCTTTTGTCCCTCGCGAAATCCGGATGCGCGACGCTCGCCGAACAGCAGGCGGCGATTTTTGCCGCCTAGTCAGCGCCCACAGTCATCGCACGTTTCTGCCAACATATTGGCGTCAGGCAGTCAACTGGCTGTCGCGGCGGTTAATTTAATCCGTTCCCGGATGGAGCATGGTCGCGGTCGTTGCTTGCCAACGGCGCGGGGCATGATAAAGATCATGCCAATTAATGCGACAGGTTCTTGATGAGACAGGACGAAGAAACGCAGGCGGAAAATAACGGCAATGCGCACCCGTCCGATGCGTCGGGCCAGTCCGATGCTCCGGCAGATGGCGTCGCTGCCGGGGAAGGCGTAGCCCCTGACGCATCAGCGATCGAAAAGCTGGTCGGTTTTGATAAGCTACGCGGCGAATTGATCGAGATACTCGGCTGGCTCCAGACACAGATGCTGACCATCGATGTCGCCATCCAGGCCGGCATTCTTTTCGCCGCGGTGGCGCCGGCGGCATTGTTTGGCCCGCAATTGCGAAAATTCATTCAAGGCCAGGTTGCGCCGCGCGCGCCTTATGGCGTCCTGCGCCGGGCGGCCAGCGCCTTTGCCCATCTGGCGACGCCAATCGCGCTCTTCGTCATTTTGCAGCTCGCCGTATTGGCGCTGAAAACCGCCGGCGTTTCAACCGGCCTTGTTGAGGCGGGCGTCAGCTTGTTGACCGCCTGGATCGTCATTCGACTGGTGACGCTGGTTATCCGGTCGCCCTTCTGGTCGAAATTCGCGTTCTATGTCGCCTGGCCGATCGCGGCGCTGGATGCGTTCGGCGTTCTCGATGACGTCGTCGTGCAGTTGCAGGCGTTCTCAATACCGATCGGCGAGGACGCCGGCGGCAATACACAGCGTTTCTCTGCGCTAGACCTTATCCGCACGGTTTTCATTTTTGGCGTTCTGTTCTGGGCGGCAAGCTTCGCCAGCAATTTCATCAAGGGACGGATCAATGCCATTGACGAGTTGACCGTCTCGTTCAAGGCGCTGCTGGCGAAAATCCTCGACGTCATGCTGCCGGTGATCGCGCTGATTGCAGCGCTTCAGATCGTCGGGTTTCCTTTCGGTACGCTGGCGATCTTCGGCGGCGCTGTTGGTCTTGGCATCGGGCTCGGCATGCAGCGCACTGTGTCGAATTTTTTCGCCGGGTTTACGCTGATCGCTGATAAGTCGATCAAGCCGGGCGATGTGATCGAGGTTGGCGACACTTATGGCTGGGTGACCAATATGAGCGCGCGCTATGTCTCGGTGCGCACCCGCGACGGCACGGCGCATCTGGTGCCGAATGATATTTTTATCAATGAAGGCGTTACCAACTGGTCGCATTCTGATCGCGTGGTCCGATTGCATGCACCGTTCGGCGTTGCCTATTCAACGAAGGATCTGCGTGACCTTGCGCGCCGCGCCGAGGCGACCGCGCTGGATGTTGAGCGCGTTCTTAAGACCCCTGCGCCGCGCTGCAATCTGATGGAGTTCGGCGACAGCTCGATCAATTTTGACTTGCGCTTCTGGATCAATGATCCGGCCAATGGCTCATCGAATGTTCGCTCGGATGTTTTGATGGCGGTCTGGGATTTGCTGGCGGAAATGGACATCGAGGTGCCGTTCCCGCAGCGGGATTTGCATATCAAATCGGCGCCCGACGGTTTGAAAATGGCGCTGGAAGATCGCGACGGCGCGGTCCTTTCACAACGTCGTGAGGGCGTTACCGCCGCCGAATAAGGGCCGCTGACGGTGCTTTCCACTGCGCCATCGAGCCGCTATGATCCAGGGCGGGCGATACGAGACAGGCATTTGGTGGAGTCTATCATGATGAGAATCCTAACACTTGGCGGCGCGCTTTTGTTTCTGGCGGCTTGCGTTACAGCGACGCCATATGGGCCCGCGGATGGTGCGAGCGGCTATGGTTTTTCCGAGCAGCAAATCGAGCAGGGCCGTTTCCGCATAACTTTCCGTGGCAATTCGTCAACGTCGAGAGAAACCGTTGAGAATTCACTTCTGTTCCGTGCTGCGGAACTGACGGTGCAGCAAGGGTTCGATTATTTTGTCGTCGAGGAGCGCGATACCGAAGCGCGCACCAGCTATTCGGGAGCAGGCGGGCCGGCGTTTTATGGTCGCTATGGATACGGCCATCCGTTCCATCGACCGCGTTACGCGTTCCCGTATTATGCTTATGGGTTTGGTTGGGGTTATCCGTACGACTCTTACACGCGGGAAATTACGCGGTATTCAGCGATTGCGTTCGTGACGATGCATCGCGGCGAAAAACCCGATGATAATCCACGAGCGTTCGATGCGCGCGACGTGATCGACAATCTGGGGCCGGTTGTTTTAGGTCCGCCGCAGGCGGCCGGATATTGATAAAGAGGCAGTGAGACTAGACGGCGCGTAAAATTTCACCTGCCGGTTGTTCTTCTGCTCCCGCTTCGTAAACGACAACAAAGCCGCGCTGCGTGTGACGAAGTATAACGCCGCGTCGGCGCCCGACATGAATATCCGATCCGATCGGCGGCCGGCGCGGGGCGTCTACTGAAACGCCATTTGCAGAGCTTTCTATAATCTTGACGAAAAGTGACGTGCCGTCGCCCAGTCGACATGAGGCGCGTGACTGGCCGACCCGGTGGCGAAGCGTTTCCCGGCGATCTTCCAGCCCGTCTTTATATTTTTCATTCACACGCAACATCAACTGTTCCGTCAGCTTCGTGCGCCGTCCTTTTGAGAGGACGAAGGAAGCCGCGAAACCATCCGGCAAAATTCGCGCGACCGTTGCCTCGATTTCATCAAGGCCTGAAATTCGGATGACAACAGCATCGCCCTGGACGATTTTCGCATCGGAGATAACCGCGAAATCGCCTGGTGAAATATTCAGGAGGCGGCCCTCAAACTCTTCCGTTGCGTTGACGGTAATCGACGCTGGCAGATCAAGGCTGATCCGTCGATAGCGCCGGGCGTCTGACTTCGCCATGGTTAATTCCCTCAATTTGCCGTTGCTCACCCGGCTGCTGCAAGCTACCGGTCATCATTCAAACTTTCCCTAACGGGTATGTCCGAATTTTATCATTCACCGCTGCTGAGGCCCGCTTTACCGCGCTCTGGCTTGAGGCTTCCGTCCCGACTTGTATGGTAAACGGTAAAAATCAATAAATTCGCGCCGGACGCGAATATTGAAGGGAGCAGGGCATGAAAGCATTTATCGTGGCGGCGGGGGCCGCGGCTTTACTATTCGGGACGGCGAGCGCCGAGGACGACGCCTTCAAATGGCTTGAGGGCGTTGAGAGCGCCGACGCCCTTGGCTGGGTGCGCGCGCAGAACGCCCGCAGCCTGAATGTTCTTGAAAACGATCCGCGGTTCGACGCGCTGAAAGCCGATGCGTTGTCCGTTCTGACGTCCGAAGACAGGCTTGCGCTTGGCGAAATTCACGGTGGGCAAGTTTACAATTTCTGGCAGGACGAAACCCATGTGCGCGGACTGTGGCGTCGCGCCAGCGTCAATACCTACAAGAGCGGCGATCCGGACTGGGATGTGCTCATTGATTTTGATCAGCTCGCGGCGGATGAAGACCGGAACTGGATTCACGGGGACATCGTTTGCCTGTCGCCCGCTTATCGTCATTGCATGATTGAACTGTCCGATGGCGGCAAGGACGCCGCCTATTGGCGGGAATTCGATACGGTCGACAAGGCGTTTGTCGATGGTGGTTTCTATCTCGATGAAGCAAAGTCGAGCGTCGCCTGGTTCGACAAGGACACGTTGGTTGTCGGCACTGATCGCGGCGCCGGGTCGCTGACCGATTCCGGTTATGCCCGTACCCTGCAACGTCTTGATCGCGGTACTGCGCCGGATTCAGCGCCGACTATTTTTGAAATCGCCGCCGAAGATGTGCTGGTGAGTGCGAGCGCCTTTCCGGACGCGGGCGGCGCGCATTTGTTTGTCACGCGCCTGCCGTCCTTTTTCGAACGCGAATACCACTACGCAAGAGGCGCAACAGACAGCCTCGCAAAACTACCGTTACCGCCGAATACGGATTTGCAGGGTGTCTTTGAAGGCGATGCTATCTTCTTTTTGCGCGAGCCGTGGACTCATGGCGAAACAACATATGCGCAGGGCTCTGTGGTTGCCTATGATCCGTCTGACAATACGGCGCAGTTGGTTTTTGAAGCGACCGCAAGCCAATCCGTTGAAGATGTTCAAATCGGCAAGAGCAATCTCATCATCCAGTATCTCGATGATGTCGCCGGCGCCGCGGCGCGCGTATCGCGCAATCGAAAGGGCGACTGGACAGCGAAAGCGATCGCCATGCCCGAAAACGGTGTCGTCTCGATCGTGTCAGCCGGCGGCGGTACGGATGACGCGCTGCTTTCTTTCGAAAGCCTGACAATTCCCGACACGCTGTATTTTGTTTCAAAGCGAAACAGAGTGAAAAAAATCGCATCGGCGCCGGCGTTCTTCGATGCGTCGGATGTTGTGGTGGAACAACGCTTTGCAACATCGGCGGATGGAACAGAGGCGCCGTATTTTCTGATGGCGAAACAGAGCGTGCTCGATGCGGGCGACGCGCCAACCGTTCAATATGGCTATGGCGGATTTCTCGCGGCGACGCTGCCGGTTTATTACTCCGACCCCGGGCGACCCCAGCATGGGGCGCTCGCCGGGAAAATGTGGATCGCGCGCGGCGGCGCCCTTGTGCTTTCAAATATTCGCGGCGGTTCTGAGTATGGTCCGCGCTGGCATAAAGCTGCGTTAAAAGAAAATCGCCAGCGTGCGTTCGACGATTTTATCGCCATCTCCGAAGATCTGATTGAAACGGGCGTCACCAGCCCCGAAAAGCTCGGCATTGTCGGGCGGTCCAATGGCGGGCTGTTGATGGGCGCTATGTTGACGCAGCGTCCGGATCTTTACGCAGCGATCGACATTGGTGCGCCGCTTTTCGACATGAAGCGATACAACAAGCTTCTCGCAGGTGCGTCATGGATGGGGGAATATGGCAATCCGGATATTGATGAGGAGTGGGCGTATATTTCTCAGTACTCGCCCTACCAGCAACTGAAAGCCGGCAAGGATTATCCAACGGTGTTGTTTTACACATCAACAAAGGATGATCGCGTGCATCCCGGTCACGCTCGCAAAGCCGCGGCGAAACTCGCCCAGCTTGGTTATGATTTCTACTATTACGAAAACATCGAGGGCGGTCATGGCGGGACGGCCAATCAGGAGCAACTCGCCTATCGCACAGCGCTGGAATACGTTTATTTCGCACGCCAGTTAATGGGCGAGGGCGAGTAGCAAGTTCGGCCTTTCAACAATGATGCAAACTCGTTAGCTTTGCCGTCCTGATTAGGGGCGGCAAAAACGGGAGCGGCGCGCATGGCCTGGTGGTTTGGCATTAAACTCTGGAAACGGGTTTTCCTGGGCCTGGCGCTCGGGGTCGTGTTCGGCCTTGTGGTCGCCAATACGATGGATCCGGTGCGCGGCGAAGCGTTGTTGGCCGATGTCCGGATTTTCGGGGACATCTTCATTGCGATGATCCGGCTGGTGATCATTCCCCTGATTTTCATGACCCTTGTCGCCGGCGTTCTGGCGCTCGGTGACCCAACGAAACTGGGAACGATCGGTCTGAAGACGATCGTTCTTTATCTGGCGACCACATTTTTTGCGAACATTATCGGCCTCACCATGGGGACGATTTTCCGTCCCGGCGCTGGCGTCAATCTAGGTGATGCCGTGCCGCGGGAAATCACGACAGAGGCTGGCGGCTTCTTTGAGCGGGTCGCCGCGATGGTAAGCAAGAACCCGTTCGAGAAGTTTCTTGCCGGCGATGTCATGACGCTGGCGCTGACGGCAATATTGATTGTCATTTCGATTATCGTCGCCATCCGTTCGATGAATGCCGGTGAGAAAAAGCCGAAATCCGGTATTCTCTTCGTCGCGTTGTTCGCCCTTGGCGTTGCTGCGTCATCCGGCGACATTCTCGTTGTTATTTTTACCTCGATTATCTTTGGCGTCGTCGTGTTGTTCCTTGGCTCGGTCGGGGCGCCGGTATCTCGTTTCTTTACGTACGCTTCGGAAAAAGTGTTGGGCGTGACGCAATGGATCATGGAGCTTGCGCCATTCGGCGTGTTTGCGCTGATCGCGTATGTCGCCGGCACGAAGGGCATCGCGACGTTCACGGCGATTTTCTGGCTCGCCGTCGCCGTTTATCTCGGTTGTTTCATTCACATGGCGATCACCTATGGCGGCATTATCAAATTTGGCCTGAAGCTTCCCTTCGTCAATTTCTTCCGCGGCATCCTTGATGC
>JAJFFU010000189.1 GCA_021776465.1 Parvularculaceae bacterium
TTGCCGAATAATAATGCGCGCAAGTTGCCATTCGCGCAGGGACGCATCCGTCTCGGTCAATTGTTCGCGGCCCTCAACGGCGAGCCGCAGAACGTAAACGCCCACGCTCGAAATCAGCGCAAAGACAAACAGCGCCACCAGTAATTCGGGCAATGTCAGGCCCTGTTGTCGATGACGCCGCGCCCTCATGATGTCTCCTTCAGCGCGGATGCGCGTGACAAGACTTGCTCACCGGCCTCACGGCGAATTTCATAATCAATCATTACAGCGCGCTCGCCGATCTCGACGACAATGCGCCGATACGCGAACGGGCGTTCGGCAATCGTGACCGATCCTTCGCTTTCGCCCACCGACGGCGTCTCACGGCGCGCCAGATCACTCGTCAAAAGATTGTCAGCGGCAATCGACGCCAGGAGCTTTTCCTCGGCCGTCAACATGTATTGTGCGTTCTGCCCGACGAGGGTCAGGACGCTGAGCGCAATTCCGGACAGGATTGCAAAAGCGACAAGCACCTCAATCAGAGTCATGCCCCGCTGACCGGTTCTATTGTATTGCATGCTCACTCGCGCGCCACTCCGATGTCGCCGTTCGCCGTGTGCGAGACGGACCAGTTCTCGCGGCCATCTTGAAAGCGCAGGATGAATGCCGGCGCGTCGCCAAACGGGTCAACGGCGATAATGACAGGCGCGTCGCGTTCGCGCTGCGCGCCGCGTTCGCCCGTCAGCGCAGACAAGTTCGATTTTGCGACCTCTTCAACATCAACCGTGAGCGAAAGATCGACTGTGTCAGATCCTTGCCGGAACGCTTTCCAGTTTCGATCTTCGAATTCGGAAATGCGCCACTTGTCCGGCGCGACCTCCAGGCGGTGCACACCGCCGGCAACAACCGCATCGTCGACAGCCGCGCGCAGCGCATCAGCGAATTCGCTGGCTGCGGCGCGCGCAGTGCTTTGTGGCGGCGGCGCATTTATAATGACAATCGTCGCAGCAAGCGCGAGAATAGCCATGACGACCAGCAGCTCAATGAGCGTCAGGCCACGTTGTCCGCTTACGGAAAAACGCCTTGTTATCGGTTGTCGTCGATCCAATTTCCGATATCCGCATCAAGTCCCTCGCCGCCCGGTTCGCCATCGGCGCCGAAGGAATAAATATCAACAACGCTGTTTTCGCCCGGAAAGCGATATTGATACGAGTTGCCCCATGGGTCGAGCGGCGCGCCGCCACGCAGATATCCGCCGGGTCGGTAATCGGACTTTCGGTTCGCATCATCGGGAACCGTGACGAGTGCATCGAGCCCTTGCTGCGTCGTTGGGAAGTTGAACATATCGAGGCGGTATTGATCGATCGCCGTTTCGATAGTCCGTATATCGATTTCCGCCTTACGCACCGCCGCGCGATCGCGTTCGGGAAGAATATTGATCACGACGATGGCCGAAATCAGTGCGAGGATCGCAAGCACCACGAGCAGTTCGATCAAGGTGACGCCGCGCTGACGGCGCCGTGAAATTTGCTGAGCAAGTTCGCTTTTCATCATCTCATCATTCCGTTCGCTTATCCGGCCGCCAGCCGGTTCAATTGCAACATGGGCAGCATGATCGACACGACAATCATCGCCACGACCCCGCCCATAATGAAAATGATGGTCGGCTCAAGCAGGCGGAGCGTGACATTAGACGCCATATCGAACTCCTCTTCGAGTTGTTCGGCTGCTTTATCCAGCAATTGCGGCAATTCGCCGGCGCGCTCGCCGGCGGCGACCATATGCATCATCATCGGCGGCAGGACACCGGCCCGCTTGAAGGATGCCGCCAGCGATGCGCCTTCGCGAACCTGCGCGACTGCGCCGTCCAAACGTTCGCGCATGAAGGCGTTCATAATCGTGCGTTTTGCACCCGTCAGGCTGTCCAGCAGCGGCGCGCCGCCGGCGACCAAGGTCGCCAATGTGCGCGCAAAGCGTGCGCCATCAAGGCCGCGCAACAGTTTCCCAAGAATTGGCAAGCCCAACACAAAGCGATCAACTTCGCGCTTGAAAAAGGGATTGCGCATACCCTGCCAAAACGCGACCGCGCCAATCACCGCGGCGAGGAGCATGTATAATCCGTATGCGCCAAGAAACCCGGAAAAGCCGATGACAATTCTCGTGACCAGCGGCAATTGCGCGTCAAAGGTTTCAAATTGCGATACGATGCGCGGCACGATCATAGTCATCAGCGCCGTAATAATCCCGCCCGCAAAGACAATCAGCGCTGCGGGATACATTAGAGACCCGATCGCCTTCGATCGCATGGAGCGATTTTTTTCAAGCATCGTTGCAAGCCGCGCCAGCACTGGACCAAGATCGCCAGATGCCTCGCCCGCCGCCACAACGGCGCGATAGAGCGCCGGAAAGGACTTTGGATCTTCGCCAAGCGCATCGGCAAAGCGCCGCCCTTCCGTGACGCGTTCACGAACACCCAAAAGCCGCGCACGCACGCCTTGATTGTCCGATTGCAGCGCAATGGCGCCGAGGGCCTCTTCAAGCGGAGTGCCGGCGCCGAGCAACACCGAGAGCTGGCGCGTAACCGCCGGCAATTCACTCTGTTTGATGCGCGGTGCTTTCGCTTTACGCCCGGCGTTCCCGCCGCCCTCGCTGGCGGCGCTGATCGAGATTGGCGTCAGGTTGAGACGGCGCAATTCCATCCGCGCGCGGCGCGCGGTCTCGGCTGTAACCATGCCGCGCTTGGAGCGCCCGGTCCCGTCGAGCGCTTCATATTCAAAGGTCGGCATCGTCGTCTTCCTGCCTTACAACGCGCAAGACTTCCTCGATCGATGTGGCGCCCGCGAGCACGTGACGAAAACCGCTCCGCGCCAGCGTATCGTTTTTACGGAATGCGTGATCGGCCAGCTCCTGTTCACTGGCGTCATTGTGGATCATCCGTCGAAGTGTTTCATCGACCATCACTAGTTCATAAACGCCGAGACGGCCTTCGTAACCAGCGTCCGCGCAGCGGCCGCACCCTTTTGCCCGGTAGATTGTCGCCGCTTCTCCGTCCGCGAGGCCCAACAGGCGGCGTTCGGCGGCATCAGGTTCGTAGGCTTCCTTACAGGACGGACAAAGCCGGCGCACGAGGCGCTGCGCGATCACCGCGGTGATGGTTGACGACAGCAGGAACGGCTCTGCGCCCATATCGCGCAAACGCGTAACGGCGCCGACAGCGGAATTCGTGTGCACGGTTGAAAGGACCAGGTGACCAGTAAGCGCAGCTTGAATGGCGATTTCCGCCGTTTCAACGTCACGGATCTCACCGACCATAACAATGTCCGGGTCCTGACGAAGAATGGCCCTGAGACCGGTGGCGAAGGTCATGCCAACTTTGGGATTGATCTGCGTCTGCCCGACACCGTCAACAGCGTATTCAACCGGGTCTTCGACCGTCAGAATATTTCGGCTCGGATCGTTGAGTTCAGTCAGCGCGCCGTAAAGCGTCGTCGTCTTGCCCGAACCGGTTGGCCCAGTCACCAAAATGACGCCGTTGGGACGCGCAAGCGCGGTTCGAAAACGCGTCAGCATGTCAGCCGGCATACCGAGCACGTCGAGGCTGAGCCGCGCTTCGTCTTTGTCAAGAATACGCATCACAACGCGTTCTCCAAACCGCGCCGGCAGGGTCGAAACGCGGACATCGACTGTCTTGCCGCCAAGGGCGAGCGAGATGCGGCCATCCTGCGGCACACGTCGCTCAGCAATGTCGAGGCGCGCCATAACCTTGATGCGGCTGACAAGCGCCGCCGTTGCGCGCGCTGGCAACGACAAAACCTCGCGCAGCACGCCATCGATCCGAAGACGGATCGACAAATTACTCTCATAAGGTTCAACGTGGATATCGGACGCTTTCAGCTTCACCGCTTCAGCGATGATGCGATTGATCAGCAAAATCATCGGCGCATCGTCTTCAGCGTCGAGAAGGTCCGCTGTTGTCGGTAAGCCTTCGGCAAGCGCTGCAAGATCGCTGTCTTCGTCGCCAAGCTTTAGGCTGTCAGCGTCGATGCCTTGTGCGGAATAGATTTCAGACAAGCGCCGTTCGAACGCTTCGCCGGGCATTTTCTCAATTGCGATCGGTTTACCGACGACCCGGCGCGCTTCGATTAACGCCCAGGGGTCCGGCTCACCGCGCGCACCAACAAGCGCCGCATCCGCATCGCCGCTCAGAACGACGAGGCCGCGTTCCTTGGCGAACGCATAGGTGAATCGAATATCCGCGCTGGTCTCAGCTTCGCTCATAAATGATCAGTCTGTTTAGACCCGACTTTGTCACGCATTCGGTCTGGCGCGCTATTGATCGGCGATGCCCGTCGCCTGCTCGATGAGACGGTCAAGCTCTGACATTGGACGATCAGAACTTAACAGTTCGCGTGCGCGAATATAATCCATTTTCTTCGATGTCGCAGACCGCGCCGTCTCGCGATCACGAATAATTGTTGGCCTGATAAACAACATCAGATTGCGACGGTTTGATGATTTTCCCTGCGTCTTGAAGAGATTGCCCAACACCGGAATATCGCCGAGCAAAGGCACCTGCGAGTCAAAATATTGTTCGGTCTGATCAATCAGGCCGCCTAGCACCAGCACGTCGCCATCATCGACAAGAGCGACGGTCTCAAACTCGCTTTTATTGGTGATGAGATCTGGCGAGGAAGCCAGAATCTGACCGGCGACACTCGAAGATTCCTGCCGGACTTCCAACGTCACCGTATTACCATCGGTAATGCGCGGCGTAACCTCAAGAATAATGCCGACATCTTCACGAGAGACTGTGCGAAATGCGCCGCCAGAAAAATTATCGCCCACTGCCTCGCCGGTCGTAATAGGTATTTGTTGGCCGACTGACAACGTTGCGCGTTGATTATCCAACGTCAGCACCGATGGCAGTGAGAGCACGCGAGACTCATCGTCTTCCTGCAGGGCAGTCAGCACCGCGCCAAAAACGGAACCGTCGCTAAGCGCGCCGGCGCCGCCGAGCAGGAGACCGTTGGTGCTCAATAACGAAGAAATCGCGGTGCTTGCCAACGCATTCGCGCCGTCATTTGTACTATCGCCGTCGCCGTTGCCGCCTAGCACCGGACTGTCACTGAGCAAAAATGCGCCCGCCGAAGCAAGGATATTAGGCTGCGCGTTTTGAAAATTCGTCCCTGCAAATGGCACGCGGCCATTTTCCGATCCGTCGCCGGACAGAAAATATTGCAGGCCCAGCTCGCGCGCCGTGCTGTCGGAGACCTCAACGATGATGGCCTCGACCAACACCTGCGCCCGGCGCCGATCAAGTTGTTCAATCACGTCGGTCAGTGTCTGTTGGATGCCAGCGTCGCCGGAAATAATAATCGAATTCGTCGCAATATCGACGCTGATATTTGTCCGCGGCCCAAAAGAGACGGACTGCCCGCCGTCGGCATTGGGGTCAGGTTGCGCGCCCGCAATCTCGCGCAGGAGTTCAACCATATCTTCGGCATTTGCATGTTTCAGGGTCACGACAGATAGCCCGGATTTCGTCGCGCCGACGCGGTCAAGTTCCGAGATCACACGCGCAATGCGCGCCAGCACCTGCGGCTCGGCGCGCACTAGAATACTGTTTGAGGCTTCGACCGGCAGAACTTGCACCGATGAGCGTTGACCGCTGTTTTCCTCGGAAAATTCCTTGGCCAGATCATTCACGATTCTCGCCGCCTCAACCGCCGACATATTTTCCAGCGGTATCGTCCTGTAAACAGTGGTGTCTTGGTCAATGCTCTGAAGGACTTGCGTAAGTCGCTCGATATTAGCTGCGTCATCGACAAGGATGACAGCGTTGCCGGTCCGTACCGGCGAGACAACGCCTCGTTCGGAAATGATCTGGGTCAGCGTCGCCGCCGCCTCGCGGGCGTCTATGTAGTTGAGGCGCACGATCTGCGTCACGTAATTGCCGCGCGCCGCTTCGCCTACGGGCCCGGCCGCTCGGGCGCCATCCTGAATGGGAATGATTTTGTAACTGTCGCCATTGATCGGGGCCGCCGTGAAACCACTGACCCGAAGCGCCGCCTGGAAAAGCTCCCATGCTTCGTCCGGACACAAACCGCCATTCGGCCCGGATTTGATCGTGACGGTCCCGTTCACGCGCGGGTCGATCACATATTTGTGGCCCGTGCGCGACGCAAACTCCGTGATGACCGCACGGATGTCAGCTTCTTCGAAGTTCACCGACCCCGCGCATTCAGTGTTCTGCGCCAGCGCATCGCCCGCAGAAACAGCAAGAACCGCGACGATCGCCGCGGCTGTGTTGGTCATTCCACGCCATCTGGCGCTATTTGAAAACAAATTCTTCATCGACCGCCTTCAGTCAAATCGATCTCCACCGGCACCGGCGTCCCATTGCGTTCGACTAATAGCCTAACTCTGCCTGTTCGCGCCATCGTCGAAAATCGTTTCGACTCCGATGCTAAATCAGCGCCAATCCGACGATTGTTGATCGACACCAGCACATCGCCGGGCTTTAGCCCGGATGCGTTGAAAGCGCCACGATTCGGTCCCGGTTGAACGACAACTTTGAGCCCGTTTGTCGATTGCGCAAGTGAAAGACGGGCAACATCGCCGATCGGCAGCATCCCGTTCTGCAGCGCCCGGCCCGGCGGTGCAACCGCAGGGCTAGGCCCTGCCGGGCGCGTTTCTTGTCCGGCCTGTTTTGGATCCCGGTTTTTCAGCGTCAACGTTTCGCGCGCGCCGGCAACGAGGATCACCACCTGCACCGAGGAAACGATGCGCTCAAGGGTGGCGTCGCTCCAAATCTTGTCTCCAAGCCCAAAGCTCCCCTGCTTGCCATCGGGCGTAGAGATGATTGCGGTCGGAACGGCTTCAAAAACAAAAACGCCGTGCAACGTCAGATCAAGCTGTGTTTCTTCGTAAGCGGCCGCTGCGTCCGGCGGCGGCGCTGTCGCTTCAACAGCGGCAATCCTAAACGGCGTATTTTCCAGACTAATAGTAGACGACGGCGATGACTGCGTGGTCGCAATCGTCGGCAGCGATGGCGGCGTTGGCGGCGGCGCGAACAAGGCAAATATCAGTTTCGCTGCAAGCACGCCGATCCCGGCGGCAAAAACAAATTCGGCCACGATTGGCGCAATGCTGGCGACAGCCCGCGCGCGTTTGCCGGAAGCCATGCCGGCGAGCCCACGCAACGCGTCGGCGACGGCCGTTCCTATGCGTGAATTGTGGGTCGTGGTCGCCATTCAGCCCGCTCAATCCTTCGGCAGCCAACAAGAATGCGACTGCACCACAGCACCCTTAACAAAATGACCCGCGGCCGCCTACTGAAAAGGAGGCGGCCACGGGCCTATCCGACGGAAAAATATGAAGATTTCTCCAGTTTTACCCTGAACAGCCTAGAATTTCGCCGTCAGGCTGGCGCTGAGCGAACGGCCCCGGTCAAAAGTGTTAAAGTTGGCGATGCCGGAGGCGGTCGCCGCCGTGCCGTCCTGAAACTCGATATGGCGCGTCCCAAGAAGGTTGCGAGCGCTGATCCCGATTGTGAAATCAGTGCCGTGAATGTTCACGTCCTGACGGAACACGGCGTCGAGCTGCACGCCGGGCCGTTCATGGATGTCGAGCAGGCGCGCTGGGTTTGTCGTGCCGTTGCCGCGTTCCCCGCGCGCCAGCAAGCGTTCTGAAACCCAGCCCAACAACACCGTAAACTGCGTGTTCTCGCCTTCCCAGCCGAACTGGGAATTCAGGATGTGCTTCGGCGTTCCGACCAATGGTGAACCATCAATGCCGAACGTATCGCCAGGTGTCATCGTTCCGTCCCGCTCGATGATCAAGTCACTCGCGCCCGCCTGAACCTCCGATTCAGTGAACGTATAGTTGAGCGTGAAAAGCCACTGGCGATCACGAAACCAGTCATTCAACCCAAGATCGAAATTCGACCTGAATTCAAACTCGCCGCCATAAAGGTCGGCTTTCGGCGAGTTAATGAACGTCGTCTGGAAGTTGAAGTCCCCTTGCGGAAACTGAATTTCCTCGATCGGGTTTTCAATTTCCTTGTAGAACCCTCCAAGCGTAATGAACTGATTTCTGCCGAGATAAAACTCATAGCGCGCGTCGTAGTTACGAAATTCACTGTCCCGCAGGAACGAGTTACCAAGATAAGTTCGATCGGTACTCGGGTCGAGAAACGCTGACGCGGCCAATTCACGAAATTGCGGTCGCGCAATCGTATGCGAATAGCCGAGCCGGATTTGCATGTCGTCGCTGAAGTTCCATGTGACCGTCGCAGACGGCAGCCAATAATCATTGGCAAGTGTTGCATCGAACGCATCGAGATTGACGAAGCGGTCAAACGTGTCGACGCTTTGCGTTGCGTCTTCATAACGAACGCCGACGGTCGTGCGAAGTGTCGGTATAAGTTCGGCGTCCAGTTGAGCGTACGCCGCATTCACGGTGAGTTCGCCCGTGTAAGAACTGACGCCTTGCGTCGCGGTGTCGGTCAGCCGCAACCGGCTCGGATCGAGATTGTCCGGCGAGAACAGGAAATCGACACGAGCCTGCGCCGTATCCAGCGGAAGGCTCGTATTGGTCAGGAATTGAAACGGGTTACTGATAAATTCCCGATCGTTGTCCAGATATTCGTAGCCAACGGAAAGCGTTGCGTCCCGCGCGCCCGAAACCGGGATGAACCAGAACACGTCCGCACCCCCGCTCCACGTATCATCGGTCAATTCGGAAAAAGTAACGCGATGAAACGACGTAAACGGCACATATGTCGGCACGCCATTGGCGTCGAGCAATCGATCGCCAAACGTTCGCTCATAGGGCGTATCGCGCGTTGCGCGGGCAAATGCACCGCGCCAGTTGATAGCGAATTGCTCGCCTAATTCGTGTTCGCCATAGGCCTGCCCCATCGTCAGGGCGCGTTCGAGAAAGATATTTTGTTCGGATTGAAAGTCACCAATATTGAAGTTGGTTCCTTCCGTGATCTGAGATTCTTTCGTCGTCGAGTGAATGTAGAGACCAGTCAACTGTATGACATTGCCGGTCCATTCCAGCGCAGCAGACAGCAAGCCGTTGACCGTGACGTCGAGGCTCGTTTCGGTCTGCGTTGCATCGATACCAAGGATCTGACCGTTTGCGAGCTGCCGAACCGACTCTTCTGTCGTCCAGTCCTGACTGTAACCGACCACACCAGTGATCCCGAGGCTTAAGTCGGAATTGAAGTCGATGACCGTGCCGCCGTCGATCGAAACTTCGAAGTCCGGACCGATATTGCCTTGCTGAATGACAGACAACGGAGAATTTACAAGGCTTTCGCCAACCAATTCCTGTTCGGCGTCGGTTAGATCCTCAAGCTCTATACCGGCATCGATGACGGCCTGAAGCGGTCCAGGAACGGAACGCAGGCCGTCATCATAACCAAGCCAGTCAAGATTGCCGCCATTGACAAACAGGCCGTTAGAAGCCGTCGTCACAAGATTGGCGCCGACGCCGATTTTTGCGTTCAGGAACGATTCATTCGGTATGCGCAGCGTTTCAAGATCAATGATGCCGCCGCCAAATTCACCGGGGTAATTCGGCGAATATGTTTTCTGAACAGCGGCGCCGTTCAATATATTCGACGGAAACAAATCAAGCGGGATTGTCCGTTTTAGAGGTTCCGGGCTTGGCAAGGGCGAGCCGTTGAGCCTTGCTGCGGAATACCGGTCGCCGAGTCCGCGGACATAAGCAAATTTACCGCCAATGACGCTTAATCCGCTTAACCGCTTTAACGCTTCGGCCGCATTAGCGTCCCCCTGACGGGCAAGGTCGTCTGCATTGAGAAACGTCGCAACCTGCGACGTCGCCCGTTGCGGATCGGGAATGTTTGTGCCGCGAACAATAATCTGGTCAGCGATCTCAAAATTTGGCCCCGGTATATTAGCGCCGGAAGGGGGCGTATCCGATGACGTATCGTCTTGTGCAAGCGAAATGCTCGCCGGCGCTAGCATGGTCGTCGCCAGGAGCATGCCGCCGAATTTACGATGGAACTTCATGATTTGATCAACCTTAAAATCTGTTTGCAAAAGGAACGAGGGCGGCGCGTTCCCCTCGAAATGCGCCGCCCGCTTTCGCTGCTAGCAGTCTTCCGCCGCGAGGCCGCAGGTCCAGTCGGCCCACCAGTCGTCACTCGAATTCTCCACCGCACCGATGTAGGTGGTGTTTTCAAAGAACGTGTCGACAGTGCCGTTCAGATCGGTGAATGCTGTCCGGCCGGCCGCTGCTGTGTCGTTGATAAAACCGTTGATCAGATTGACATCAACGACCGTCGTGTTGTCGGCGCCCGCGGCGATGGCCGCTTCACCAACCGGATCCGTGGATACAGTCGGGCAATCAAACAACGAGTTGTCGAAGGATGGATCAACCGGATAACCGTCATAGGTCGCATCGCCATCGCCCGGGTCGTCCCAGCGCAGGCAAGCTTCCGTTGAGTCCGTGACAATACCATTGAAGAACCGACCGATGTGGCCGGAGTTGATCCGCATACCGCGGCCCGGCGACGACGCGCGGGTTGTCGAGACTATCGTAAAGTTTGCGATTGTCGGATCGGTTGCCGGCGTGACGCCTGAACCCGTGGACGACATTTCAAATCCGTTGTCGCCGCGACCATCGCGCTGCGCGATAATCACATATTGAACGCGGCCATTCCAGCCCTGATCAGTATCCAGCGAGTCGTCGTCATTGCCGGTAAGCACGATGTGGCGAAGATCGGCAGAACCACCGAACATTTCGATACCGTCATCCGAGTTATTGTGAACCTGAACGAAATTGACCGTCGTACCGTTACCGACGCCCCCAAACGAAATACCGTTCAGTTCATTGCCCGCGGCCAGCGGGAAGCCGGCGAATTTCACGAGCGTGTACATCAGCGAACCGCTCGTGTCGCCGACGACGCCGCCGCCGTAAGACGCTTCCGGTGCGGTCACGCCTTCAATCGTGTTGGAGCAAGACGGCGTACCGAGCGTACCCGTCGCGCAGTCATTAATTGGCGCACGACCTAGGATAACGAGGCCGCCCCATTCGCCGGTTGAATCGAGCCGATTGCCCGGCGCAGTCGTATCTTGAATATCCGCTTCCGACGTCAAGACAACCGGATTGGCGCGCGTTCCGTTTGACCGGATTTCCGAGCCGCGGTTGACGATCAGGAAGTCAGAACCGGAGTTACCGAAGACCGAAACACCCGGCTCGATAGTCAGGACGGCAGGGTCGCCAGTTGCGGCGGCGCCGTCAAACCCAACGTCTACGCCGACATCGACGCGGCCATCAAGCTCATAAACGCTGCCTCGGGTCAGAGTGATGTCGTCTGTCTGAATACCGGTCAGCAGGCAAACACGGTCGCCATTGATCGTGCCGGATTGGCTCGTTCCTGTCGGACATCCCGGATCAGTGAACAATGCGAATGTCCATCCGGTTGCCCAGTTGTTGGTTTCGGTCTCAGTTGGACCGAAAGCGCCGAGATAATCGGCTTCTGTGAAAAACATGTCGACGCCTTCAACAGCGACCGGCGTTGCCATAGGCGGTAATTCCATCGGGCCTGCCTGGAAGTTCGTTGTAATGGTTGCGCCGCCAATTTGGTTGTTGGCGTCAGCGCCTACGGTTGCGACTGCGCCCGGCGCGTCTGGGTCACTACGTTCAAGCCCGCCGCCACAATCGAATATGACAGAGTTAAAGGTTGGGTCCGCAGCGACGCCGTTATAGCTGTCATTGCCATCGCCCGGATCGTCCCAGCGCAAACACGCTTCCGTCGAGTCCGTGACCACACCATTCATGAAGCGGCCAATATGACCAGTGTTGAGCCGCTGGCCACGACCAGGCTCAGACGCACGCGTCGTTGACACGATCGTGTAGTTTGCGATCAGCGGGTTCGTTGCCGGCGTGACGCCTGCGCCCGTCGATGACATTTCAAATCCATTGTCACCGCGACCGTCAGCCTGGGCGACAACAATAAACTGCGCACGACCGGTCCAACCCTGATCAGTGTCGAGCGAGTCATCGTCATTGCCCGTGAGAACGATGTGGCGAAGGTTCGTTGTTCCGCCGAACATTTCGATGCCGTCATCGGAGTTGTTGTGAACCTGAACGAAGTCAACTGTCGTGCCGTTGCCAACGCCGCCAAATGAAATTCCGTTCAACTCGTTGCCGGCGGCAAGCGGGAAACCGGCGAAGCGAACTTGCAAATAACGGAATGTGCCGCTGTTGTTCGCCGCCGCGCCGCCGCCATACGACGCTTCGGGCGCTGTAACGCCTTCAATCGTATTTGAGCAGGACGGCGTGCCGAGCGTACCAGTCGCGCAATCATTGATCGGCGCCTGGCCGAGAACAACTAGACCGCCCCACTCGCCAATGGCGTCGGCGCGGTTGGTCTGGCCGGCTTCAAGGTCTGCCCGGCTCGTCATGACAATTGGTGCGTTCGCCGCGCCATCGGCTTCAAGACGTGAGCCACGGTTTACGACAACAAAGTCGCTGCCTGACTCACCAAAAAGAGTAACGCCCGGCGCAATCGTCAGCACAGCCGGATCGCCGCCAGCGGCCGTACCGTCAAAGCCTGTATCAACGCCAACGTCGATGCGGCCGTTGATGCGGTAGGCAACCGGAATGCCATCGCCGTCATCATCTTTAAACGCGAGCGTTGTGTCGGAGAGAACCGTTCCCGCGACGTCGCACGACACTTGATCAGCGCCGGAGGGAAGATCAACGACTGGACCCGCGGAAAAACCGGTCGGACACGTGTCACCGGAAACCGGGTCGGTGGTTCCGCCACCGCCACCGCCACCACCGCCGCCGCCACTCGGCGGTGTGCCCGGGTTCGTCGCGCCCGGAGACGCAATGTTTTCCCCTTGCGTACATGCTGCGAGTAAAAAGATCGCGCTGCCTGCAAGCAGAGCCGACCGGGCCTTAGATGCCATTCCCATAAAAAATCCCCAAGAAGTTGCTGGCGCAAAAACAAACTGCGGCCCACGTCATGCCGACCACTTACGATCGGCGCAGTACGGTTCAGGCATGAACGCGCTGTGACAGAGATTTTTCGGTTTTGTGACATCGTGGGCCGTCAACTCGGCGCACGTTTTGCGCAGCGCGCACGCTATTTTGTTGGTAGAGCGAAGAGAATCGAGCAGCCAAATTTTCGTCGGCAGTGCGCAGATCGTGAAATTTTATTTTTGGATTTTTTACGGTTCGGCGTTCAGAAAATCCAACAAGCGCATGGATTGCGCATTTACAGTCGCCGCCAGACATTGCCGGGAGCCGCGGCAAATGTCTCGATTCGCAGCGCCCGGCCGCTTGCGATCCACATCTGTTTCCTTTATAGAGCCGCGCTCATTCAGGAATTCCGGGCCGTTCCGCGGAGGATGCGATGTCCACCGGGGCGGCAGATTTTGCGTAAAGGACGCATAAGACATGGCTGAAGCTGACGTATTTCACTGCGAACCACGGGCCGCGACCGGCACTGGCAGCGCACGCAAAACCCGCCGCGACGGCTGGATTCCCGGCATTCTTTATGGCGGCGGCGCTGAGCCAGCGGCCATCCAGCTCAAAGCCAATGAAATCAACAAGGCCTATGTGCGTGGCCGCCTGCGGCCGCAACTGGCGAAAATCGACGTTCCTGGCGAAGATGGCCAACAGCCTGTCATTCCCCGCGATGTTCAGATCCACCCGGTCAAGGGCATGCCGATTCACATCGATTTCCTGCGCGTTGATGACAATACGCGCATCGACGTCGAGATCCCTGTTCGGTTCATTAACGAAGAAGAATCACCGGGCCTGAAACGGGGCGGCGTCTTGAACGTTGTACGCCACGTGATCGACGTTTACGCACCGGCGACATCGATCCCCGATCATTTCGACGTCGATGTTGGCGAATTG
Source organism: Parvularculaceae bacterium (assembly GCA_021776465.1). Lineage (GTDB taxonomy): Bacteria > Pseudomonadota > Alphaproteobacteria > Caulobacterales > Parvularculaceae > Hyphococcus. Next base: position 13,891 of record JAJFFU010000189.1, read on the forward strand.
GATATTGGCGACGCGGCCCACGTTTCCGTCATCGCATTGCCGGCCGGCGTGACGCTCGTCACCACGGATCGCGACTACACGGTGGCCACGATTGCGGCGCCGTCTGCTGTTCGCTCCGAAGCTGACGAAGCTGCTGACGCTGAAGACGCAGCCGAAGACGCAGCGGCCGCCGACGGCGACGCCGAGGGTAGTGAAGAAGGCGGCGACGCCAACAAGGATTAAATCGCTGCGAAGCGATTTGTTTATGGCGCCGTGCGCTTATTGCGCCGGCGCCATTTTTATTCGGAGTGTTGACCAATGATCGTGCTCGCGGGCCTCGGCAATCCTGGCGAGAAATATGCGCACCACCGGCATAATGTCGGGTTCATGGCCGTCGATGCGATTGCTGACGCTTATGGGTTTTCAGTACCGCGCGAAAAGTTCCACGCCCAAATGCGCGAAGGTTTCCTTGACGCGCCCGGCGGGCGCAAAAAAGCGATCATCTTAAAGCCCCTCACCCATATGAATGACTCAGGGCGCTCACTGCGCGCCGCTGCGGACTTCTTCAAATTGGACGCCGAAGATTTTGTTGTTTTTTACGACGAGCTTGACCTCGCGGCAGGTAAGCTACGCGTCAAAACCGGCGGCGGCGCCGCGGGCCATAACGGCATACGATCTATCGACAGCCATCTCGGCAATGACTTTCGCCGTGTGCGAATCGGCATCGGCCATCCGGGCGACAAATCCAAAGTGACGAACCATGTCCTCGGTAATTTTTCAAAGATCGATCACGACTGGCTGGACCCATTGCTTTCGGCGATGGCGAAGGCCGCGCCCTTCCTCGCCGATAGCGACGATCAGCGATTTTCCTCCGACATAGCGCAACGACTGGCGCCAGCGCGAAAAGAACGACAGGCGGGTGGCAAACCAAAACTCAATAATGACAGCGCCGCGAAAGCGCCTAGCGAGGAACAAAGCGACGCGCCAGGCAATCCGTTCACGGACGCATTTCGAAAATTGCTTGGTCGACAATAACAGGAATTCGATAGATGGGATTTAAATGCGGCATTGTCGGATTGCCAAATGTGGGCAAGTCAACGCTCTTTAATGCGTTGACAAAAACGGCGGCGGCGCAAGCGGCCAACTACCCGTTTTGTACTATCGAGCCAAATGTTGGCGACGTCGCTGTTCCGGAAGCCCGCCTTAAAAAACTCGCCGAAATTGCAAAGTCCGATGAAATCATCCCCGCGCGCATGCAATTCGTAGACATCGCCGGTCTCGTCGAAGGCGCATCGAAGGGCGAAGGCCTCGGCAACCAGTTCCTCGCTAATATCCGTGAAGTCGACGCCATCGCTTATGTGCTGCGTTGTTTCGACGACGACGACGTGACCCATGTTGCAAACCGGGTCGACCCCATCGCCGATTTCGAAGTCGTCGAAACAGAATTGATGCTTGCCGATCTCGACAGCCTCGAAAAGCGGCGAGTCAATCTGGAGAAAAAAGTCAGAGGGCAAGACAAAGAAGCCAAGGCGGCGCTGGCGCTTGTCGACAAGGCGCTTCCCGTTTTACGGGACGGAAAGCCAGCGCGAACGATCGAGATCGACGAAGACGAGCAAAAGGATTGGCTCGGACTACAATTGCTAACGTCAAAACCAGTGCTCTTTGTCGCCAATGTCGATGAGGCGTCTGCATCCGATGGCAATGGATATTCTCGCGCCGTTGAAGCGCGCGCGGGCGAAGAAAACGCTGTTGCCGTTGTCATCTCCGCGAAGATAGAAGCCGAACTCGCGCAGCTTGATGATGCAGAACAGGACGAATATCTCGAAACGCTCGGGCTAGAAGAGCCCGGTCTCAACCGCCTCATTCATGTAGGGTACAGCCTGCTCAATTTGCGCACATACTTTACGGCGGGACCAAAGGAAGCGCGGGCATGGACTATTCCGCTCGGCGCGACCGCGCCGCAAGCGGCTGGCGTCATCCATACGGATTTCGAAAAAGGGTTTATCCGCGCGGAAACAATTTCGTTTGACGATTATATTGCCAATAACGGCGAACAAGGCGCGAAAGAAGCTGGACGCATGCGTCTTGAAGGCAAGGAATACATCGTTGCCGAAGGCGATGTCATGCATTTCCGCTTCAGCAATTAGACCCGGTGTATGCGGGCAGTTCGTTGATCAACTGACGTTTTGATCAGCGCGCAAGAAACCGGCCGGCAACAGTGTCCAGCTTTCCCACGAGATCCGGGTCGCGCGCATCAGGCGCGGTGATCACCGCCATATCAAGCGTTGTCTCAATCCCCAGCGGCGACGGTGTTCGCGTCGCGCCGAGACGACCGGTCAGGTCGTCTATGAGACGTGCGGCGTTCTTCGTGTTTTCCGCCATAACCGCCAGAATTTTTGAGACTTCGACCGGTCCCTCTTTTTCATGCCAGCAATCGAAATCCGTCACCATGGCGACGGTCGCGTATGGCAGCTCCGCCTCGCGCGCGAGTTTTGCTTCCGGCATGTTTGTCATCCCGATAACGTCGCAGCCCCACGAGCGATAGAGTTTTGATTCCGCCAGCGAAGAAAAATGCGGCCCGTTAATCGCGAGATATGTACCGCCCATTGCGTGCGGTATTTCGAGCGCGGCGCATGACTCGGCAGCCGCAGTTGCGAGCGCCGGACAAACCGGATGCGCCATCGATACATGCGCGACAAACCCCGGCCCGAAGAATGTGCTGTCGCGCCCGCTCGTTCGATCAATAAACTGATCGGCAATCACAAACGACCCCGGCGGCAACTCCTCTTTGAACGATCCGCATGCCGACAAGGATATCAGGTCGGTCACGCCGGCCCGTTTCATCGCATCAATATTGGCTCGGTAATTGACGGCGCCTGGCGGCAGTCGATGGCCAGCCCCGTGTCGCGCAAGGAAAACAACGTCCGCTCCGTTGATCCGCCCTCGCATCAGCGCATCCGACGGATCGCCCCATGGCGTTTTAATCTCGATGCGCTCGGCGTTTTGCAAGGCGTCTGCGCGATATACGCCGGACCCGCCGATGAAACCGACAACGCGTTTTTGTTCGCTCAATTTCAGGATCCCGTCTTAAGGCAACAATGTCCGTTCAAGCGCCTTTGCCCAACCGGTTAGCGCACTGTTGCGGGTTTCCGGCGCCATTGCCGGTTGGAAGCGCGCATCGATCCGCCGCCGCTCCGCAATTTCATCGACGCCGCTGAAAATCCCCGCCTGTAATCCGGCAAGATAGGCCGCACCGAGCGCCGTAGTCTCCAGCACCTTCGGCCGTTCAACGGTGACGTCCAGAATATCGGATAAAAACTGCATGACCCAGTCATTGGCGACCATGCCGCCGTCAACACGCAGCGCGTTCGGCGATGCACCGTCAGCAGCCATTGCGGTCATCAGGTCAGCGGTTTGATACGCCACCGATTCCAGCGCAGCACGCGCAAGCTCGGCGCGACCGGCGCCGCGGGTCAGTCCGTAAATGGCGGCGCGCGCCGCCGGCGCCCAATGCGGCGCGCCGAGGCCGGTGAATGCCGGAACCAGATAAACGCCATTGTTCGTTTCAATGCTTTCGGCCAGCGCTTGCGTCTCGGCTGCGTTTTTAATGATCTTCAACTCATCGCGTAGCCACTGCACCGCCGCGCCGGCCACGAAGATCGACCCTTCCAGCGCGTAAGTTGTCTCGCCATTTAGCCGCCAGGCGATCGTCGATAGTAAATTGTTTTTCGACTCGACAACCTTGTCGCCCGTGTTCGCCAGAACAAAACAGCCTGTGCCGTAGGTGCTCTTAATGTCGCCTGGTGCAAAACATGTCTGACCGAAAGCGGCGGCCTGCTGGTCGCCGGCGACGCCACAAATCGGCACGGGTCGCCCGAAAATTTCAGGGTCCGTTTCGCCAAACGCCGCCGCGCTGTCTTTAACAATCGGCAAGATGGCGGACGGCACGTTAAAAATATCCAGTAATGCATCATCCCAGGCGTTATCGTGAATATTATAAAGGCTCGTCCTGCTGGCGTTCGTGACATCTGTTGCGTGCGAGTTACCGCCAGTCAGTCGCCAGATCAAAAACGTGTCGATCGTGCCAAACGCAAGATCGCCGGCCGCCGCGCGGTCTCTGGCGCCATCGACATGATCCAAAATCCACGCGGCCTTGGTCGCAGAAAAATACGGATCAAGAACCAGACCGGTGCGCGCCGCCACATGCGCCTCGCGCCCGTCAGCTTTCAGCGCCGCGCATTGGTCAGCCGTACGCCGATCCTGCCAGACAATGGCGTTGTAAATCGGCTCCCCATTTGCGCGATCCCAGATCACTGTCGTTTCGCGCTGGTTTGTAACGCCTATCGCCGCAACTTCGCCGAGCACCTCAGCTTCCTGAAAGGCCTTGCGCGCCGTTGCCAGCGTCGTTTGCCATATATCTTCAGGATCATGTTCGACCCAACCGTCTTGCGGGTAGTGCTGCGCAAATTCTTCCTGCGCATCAGCAACGATGCGCCCGGCCCGATCGAAAACGATGGCGCGGCTGGACGTTGTGCCCTGGTCGATGGCGAGGATAAAAGGCGTTTCGAAGTCGGTCATGGGAGCATCTTGCGTGGGGGACGATGCAATCTAAACCGTTCCACCGGCTAATGGAATTGCCGACGTCACACGGATATTATCACGCATAATCAATTCCTACGGCCACTTTGCTTCCGGCGGCAGGGAAGACAGGATCGAATTCACATTTCCCCCGGTCTTGAGACCGAAGGTCGTTCCGCGGTCGTAGAGGAGATTAAACTCAGCGTAGCGGCCGCGCTGTACGAGCTGTTTTTCCCTGTCATCTTGCGACCATGGCTGGTCCATACGTTTGGCGACGAGCGCCGGATAGATGTCGCCGAACGACCGGCCCACATCCTGGGTGAACGAGAAATCGGCATCCCAGTCGCCGGTGTTGTGGCGGTCATAAAAAATACCGCCGACGCCGCGCGGTTCATTGCGGTGCGGAAGCCAGAAATATTCATCACACCATTTTTTGAATTTCGGAAAAAACGCCGCGTCATGGGCGTCACAGGCTGACTGCATCGCCGCGTGAAACGCTTTCGTGTCTTCGTGTGTCTCGTTGCGATAGGCCGGATGCATGGGGTTCAAATCCCCGCCGCCGCCGAACCAGCATTTTGTCGTCACCAGCATGCGCGTGTTCATATGTGCAGCCGGCGCATGGGGGTTGCGCGGATGGGCGATCAGGGAAACGCCGCTCGCCCAGAAGCGCGG
>JAJFFU010000190.1 GCA_021776465.1 Parvularculaceae bacterium
ATCGCCAGTAGCCGCCGGCGCCGTTGCGTTAAACGCAATCTTTAAAGCGGCGGAAAGTGGCGCGCCATATGCACCCCAACTCGCCACGCTTAAACAGGCGGTTCCAGAGTCCTTGGCCATCGCCGTCCTTGCCCGTTATGCGCAAACCGGCGCCCCCGCCATGTCGAAAATTCGCAATGATTTCGACGCCGCGGCCAGAGCCGGATTGGCGACCGCCAATCGCGAGAACGCCGATGGCGTTGTTGAACGATACGGCGCGCGCGTCGCCGGCCTGTTTAATGTTCGGCCCGCAACGCCGCAGCCCGGCGCGGCGCCGGGCGCCGTTATCTCGCGCGCCGACCACGCCGTTGACGAAGGAAATTTATCGCTGGCGGTCGAAGAACTGCAATCACTGCCAACGCCGGCCCAGGAGGCCATGAGCGCGTGGATTGACCTTGCCCGCCAACGGGCTGAATTCGACGCGGCCTTGCACTCAGTGAACGCGGAACTTGCCGAACAGGCAAGGCGGCCGAGGTCATTATGACGCGCATACTGATTTTTCTATTATGGGTCGTCCTCATCGCCGGAACGATCACCGTGCTGATGACTTTTGACAGCCGTATCAGCGGTGAGGCATTTGGCGTCCGGTTCGACAGCCCGTCATGGCTGATCCTCGGTGCGCTTGCGTTCGTCTTCTTCATCGCCGTTTACGCAACGCACAAAGTAAAAGACATTTTGATGTTGCCGGCGAAACTCCGCGCCAAAGACGCCGAGACGAAACGCGAGCGCGGTGTTGCGGCGCTGACGCGGGGGCTGGAGGCGGTCGCTGTTGGTGACGCCGCCGATGCATCCCACCACGCCAAAGTCGCCCAAAAGCATCTCGAAGATCTGGCGCTGACGCGGTTGCTTTCGGCGCAGGCGGCGCAACTCTCGGGCGACGAGGCGGCGGCAACGCGAAGTTTTGCCGCCATGCTCGGCGCGCCAGAAACGGAGTTTCTTGGCCTGAAGGGGCTTTACGCGCAGGCCATCAACCGCGGCGAGTCGGACAAGGCCCGCGAATACGCAGAACGCGCCTTCTCCTTACGCGCAAACGCCGGCTGGGCGTTCCAGTCGGTCGTCGACCTCGGCCTTGAACGCGGCGCATGGGGCGACACCCGCGAAGCAATTGCGAAGGGCAAACGCAACAAGCTGATCGAACCGGACAAAGCCGATCGCGCGACCGCCGCGCTCTTTGCCGCCGACGCGGACGCCGCACGCCTTTCCGGCGACAAGACGCTGGCGCTTTCAGAAGCGGACGCAGCGCTGAAGCTTGCCCCCGCTTTCACGCCGGCCGCGGTGCTTGCAGCAGAATTGTGCAGCGAGAACGGTAAAACCGGCAAGGCGGCAGGAATCCTTGAAACAGCTTTTGCAAAAGATGCGCACCCGGCGCTCATCCGAATGTACGATAAGCTCTACGCGCAAGAGCCCGCCGAAAAGCGCGCGGAGAAATTAAGAAAGCTCGCCGCAAAAAATCCCGATACGGATGAAGCCGTGTTTCTTGAGGCGCGCGCAGCCAATATTGTCGGCGATTTCGAGACGGCGATGACGAAGCTGGAGCCATTGATCACAAAGGCGCCGAATGCACACGCTTATGCCTTGATTGCCACAGCGGCGACGCAGCTTCATGGCGAGGAGGCCGGTCGCGGCTGGCTTGAGCGCGCAGCTGCTGCGCCGCGCGACCCACGCCCCGGCGCCGACGGCGCCTTTCATTTCACCCGCGCCGGATGGGCCCGGCTTGTGCGCGAATATATGGACCATGACCGCCTTTGCCCGCCGCCGTTGGAAAATGCCGGCGAGGCGATATCGGCCGAGGAGCTACGCCTGCTGATTGCGCCGCCGGCCGTCGCGGCGCCAGATGTGGAGCCAGTCGAGGAAACGGCGCAGCCAGCGGAAAGCGCCGAAAGAAAAGGCGGGGCCCAGCGCCCGCCTGTGGAAGGCGACGACAACGAAGAACGCAAAATTGAGAACGATGAAGACGGCGAACGCGCGGCGGCCGCTGCGCGACTAACGCCCTGAGCTTATTCGGCCGCGTCTTTTAAATCACTATTATCGTTTGAAATAACAGGCGCCTCTTCAGTATGCGGCGCAACTTCTGCTGATTGCTCTGCTTTTGCCGCTGCTTTGGCCTCTTTTTCCAACCGCTTCTTTTCGGCTCGCTCCGCCGCCGCTTGTTGTTTCAGCTCTTTTTTGGTGGGCTCGGGCGCAGCCTGCATTGCCGCTTCCTGTTCACGTGCGATCAGCCCTTCTTCCGCGATCGTTTTCACTTTCAAGTAATCGATTTTACCTGTCCCAAGGACCGGCACTTCATCGATCGAAACGATTTTCTTCGGCACCGCAAGCTCGGCGACGCCATGACCCTGCGCCCAGGCGAGGAGAACGCCGCGCGGCGCGTCCTGTCGGTCGGTCACGAGAATAATCTGTTCGCCTTTTTTTGCATCCGGCAAAATTGCTGCAGCATGCAAATTATCCGGCCAGACCGCCGAGGCGCAGTTTTCAACGACTGCAAGCGAAACCATCTCGCCGCCGATCTTGGCGAAACGCTTCAACCGCCCGCGAATGGAAACGTAACCGCGTTCATCAATTGCAACGACGTCGCCTGTGTCGTGCCAGCCGTCTTTCGGCGGCTTGATGACGCCCGGCTCGTCCGCTGTCAGATACCCCCGCATGACATTAGGGCCCCTGACGTGAAGACGGCCGGCGTTCTCCAGCCCCTCAACGGGCTCAAGCCGCGTTTCAATGCCCGGCAACATTTTTCCGACGGTGCCGGAGCGAATGTCGCCCGGCTGGTTTGCGGCCAGAACCGGCGAGCCCTCGGTAACGCCATATCCTTCGAGCACTTCAAAACCAAAGCGCCGCTCCGCGGCCTGACGGGTTTCGTCCCGTACGCGCTCGGCGCCGCAGACAGCAATGCGCAGCGACGACATGGCGCCGTCGGCGCTTGCCCGCATATATTGCGACAGGAACGTGTCCGTCGCGAAGAGAACCGTTGATCCGGTTTCAAATATGCGTTTCGGGATAATTTTCACTTGCAGCGGCGACGGATGCAGCACCACAGGATGACCGTTCAGGATCGGCCAGAGCGCGCCGGCCGTCAGCCCGTAACAATGGAATGTCGGCAGGGGGTTGAAGAAAATATCTGTCGGTAAAAGCGTGACATGAGCGGAAATCTGTTCTGTGTTGGCCAGAATATTCCGGTGCGAAAGCGCAACACCCTTTGGCGCACCCTCTGTGCCCGACGTAAAGAGGATAACGCCCGGCTCATCAAAATGCGGGCGCGCTGTGGTCAAACTCGGAAAGAACGGACCGGCAATTGCAAGCGCTTTGTCCTGCCAGTTCAACGTTTCGCGAACATCTTCCAGCTGAATAATTTCAGCGCCTTCGGACAATTCGTCGATCAGTTTTTGCAAACCCGCTATGTCGATAAATTTTTTCGCGGTGACGATCTTCGTCACCTCAGCGGCTTTGCACGCCGCAAGGAGATTTCGCGACCCGGACGTGAAATTGAGCATCGCCGGCACGCGGCCGCGCGACAGCAATGCGAACAATGCGATGATGGCGCCGGCGCCTGTCGGCAGAAGGACGCCGACCCGCTCGCCCGGTTTTGTCATCCGGGCCATGGCGCCGCCAAGCGCAAACGCGGCGCGGGTAATTTCTTTGTACGTAAATACTTTGCCGTCGCCGTCCGTCAGCGCCGTCGCGCCCGCACCATTTTTGCGCGCGCTTGCCAAGTAGGCATCGAATATCGTTCGCCTGGAGCGTCGCTCGACACGCTTAACCGGATCGCCCATGACTGCGTTTCTTCCCTGACAGTTTATGGCGTATTTTTTCGCCTTTAGCCGTCAATCTATAGCAAGGGCGAGCGCCGCGCAAAGCGCGTCACGCGCCGGTAATTCACACCGTGATTTCCGCAGAAATTGCGGCGGCGGCGGCGGCGGGATTGTCCGCCGAGACAATCGGGCGGCCGACAACGAGGTAATCGGCGCCGGCCTGAATGGCGGCGGCCGGCGTTACAATGCGCTTCTGGTCGTTGGCGTCTGCGCCGGCCGGCCGGACGCCGGGCGTTACAATATCGAGCGCATCGCCAAAACGCGCCTTGATCGCGGCCGCTTCCTGCGCCGATGCAACAACACCGTCTGCGCCCGCTTCCGCGGCGAATTCTGCGCGGCGAAGCACGAGGTCGGGCAGGTCGATATCTATCCCCGATTTTTTGAGCGCCGCAGCATCGAGGCTGGTCAGCACCGTTACGCCGAGAATTTTCAGGCGCTTGTCATCGCCGCGGCCAGCGACGGCGCCTTTCAACACATCCGGCTCGGCATGCACGGTAAGAAAATCGCCACCAAGCTTGCAGACGCTTACAACGCCGCGCTCGACCGTGGCGCCAATGTCGTGAAACTTGAAATCCAGAAACACTTTCTTGCCCTGCGCGGATAACCGCCGCGCAAGATCAAGCCCGCCCACAGGCATCAGTTGATATCCAATTTTGTAAAACCGTCCGGCCTCGCCAATACGGTCGATGATATGTTGCGCTTTATCCGTATCCGGAAGGTCCAGCGCGATGATCAGGCGGTCAATCGGAGTCATAAAAATTGAACTTTTTGCTGAAGGAACACCAGCAAGAAGATATAGGACACTGACAAAAAGATCGTCTTGAGAATGAAGAATACCAAGGGAACTTTCGGATACCAACTCGGCGCCAGAAATTTAACGTTCTCGTTTTTCTTTATTGCTTCTTGCTCGTTTTGCCTCGCCAAACAGGACCACAAAATCGCCTTAGAGCCATATTGAAAAAGGTCAAATGCAAAAAATAGAACTACAAAAATTACACAAATCGCTAAATCTTGCGGAAGCGCAAGGCCCAGCTCGTTGTCGATACGAAACAACCAAATTATCGCAATCGCAGCAAACGCCATTTGCCTGCTTAACGTACTAAGCGTTGCGCTGGCCTCGTAATAGACGTCCTGCGCGTCCTTAACAGATAACTTATCCATCACTTTCCTTGTAGCCACCGGATGGCTTCACCTTCGGCCCAGAGTTTGTAGTACCGGAATCTCTTTTGTTGGATGCGCCGCCCTTCGTTCCGCTCGCCTTTTTGCCACCACTTCTGGCGGGCTTTTTATTTCCGTCAGTTTTCTTGTCGCCGCTCACCAACCCCTCCTGTAACGACCTAAATTCTCGGCACGGACCCACGTTGACCCGATTCTGTCGTAAGCGGAGGCAAAAGATACGCTGAACAACGGCAATCAGACTATCTGACGCGCAGCGCTGCCTTCTTTTTCGGCGTGGCCTTTTTCAACTTCCCGGCTGCCACAGTCTTCTTGCTCGCTTTTTTTGCAGCCTTCGGCTCGGTTGTTTTGTCCTTGAACTGGCAAATATCAGCGATGACACAACGCCAGCATTCAGGCGTGCGCGCCTTGCACACATAACGGCCATGTAGGATCAACCAGTGATGAGCGTGCAGCAGGTATTCCTCAGGCGTTGATTTTTCGAGGCCGAGCTCGACTTCCAATGGATTTTTTCCCGGCGCCAGCCCCGTCCGGTTCGATATCCTGAAAATATGGGTGTCGACAGCAATTGTCGGCTCACCGAAAGCGACATTTAACACGACATTTGCGGTTTTGCGGCCGACGCCGGGC
>JAJFFU010000020.1 GCA_021776465.1 Parvularculaceae bacterium
ATGACCAATCTGCCGAGCGACCGCGAGGCGCTGCAGGCGCGGATCGATTTCGCCGTTGACAGTTTTACGTCCAATCCCTCCGAGCCGACCGGCGAAGTTTACATGTTGGTGCTCGAAAAGGACGGCAAAGTCGTCGGCACATCGGCGATTTTTTCCGCGATCGGCCTCGACCATGGGTTTGTCAATTATCGCATTAACAAAACCGTACACGCATCAACACAATTGAAGAAACGGATCGAGCGGCGGTTGCTGGTGCCAACCCATGACTTCACCGGTTGCGCCGAGGTCGGCTCGCTGTTCCTGTCGCCGGATGCGCGCGGCGGCGGCTTTGGTAAATACCTCGCCAAGGCGCGATATCTCTTTATCGCAGAGCATCGCGACTTGATCGCGGACCCCATTTGCGCCGAGTTGCGCGGCTGGCGCGGACCCGACGGGGAGCAACCGTTTTGGGAGGCGCTCGGCACGTTCTTTTTCGATATGGAATTTGAAGACGCCGACCTTGCTAATTCCGCCCTTGGCAATCAATTCATCGCCGACATGATGCCGCGTCATCCGATTTATGTGGCGTTGTTGCCGGAAGCGGCGCGCGAATGTCTCGGTCGACCTCATGACGGCGCGGCGCCGGCGTTCAACATGCTGCTCAAAGAAGGCTTCGCGTTTCGCGGATACATCGACGTCTTTGACGGCGGCCCGCTGGTTGACGCCCATATCGACGATATCAAAACCGTACATGAAAGCCGCGTCGCTACCGTTGATGACATTGCCGACCCCGGCGATGCGCCGGTGATGTTGATCTCTACAGGACGGCTGGAAACATTCCGCGTCGCGCGGGCGCCGGTGAAGACGGACGGTGACAACGCCATCATTGCCGAAGAGACAGCGAAAGCGCTGGGCGTTCAAAAAGGCGATCAACTGCGCATTGTGAAGTGGTAATCTGATGACAAACAAAACCCTTATAAACGGCGAATGGCGCGACGGCGCGGGCGCGGAATTTTCATCGATCGATCCGTCGACCGGTAAAGAAATCTGGAAGGGCGCAAGCGCGACCAAAGCGGATGTGACCGACGCCGTTTCTGCAGCGCGCGCCGCCTTCACGAAATGGGCGCTAACCCCGCTTGCCGAACGCATCGCGGTGATGGAGCGCTATCGCGATCTCATGAAGCGGGACGCGGATGATCTGGCGAAATTGATCAGCCGCGAAACCGGCAAACCCTATTGGGAAACGAAAACCGAAGCGGCCGCCGTCGCCGGCAAGATCGACATTTCGATCAAGTCTTATCACGAGCGAACGGGCGTGAAGGAAACGCCGGGCGCGACGACGGCAATGCTGCGCCACAAACCGCACGGCGTGATGGCGGTGCTCGGCCCTTATAATTTTCCGGCCCACCTCGCCAATGGCCACATGGTTCCCGCAATCATCGCCGGCAACACGGTCGTCTTCAAACCGTCAGAGCAAACGCCGGGGCCGGGAGCGTTTATTGTTGAGCGCATGGTTGAGGCGGGCGTTCCCGCGGGCGTCGTCAACATGGTGCAGGGCGCGCGCGAGACGGGCGAAGCGCTGACGCGCGCAGACGTCAACGGCGTACTCTTTACCGGCGGGGCGAAAACCGGGCTCGCCATCCACAAGATGTTTGCAGACCGGCTCGATGTGATCCTTGCGCTGGAACTTGGCGGCAACAATCCGCTGATCTGGTGGGACACCGATGATGTTAACGCTGCGGCGTTCGCGGTGGTGCAATCGGCGTTCCTGACAAGCGGTCAGCGTTGCACCTGCGCGCGGCGGTTGATCGTGCCGGAAGGCCCGAAAGGCGATGCGGCGATTGATGCGCTCGTCAAGATCACGGACCGGCTCATTATCGATCAGCCCTTCGCGGACCCGCAACCGTTCATGGGGCCCGTGATCTCCGCAAACATTGCCGAAGGCCTTGAGCGCGCATTCGATCGCCTGACCGATGATGATGGCGAAGCGATCCGCAATCTCTCGGTGCGCGACGAGGGCTCCGCTTTTGTGACGCCGGGCATAGTCGACGTGACGCGGTCAGGAACCGTGCCCGATGAAGAACATTTCGGGCCGCTGTTGAAAGTCTGGCGGGTCGCGGATTTCGACGCCGCCATCGAGCGCGCCAACGCCACAAAGTTTGGTCTGTCCGCCGGCATCCTCACCGACGACAAAGCGAAATGGGAAAAATTCCTCGCGCTGTCGCGCGCCGGCATCGTCAACTGGAACCGGCAGACCACGGGCGCGGCGGGTTCAGCCCCCTTCGGCGGCATCGGCGCCTCCGGCAATCACCGTCCGGCGGCGTATTACGCAGCAGATTATTGCGCCTATCCGGTGGCGAGCATGGAAGGCGACGCGCTTCTTCCGTTGGCGGATGATCAGGTTGGGGTGAAAAATTGAGAGTTTTATCGCTCATAAGTTCTGACCGAAATGATCGTCTAAATTCAAAACGGACCGACCGGTGAGTTTAGTCTAACATGTATAGAGCTCATATTTCACTATCTATTGTAGTTATTGGGGCGATTCTGACAGCTGGTTGCGACCCATTCCTAGAAGATAGCGAAGTTCAACACAAAGTTGCATTAATCATAGAGGACGCAAAACTTGACTGCATAATTGACGCGAAAATCTCAGGTGTTGGAGAGGGAGATAATCAGCACGCTTATTACGTCCTTTCACTTGGAGTTGGGGGCGTCGCCGAACAAAGAATTTTAACAGAGATTCTCGTTTCCAAATACCGAGGAAACACTTGGGAAATTGCCGACGCACCGAAAGAAAAACTTGTGCTTACGTTGAGAGATTTGTGCCAATCAACAACGGAACCAGTTTAGAATTATGCATAGCGAATACAATTTCGACGGTCTGATCGGTCCTACGCACAATTACGCAGGGCTAAGGCTCCTTTAATACACCCGACCCCGCTCATCCCTGCGAAAGCAGGGATCCAGAGAATACCGCTTCCGCGGGAATGAGCGGGTGAACAGGTTGGCAAGATGATACTTGCGCACGAAAAACAATTTTGGGTCTATATCCTCGCAAGTAATAAGCACGGCACGCTTTACATTGGCATGACCGACGATCTTGCAAAGCGAGTTTGGATCCACAAGGAAGAATTGCTACAAGGCTTCACAAAACAATATGGCGTGAAGCGGCTGGTCTGGTGCGAGCCGCATGTAACCCGAGAGGCGGCTTTCGTTCGTGAGCGTCAAATGAAGAAATGGAAGCGTGCATGGAAAATCGAGTTGATTGAAAAAGAAAACCCCGATTGGGTCGATTTGTATGAGACGCTTAATCAATGAAATTGATCTCGCATCCGCGCATTCCCGCGGAAGCGAGAATTTATATGTTACCCCGGTAACTAATGGATCCCTGCTTTCGCAGGGATGAGCGGTGGTGAGGACGGAAATGGCGTTCCAAGAATACAATTTCGACGGCCTGATCGGTCCGACCCATAATTACGCGGGGCTGATCACCTCTCCCCATCGGGGAGAGGTCGGATTTACATCGTAAATCCGGGTGAGGGGGTAGAGGCTAATTTGATACTTCTTACGAAATGTCCCCTCATCGGCCCTTCGGGCCACTTCTCCCCAATGGGGAGAAGATAAGGGAGCATATTTTGAACCCTGAATTAGCGAGAAAACTCAGGCGCGAACAGACTGATGTTGAAAGAATGCTCTGGTCGAAGCTTCGCAACCGACAGGTTGATGGTTTTAAATTTAAACGACAGGTTCCAAAAGGAAAATATGTCGTTGATTTCCTATGCGCTGAGGCAAGGCTGGTCATCGAACTCGATGGTGATCAGCATGCGTTCGAAGAAAATATTGCAAGAGATGTTGAACGGACGCGATATCTTGAGCAATCCGGTTATCGTGTTCTTCGGTTCTGGAATATTGACATTCGTAACAACATCGAAGGCGCCCTCGAGGCAGTCTCCTCGGCGCTTCAAGAACCGCCTTTGCCGCCTATACAGCCTGTTCCCTCTCCCCATAGGGGAGAGGGTTAGGGGGAGAACTATTGCGTTTGGCGGCAGATTTAGCCAATTGCTCCCCCTCACTCGAAATCATAGATTTCGCTCTCTCCCCAACGGGGAGAGATGAAGGAGTACCAGATTGACCGTTTTCCAAGAATACAATTTCGACGGCCTGATCGGTCCGACGCATAACTACGCGGGGCTTTCCTTCGGCAATCTGGCGTCGTCGAAAAACGCCGGTGCGGCGTCGAACCCGAAGGAAGCCGCATTGCAGGGGCTCGCGAAAATGCGCGCCGCGATGGAGTTGGGCCTCAAGCAAGGGTTCCTGCCGCCGCAGGATCGGCCCCATCTAAAAACGCTGCGCGCGCTGGGGTTTGCCGGGACCGATAAGGAGATCATCGCAAAAGCGGGTGAGGCTGAACCGCAACTGCTCGCAAACTGTTACGCCGCATCGTCCATGTGGACGGCGAACGCCGGAACGGTGGCGCCGTCGCCGGACACTGGCGACGGCAAGGTGCATTTCACGCCGGCCAATCTTGCGGCGAATTTTCACCGTTCCATTGAGGCCGATACGACAGCGCGAACGCTCCGACACATATTCGCCGACGAAAAGTTTTTTGCGCATCATCCGCCGCTGCCGGGCGCCATACATTTCGGTGATGAAGGCGCGGCGAACCATGGCCGGCTTTGCGAGGCCCATGGCGAGACGGGCGTTCATCTCTTTGTCTATGGCGTCGATGGCGAGCGCTTTCCGGCGCGCCAGAAACGGTGTGCGAGCGAAGCGGTCGCGCGCAATCATTTGCTCGACCCGGCGAAAACGGTTTTCATTGAACAGTCCAAAGCAGCGCTCGACGCTGGCGCCTTTCACAACGATGTCGTCGGCGTCGCTAATGGAACGGTTTTGTTCCTGCACGAAGAAAGTTTTGCTGACCCGAAAGCGGCTTACGCGGAAATCCGCGACAAGGCGCCGTTTGTTGAAATCATAGAGGCGCCGGCGGACACTGTTTCCCTTAACGATTGCATCAAGTCCTATCTTTTCAATTCGCAGCTCCTGACGTTGCCGGCCAATGATGGAAGCGGGGGCGAGATGGCGCTGCTCCTGCCGACGGAGTCGGAGGATAATCCGGCGGTGAAGGCTTTCGTCGATGACACTCTGTCGAAAAACAATCCGATCAACCGCGTCATTTACAAAGACGTTCGCGAGTCCATGCGGAACGGCGGCGGGCCTGCGTGTTTGCGCCTGCGTGTTGTCCTGTCCGATGACGAAGCAGCGGCGGCAAACAGTTATTTCCTGCTCGATGCGGACAAAATAGACGCCCTGGAAAAGTGGGTGCGCGCTCATTATCGCGATCGCCTGACGCCGGACGATTTGCGCGATCCGGCGTTCATGGATGAGAGTTTCAGGGCCATGGAGGCGCTGACGCGCCTGCTCGAAATGGGCGCGTTTTATGACTTCCAGCAATAAAGACGACCGTTTTTAAACATAGCGGTTGTGGAAACGCCATTGTGATAATATCCTCTCCTCGTGGGGTTTGAGTAGGGGTGTTTGGTATGCGTGGGATTTTTGTACATTTATTGCCGTGGCTGATTGTTCTCGCCATCGGTTGGATGGCGGGCGACCGCTATGGCG
>JAJFFU010000191.1 GCA_021776465.1 Parvularculaceae bacterium
CTGCGTCATAAAAAATGCGTTTCAACGCTGGACGAGATGGGCCCCGGCTCGTCGTTCCATCGCGTCTTGTGGGACGATGCGGAATATAAGCCGGGATCGACGGTGAAACTCGTCTCCGACGCCAAGATCAAGCGCGTCGTACTCTGCTCAGGCAAGGTCTATTACGACCTTCTGGAAGAACGCGACAAGCGCGGTGTCGACGATGTCTATCTGATGCGCGTGGAACAGTTTTATCCGTTCCCGGCGCAATCCTTGATCAAGGAATTGCAGCGGTTCAAAAACGCCGAAATGGTATGGTGTCAGGAAGAGCCAAAGAATATGGGCGCGTGGTTCTTTATGGAGCCCAATCTCGAATGGACGCTTGGCCAGATCGGCGCGAAACACAAACGGGCGCGATACGCCGGCCGCGCCGCCGCCGCGTCGCCCGCCACGGGTCTGATGAGCCGGCACAAGCTCGAACTCGAAGAATTAATGCAAGACGCTTTGGGATAATTCAAAGAAAGCAATCAATATGGCTACGGAAATCCGCGTCCCGACACTTGGCGAATCCGTTACGGAAGCGACAATTGCGCGATGGATGAAAAAGGAAGGTGAAGCGGTTAGCGCCGATGAACCGCTTGTCGAGCTGGAAACTGACAAGGTTTCCGTCGAAGTGCCGGCCCCCGGCGCCGGCGTCCTGTCATCAATCGCCGCGCAGGAAGGCGACACCGTAGAGGTCGATGCGCTGCTGGGTTCGATAGAGATCGGCGGGAAAGCGACCGGGGCAGCGAAAGCAAATGGCGCCGTGAAAAAAGACACGCCTGCCGAACAAAAAGCTGCGCCAAGCGGTGGCGGCGAAGAAATTGAAGTGCGCGTGCCTGCCTCCGGTGAAAGCGTCACCGAAGCGGACATTGGCGAATGGTTGAAAAAAGAAGGCGATCAGGTCGCTGTCGATGAGCCTATTGTTTCTCTTGAAACCGATAAGGCGGCGATGGACGTTTCTGCGCCGGCGGCCGGCGTCTTGAAATCTATTCACGCCAAAGACGGCGACACGGTCGAAGTCGGCGCACTCCTCGCAATTATTGAAGCCGGCGCGTCTGCGGCAAACGGCGCGACCGCGACGGCTGCTGCGCCGAAAACGGCGCCGCCAAAATCGGAAGCGGCTGCGCTGTCGCCGGCGCCGCGCCGCGTCGTGGCCGAGCGCGGGCTGGACGCGTCCCTGATTGAGGGCACCGGAAAAGACGGCCGCATCACCAAGGCAGATGCGTTGCGCGCTGAAAAAGGCGCCGCAAAACCGGCGCCGCCTGCACAGGCCCGCAGCTCAGCGCCGCGCGAGCTTGGCGCTCGCGAAGAGCGCGTGAAGATGTCTCGGCTGCGCCAGACCATCGCTCGCCGGTTGAAAGAAGCGCAAGATTCAGCGGCTATGCTGACAACATTTAACGATGTTGACATGACCGGCGTCATGGAGCTTCGCAGTCAGTACAAAGAGCTCTTCGAGAAGAAGCACGGCATCAAGCTCGGTTTCATGTCGTTCTTTGTGAAGGCCTGTTGTCACGCGCTGAAAGAAGTGCCGGACGTAAATGCCGAAATAGACGGCACGGATATCATCTATAAGAACCATTACGATATCGGCGTCGCGGTCGGCACTGAGAAAGGCCTCGTTGTCCCGATCGTGCGGGACGCTGACCAAAAATCCATGGCGGAAATCGAAATGGAAATCTCCGAGCTGGGGCGTCGCGCGCGTGCGGGCGAGTTAAAACTCGAAGACATGCAAGGCGGGACCTTCACGATTTCCAATGGCGGCGTTTACGGGTCAATGCTGTCAACGCCGATCCTTAACCAGCCGCAGTCCGGCATTCTTGGTATGCACCGCATCGAAAAGCGTGCGGTCGTCGAGGGGGACGACATCGTTGTTCGCCCGATGATGTATCTTGCGCTTTCCTATGATCATCGCATCGTTGACGGCAAGGGCGCGGTGACATTCCTGGTGCGCGTCAAGGAAAATCTCGAAGATCCGCAACGGCTGCTACTCGACCTTTAGGAAAAATATTTCATGGCTGATCAATACGACGTCGTCATCATTGGCGCCGGACCGGGCGGCTATAACGCCGCCATCCGTGCTGGCCAGCTCGGGCTGAAAGCCGTCATCGTCGAGAAACGGTCGTCAAAAAAACTCGGCGGAACCTGTCTTAATGTCGGCTGCATTCCATCCAAGGCGCTGCTGCATGCATCCGAGCTATATGAGGCGGCGGGAAAAGATTTCGACAAGCTCGGCATTGGCGTCGGAAAGTTGACGCTCGATCTTGCACAGATGCTGAAGCAGAAAGACGACGCCGTCGAAGGTCTCACCAAGGGCGTTGAGTTTCTGATGAAGAAAAACAAAGTCGATGTTGTGCTCGGCGCTGGCGAAATTGTTGCGCCTGGCCGGGTCCGGGTCGGTGAGCGCGAGCTCCAGACTAAACATATCATTATCGCAACAGGGTCGGACGTCACGCCGTTGCCTGGCGTTGATATCGATGAAGAGCGGATCGTCTCATCAACCGGCGCGCTTTCCTTCGCATCGGTTCCAAAACATCTCGTTGTTATCGGCGGCGGCGTTATCGGGCTTGAGCTTGGCAGCGTCTGGCGGCGATTGGGTGCAGAGGTGACGGTCGTTGAATTTCTCGATCGCATTCTCCCCGGTATGGACGGCGAAGTCTCCAAACAGTTCCAGCGCATTCTCAAAAAACAAGGCGTCAATTTCAAACTGTCGTCAAAAGTCACCGGCGCCGAAACGCTGAAAACAAAAGTCAAATTGTCGGTGGAGCCAGCAGCGGGTGGCGAAACAGAGGCGATCGATTGCGACGCAGTCCTCGTCTGCATTGGTCGGCGGCCGCATACAGAAGGCCTTGGTCTTGAAAAAGTCGGCGTCAAAATGGACAAGCGCGGCATTATTGAAACCGATCGTTTCAAAACATCAGTAGACGGTATATGGGCGATCGGCGACTGTATTCATGGGCCGATGCTGGCGCACAAGGCTGAGGACGACGGGGTCGCCTGCATCGAGCTGATCGCCGGCAAAGCCGGCCACGTTAATTACGACGCTGTGCCGGGCGTTGTTTACACATACCCTGAAATCGCATCGGTCGGAAAAACGGAAGAAGAATTGAAAGAGGCCGGCGTCAATTACAAAGTCGGGAAGTTTCCCTTTGCCGCCAACTCGCGGGCAAAGACCAACCATGAAACGGACGGCTTCGTAAAAATTCTCGCCGACGCTGAAACAGACCGCGTCCTCGGCTGTCACATTATCGGGCGCGAGGCGGGTGAGTTGATCGCTGAAGCGGTGTTGGCAATCGAGTTCGGCGGCGCGTCCGAAGATATCGCCCGCACCAGCCATGCCCACCCAACCCGGTCCGAGGCCGTCCGTCAGGCCGCCATGGGTGTTGAAGGCTGGACGATGCAGGCGTGAGTGACGACAGGTCCGGACCCGTGTCGGCTGGGCCGTCAAAAACTCCCCTAACCGATATCATTGATGACATTGTCACTGATGCAAAAGACGGCGTGCTGACGCTCGGCGATGTCCTCGATGATCTGGGTGATCGCTCTTATGGGCCGCTCTTTTTTATTCTGGGCGCAATAATCTTGCTGCCAATTGGGGCTATTCCCGGCGTGCCGATTGTCCTTGGCGCTGTGCTGATCATTCTCGCCGTTCAGTTCGTGCTGGGACTAAATCATCCATGGATGCCGGCGCGTTTTCGGCGCCTTTCGATTAGTGAAAAAAAGGCGCGCGATGCAGAACGGCGCATTCGCCCAGTTCTTCGATTTGTAGATCGTTTCGTTGACGCGCGCCTCCTGTGGATTGTGTCGCGGCCCATGCGCGTATTCGCCGCCGCAGCGATCATCTTGTTATCGCTCGCGATGGTCCCGCTGGAAATCATTCCCTTTGGCGTTGCCGTACCCGCCGCGGCTGTCGCCGCCTTCGGTCTTGCAATTGTTGCGCGGGACGGGCTGGTTATGTTGATCGCCCTCGGTTTTGTCGGCGGCACGTGTTGGCTTTGCGCCAGCGTGTGGGCGATGGTGTTTTAACGGTTACGCGTAACTGACGATTTCATATTCAATGTTGTCATTGTCAAAAAAATAAAACCGTTTGCCGGGTTCGTAGTCGCGATGGCTGTGTGGTTTGTAGCCGGCGGCGACAATGCGTTTTTCCGTCGCTTCCAGGTCATCGACGAGAACGCCCACATGATTGAGGCCCCCGACCATGGCGAATCCGTCGGGTCTTTCGGGCGATTTCTGCGCGGTTGAATATAGTGCGAGATACTGGTCAGGCGTGCCCACATGATAGGTGTAGCCATTGTCAGCAGCGGGACCATGCCATCGAACTTCCCAATCGAAAAGGGCGCACATGGTTTCGGCCGCGCGTTTTGAATCGCTGACCGTCAGGTTCAGATGTTCGATTTGTGGTTTCATGAGGTCTGTTCCTTTCAGCGCGTGCTAATAGAATGTGCGCGTCGCCGTTCGCCGGGGACGCCACCGGGTTCATCGGGTTCCGCGCGCATGCCAAAACGATCTGTCCAGCCGAAATAGCCATCGTCGCGATTGGCGCTGCTGTGTGGTTTTTCAAACAATGCAGAAATAATTCCAGTTACTGTCATGTGGTCTCTCCTGTTTCAATTATCTGACTTGCGCGACCTTACGATCTCAAGTTAACTTGAGGTCAAGCGAAAAATGAAAAAACTTGGAGGCGGCGCGATGGCGGCGAAACAACGAGGCGGAACGTGGATTGCGATCGGCGAAGTGGCGGCGCGGACCGGCGCGGCGGTCTCCGCCATTCGGTTCTACGAAGAGAAGGGCCTTGTGCGCGCGCGCCGCACGAGCGGCGGCAAGCGTATGTTCCTGCGCTCTGATATAAGGCGCGTCTCATTCATTCTTATTACGCAGCAACTCGGTTTTTCACTTCAAGAGATCGGCGTTCATTTGCGCGGCTTGCCTGACGGGCGCACGCCGAACAAGAAAGACTGGGAAGCAATTGCCCGGGGCTTTCGTGCGGCGATTGACGAGCGCATTGACGCGTTGACGAATTTGCGAACCAGACTGACGAGTTGCATCGGCTGCGGTTGCCTGTCGTTGAAAACGTGCGGGCTCTACAATCCTGCGGACAAGGCGCAGACAAAAGGCGCCGGCCCGCGATACCTGCTTGGCGACAAACCGCCGCGCATATGAAGTGCGCCCATCATCCAGAGCGCCGCCGCCCTCGACACCGCCGCCCTCGACACAGGCGTAAATTCCATTAGAGAAAGCGGATGAACCTCACGGGCGCCGATATCGTCGGTCTCGTCGGCGTCAGTTTTGTCGTCGGCACGTATTTCCTGTCGCAAATCGGGCGCATGGAAGTGAACCGACCGCTTTACCCGGCGCTCAACGGCGTCGGCGCAATCTTCATCCTCTTTTCGCTCTACCACACATTCAACATGGCGAGCTTCGTCATCGAGATGTTCTGGCTCGCAATCAGCGCGGTCGGTCTGGTGCGGGCGCTGTGGGTGCGGCGCGATCCCGCTGATAAATGACGCACCGCAATAATGCGCCGCCACGATTTCGCCGCATAATGTCGATTTCCTGATATCTACCGCATAGCGTGCGCCTAAAGTCTGGATTTCGTGGGCGTTTCCGGCTTACATGCGCGCTAATTCAGGCGTCGACGGACAGATTTGATGTCCGGCAGGGACGGCGCCGGTGAAACAGGGTGGGCGCGCGACCGGGCGCCGAGCAGGGAACAGACTTCATGACATTTATGCTTATTCTGACCGCTATCGGCACCGTCGGCCTGATGGTTGCGCTTTTCCTTATGCGCAATCAGCCGAAAGGACTCTACATTCTCTTCTTCGCCGAAATGTGGGAACGCTTTTCCTATTACGGCATGCGAGCGCTGCTCGTCTTTTATCTCACCAAGCATTTTCTGTTCGACCAGAACGCGGCTTACGGGCTTTACGGCGCCTATACGACACTTGTTTATATTATGCCGGTCATCGGCGGCGTGCTTGCCGATCGGTATCTCGGACAGCGTCGCGCCGTTACGATTGGCGCCATTCTTCTCGTGGCCGGGCATATGGGCATGGCAATCGAAGGCGCGCCGGTCGTTGCCGGTGAAAATCCCGACCCGGTCATTCTCAACGTCTTTTACTTGTCGCTTGCGCTCATCATTATGGGCGTTGGTTTCCTCAAAGCGAACATTTCCGCGATCGTCGGTGAGCTTTATGCGAAGACCGATAAGCGACGCGACAGCGCGTTTACATTCTTTTATGTCGGGATCAACGCCGGTTCGTTTTTTGGCGCGCTTTACGCAGGTTTTCTCGGTGAAACCTTTGGTTGGAAATACGGGTTCGGTCTTGCCGGCATCGGCATGCTGCTCGGCCTTATCGTATTCATCATCGGCAAGCCGCTTTTGAAAGGCGCCGGCGAATCGCCAGACCTCGCGCTTTTGAAAGCCAAGCGTTTTGCCGGGCTTTCCACTGAATGGCTGATTTACATCGGCACAGCGCTGATGACGGCGTTCGTCTGGTATGTGGTGCGCGATCAGGGAACGGTCGGCATTCTTCTTTATACGGCGATGGCGGTGACCTACGCGTATATTCTCGGGCGCAGCGTGATGACGCTTAAACCTCATGCGCGCGACAGGATATTCGCCGCGCTTTTCCTGATCACAATTCAGGTGCTTTTCTGGGCGCTGTTCGAACAAGCGGGCTCATCGCTCAATGTCTACACGGACGAACAGGTGAACCGGACATTGTTCGGTCAGGAAGTGCCAGCGTCTGTCTTCCAGTCGCTGAACGCCATGTACATCATCTTCCTCGGCCCGATCTTCGCGGCGGCGTGGATATGGTTGGGCAAACGAGGGATGGAACCCACCGCGCCACAGAAATTCGGCCTCGGCGTAATGCAACTTGGTCTCGGTTTCCTCGTCCTCGTTTGGGGCGCGAATATGGGCGCTGGCCTGACGCCGGTCATGTTCATTTTCCTCATTTATTTGCTACACACGACCGGCGAACTTTGTCTTTCGCCCGTTGGTTTGTCGGCGATGACGCGTTTGTCGACGTCGAAGATGGTCGGGCTGATCATGGGCGCCTGGTTCCTCGCGTCCGGGGCGGGCAATTTTGCGGCGGGGCTCATCGCGCAGGCGACATCTGCGCCCGGGCCAGACGGCGAAAGCCAGGTTCTGGATGTTTATTCAAATGTCGGATGGATGGCGATTGCCGTCGGCGTCGGTTTGATCGTGATTTCGCCGATAGTTAATTACCTGATGCATATGAAAACGCTGACGGACGATCATCCGCTGGCCGGCGAGGGTGAGATTGGCGAGCCCATGGGCGCTGGCGTTCATCCGGGTGAGCGCACCTAAACGCAGCAATCAGGCTGCTTGTCGCGCCGGCTGTGCATTGTGCATTCGGCGCGACTTGCATTTGCGCCGACACTGCCTATTTCTGAGGGCGCGTCGGCGCGAGACCTTTGCGTTGATCTGTTTACGGATTGATGGCGGCGCGAGGCGCGTTGTGGAGGAGCATGGATGGCTAACCGTCTGAGCAAGATTGTCACCCGTGGCGGCGACAAGGGTGAAACGTCTCTTGGCGACGGAACGCGGGTCGCCAAGGATAGCCCGCGCATCGCCCTTATCGGCGATATTGACGAACTCAACAGCAATATTGGCGTTGCGATTGCGCATCTTGACGACGGCGACGTGCACAGCGCGCTCATCGCTGTTCAACACGATTTGTTTGATCTTGGCGGCGCGCTTTGTTTCCCCGGGGCGCCGTTGCTTTCAAAGGCGCATGTCACCCGCATTGATGAGGCGGCCGAAGCGCTCAACGAAAATTTGCCGCCGTTAAAAGAGTTCATTCTGCCCGGCGGCGCGCCGGTGATTGCGTTCCTGCATGTGGCTCGAACTGTCTGTCGGCGGATCGAACGCGCTGTGACCGCCTACGCCCGCGAGGACGAGGCGGCCGCGTTTGCGCGTCAATATCTGAACCGCCTGTCCGACTTATTGTTCATCGCGTCCCGGTTCGAGGCCAAACGGCTCGGAATTGCCGAAACGCTATGGCGGAAAGAAAACAGCATTCAGGCCACAGATTAATTCCTACTCGCCGTCGTCCCATGGCCCGAAACTGCCGGCCGGTCCCGGGAAAACAACGGGGCTCTCAGCGCCGTTCTTGGCGACTGACGCAACGCCGAAATAATAATTGTCGATGACGATGTTCTCCAGCGTCGCTTCACTGACGTCGCCGACGTGGCGCGAATAGGTCCATTGCGGTGCATCCGTCAGGCGCCAGTATATTTTATAGCCGGCGAGGTTGCGCGCAGCGGCAACGGACGGGCGGTCCCATTTCAATGTTGTTGACGGCTGCACGGCGCCTTCGATTTTGACATTCGCCGGCGGTGGCGGCGCCGCCGCCATGGCGGCGAGGGATACAACATTAAGCGATGTCAGTTTTCGCGCGTAGTCAAAATCCACATGCTCGATCGTGTCGCCATACTCAATACCGTCTTCGGTGCGCAAATCCTGATGCTGCTGAGTGTAATTCTCGTGCGTTTCCATAATGCGCACGCCGGGAAATCCCGCATCGTTAAACGGCCGGTGATGGCCGCCCCGGCCAAACCGGTCGAGGCGATACACCATCATGACATCGAGATTGGGAATATATTTGTCAGCAATCTGATCAATATATCGGGCGAGGTTGCGCGAAGCTGAATCGACCTCGCCGCCGGTAAAGCGTCGCAGGCGCGCTTCTTCCGGTGTTTCAACGGCGCGCGTGCCTTCCGAAAAAACACGCGCTGTTGAATTGTCGATAACGCCATCGACGCCTTTAATATTGCCGATCATGTCGTTGTTCAGGACAGCAGCGATGCGCCAGCCATTTTCCTGTGCATGGGCGGCGACAATTTTTCCGCCAAACAGCCCCTGTTCTTCGCCGGAAAGGGCAGCATAAGCGATCGTCGCGTCGAATTGGCGTTTTGACAAAACCCGCGCTGCCTCAATGACGCCGGCGAGGCCGGACGCGTTATCGTTGGCGCCGGGGCTGTCGGATGTGCCGTCCAGGGGGTCGGACACGCGCGAATCAATATCGCCGCTCATCATCACGATCCGGTCCGGGTCACGGCGGCCGCGTTGTAGCGCGACGATCGATACAACTTCCGTGCGATCTGGAATGCGGGGCTCGCCCTCGACAAAATCGGAAATGACCAGAACTTCGAGGCATCCGCCGCAATCGCGGGAAATTGCCTCGAATTCCGCTTTTACCCAGTTTCGCGCTGCGCCAATCCCACGTTCGCTCGAAACGGTGTCTGACAAGGTGTGCCGGGTGCCGAAATCGGCCAATGTTCTAATATCACGTTCGATTTGATCGGCCGAAACGTCAGCCTGTAAATTGTGTAAAACCGCGTCGATTTCGGCTGCCGAGACTGGCATCGTTGCGGCGAAAAAGGCGAAAATCGCTGGAAAGCGCATCTTTTGCTCCTTGTCTGACCCGCGCGGTTAACTTTCTGGAAAGGCGCGTTAACCAAGTGTTGCCGGGGGCGATGCGTTGATGCAACATTAATGAAATGATAGCGCAGAACCGGGTGAAATTCGCTATTAACCATCTATATTCTGGAAACTAAACTCGGTACGACGGGTTTCTAGGTTTCCAAAACCGGCGCGGGCGTCGGTAGACAGTCTGACATCCACCTGAGGAGGGGAATGATGAAATTAAGAACAACTTTGCTGACAGCAGCTGCGACGCTGGCGATTGCGCCGGCCGCACATGCTTATGAAGGCCTTTATGGCGCCATTGGCGCCGGCCTCAGCTATTTCGGCTACGAAAACGACGTCAGCAATAATGACGTCGGCGCGCCGGGCCCGGACATTTTCGACACCACGTCCGACTACGATAACGGCATTGGCATTTATGCTGCGATCGGTAAGGCGCACGGCAACGGTATTCGCACCGAGCTCGAATATTCCTACCGCAGCGCGGACATTGATCAGATCGATCCGGTTGCAGGTTTTTCCGGCATTCCGGCTGGGTCGATTACGGGCGATTCGAACATTCACGCGCTGATGGTCAACGCCTTGTACGATTTCGGTAGTGGCGGATTTACACCCTATATCGGCGGCGGCGTCGGCATCGGTCGGGTAAACCACGAAATCGCCGGCGTGAATGGCGTATCTGGTCTGGCGATCGCATATGGCGACACCGAATATAATCTCGCCTTTCAAGGCATCGCCGGTGTCGCTATCGGCCTTAGCGAAGGCCTCGCGCTCGATCTTTCCTATCGCTACTTTAATATGCTTGGGAACGAGTATAGCGGCGGCGCCGTCAACGGATTTACATCTGAAATCGAAGCAGACGCCAGCTCGCATAACTTTTTCGCTGGCCTGCGTTGGAACTTTGGCGCTTCAGCGCCGCTGCCAGTCCAGTACAAGGATTGCTGGGATGGTTCGAGTGTTCCGATTACTGCGGAATGCCCGCCGCAAATTATTGAGGAACCTGCAGCAAGCCTCGATCCAATTCAGTTCACAGTCTATTTTGACTATGACAAATCGAACCTGACACCGCAGGCCTCGACCCTCATTCAGGAAGCGTCGTCGCGTGCATTGCAAAACGACATCGATATGGTCGTTGTGTCGGGCAACACTGATACGTCCGGGTCATCGGCTTACAATCAGGCTCTTTCCGAGCGCCGAGCCCGCGTCGTTCGCGAAGCCCTGATCGCCAATGGCGTCTCTGCTGACGGCGTTCGCACCGAAGCTTACGGCGAATCAAACCTCGCCAAGGCGACGCCTGATGGCGTTCGCGAGCCGCTGAACCGTCGTTCGGAAGTGGTTATCAGCTTCGAGTAACGATCGCTTCAATTTACGATTTGAAAGCCGGCGCAACATTGTTGCGCCGGCTTTTTCTTATTGAACGTTTTGATTGTGCTGCTGGTGCTGCGACGGCGCAGCAAGCTTCAAGCGATCAGCGCGCGCCGTAAATAATAAAGAACGCATCGACGCCCGAGGTAACCTGCGCCTCGATCGCGGCGTCCAGATCGTCCGGGTGATCCCCAAGCAGCATGCGCGTATGCAAGGGTTCAGTAATCAGCGAACCCAGACGCCAGATCGCCGCTTCCGAGTCGTCGATTGTTAAAACGCCCTTCGCCGCGATGCGTTTCAGGATCGGCGTGCATTGATCGACCAGCCATTGCGGCCCGTGCGCCAAATAATTTTTGCCGATGGACGGCGTTCGCTCCGCTTCGAAGGCCGCGATCCGGCGCAAGGAAAGGGCTTCGGTGGTCAGCACGCCGGCGACCACTTGTCGGCTCAACGCCATAATGAATTCACGCGGCGGCAGGCTCGCCTCGATATCGCTCGCATCAACCGGCAAAAGATTGCGGCATGTTTCTTCAATCGCCGCGCCGAACAACTCTTCTTTCGAACGAAAACGATTATAAACGGTGCGTTTGGAAACGCCGGCGGTCAGCGCGATCTGGTCCATGCTGGCTGCGTCAAACCCGCGCGCGAGAAATGTCATTCGCGCCGCGTTGATAATCGCGGCGGTTTTCTTGTCGTCGAACGGTCTGATCACCGGATCGCGTTCTGCAGTCGCCGTCACCCTCGCCCCCTTAATTTTGGTTGTTGTTTGTGGGACCCTGTCACACTAGGCGCATCCGCCGGCCTTGCCTACTGGGGGCGGGGAAAAGGTTAACGCTCTGTTAACCCCGCGCGCCGAACAAATGCCCATGGCAAGGCGACGGCGCACCCGGAAATCCAGCAAGGCCGCGCGATCGGTGCGGCGGCCGTCGCGCAAAGCGATCCGGCGGACTGCGGCGCGCAAACGCGTGCGTCGACGCAAACGCTCCAGCAATTCCCGGTTTCTGGGTCATGTCGCGGATGCCGGTGTCTTTTGTCTTATGGTGCTGATTGGCGCCGCGGTGGTCTTTGCAATCATCGCGCGGGACCTTCCGGACACCCGCGAATTATGGCGCAGCGCCGGCGGTCGTAAAATTACATTGCTGGCCGCCGATGGCGCGCCGCTGAGGTTACATGGCGCCAGTATCGGTGCGCCGGTGCGGCTGGCGGATTTGCCGGCCCATGTTCCCCATGCGGTACTCGCCGTTGAGGACAGAAACTTTTACCACCATCTCGGCGTCAATCCGGTTTCCGTTGCGCGCGCCGCCATCGCAAATGTGCGGCATGGCAATGTTGTGCAAGGCGGTTCGACGCTGACGCAGCAACTCGCGAAAAATATATTTCTCAATTCCGATCGTACGCTCAAGCGCAAGATGCAGGAATTGATGCTGGCGCTTTGGCTTGAACACAAGTTCACGAAAGATGAAATCCTGACGCTTTATCTCAATCGCGTATATTTCGGGGCCGGCGCTTATGGCATTGATGCGGCCAGCTTCCGATATTTCGGAAAGCCGGCGCGCGCCTTGTCGCTTGGCGAAGCGGCGGTCCTCGCAGGGTTATTGAAAGCGCCGTCGCGTCTTGCGCCAACTAATAATCCGGTTGACGCCGGCAAACGCGGCCGGCGCGTTGTTGAACAAATGGTCGCCGCCGGCTTTCTGACACCGGCGAAAGCCGCGGCGATTATTGATAAACCCATTTTGCTCAGCGGTGATCGTTTCGCCGCCGCGCCTTATTTTATTGACCACATCTTGTCGGAGGTGCGCGCGGCGACGGACGCCATCGATGCTGATCTTGTTGTGCACACAACGTTCGATCGTCGCATGCAGACTGCGCTGGAAACAGGGTTTGTTGCAGGGTTTGCACGCGCCGGTGACGCCGTTGCGAACGCCCAGGGCGCAGCCGTGATTTTGGGATCTGACGGCGCCGTGCGAGCGCTGGTTGGCGGGCGCGATTATACGACAAGCCAGTTCAATCGCGC
Organism: Parvularculaceae bacterium; assembly: GCA_021776465.1. Lineage (GTDB taxonomy): Bacteria > Pseudomonadota > Alphaproteobacteria > Caulobacterales > Parvularculaceae > Hyphococcus. The sequence goes on from JAJFFU010000191.1 coordinate 12,855, forward strand.
GACACAGGCGCGCCGACAGCCCGGTTCCGCCTTTAAACCGTTCGTCTATCTCGCCGCCGCTGAATTTGGCGCCGCGCCACTGACGCGTGTTGATGATTCGCCGCTGCGCATCGGCGCCTGGGCGCCGGACAATTACAATTCAAAATTTTACGGCGAAGTATCTCATGCTGCTGCGCTGGCCCTGTCGCTGAATGCGGCAACGCTGCGCGTTCAGGAAAATGTTGGCCGCGCCAATGTGCGCCGCGTCGCCCGCGC
>JAJFFU010000192.1 GCA_021776465.1 Parvularculaceae bacterium
TAAAATGCACGAGCATATTCAACGCCGCGATTTTGCGTTCGTTATCCAGCTGCGCTTCTTCGAGCAGGCTATTGAGTTGAACGTTTTGAATTTCAATTTTTTGCGTTTTCAGAAAATCGTTTCGGCGGATGATCTGAATCAGGTAACTGCCAAAACCGCAGACCAGAAACATCGTGAAGAGGACGGCCGGCTGGACAACAACCTCTTCTGTTTGCGGTTTGCCGCCCAACGCAATCACGATGCCCGCCAGATAGGACATCATGACCAATGCCGATTTCAGAAAATCGACCCGCAAGAAAAAGCAGACGAAAACCGCGCCCTGGATGAATGCGACATGGTAGGTGTTGTCGAGGTTGGGCTCGATCGCGATAATCAAATTAACGCCGGCGCCCATGATCAATACGGATAGGCAAGACAAGTTTTCATATTGATGGGACAGCGCTTTTTGAAGCATCAGCACCAAGAGCACACCGGCCGCGGCAGAAACGCCAAGGCGAATTTCGATCGCCTGGATGTGGTTCGTTAAGACGTTGAAATCGTAGATGGCGTAGAGGGAATAAAATACGATCGCGAGGCCAATCGCCCAGCGATGGATTTTCAGGCTCTCACTTTCAATGAATCGCTTGTATCGCGCCTCGGTTTCCGCCGAAGCGAAACGGGCCGTCAATCGATTAATTCGCTCATTCATGTTCTATTCCGGCACATTCTACACGTCGCCAATATATGATGGTAAAAACCTCCGATTAAGGACGGTTTAATATCGCTGTTAACCTATTTCAGGCCGCGTTTTGCTTGTGAAATAAAATATTGCGTTTCCCCCAACTGACCGATACTATTAACGTTAACAAAAAGTTAACGGCAATGAGGAAGTAGATGTTTTCGGATCTCAAACAGCGTTTCGAGCCAGTTTTGGCGGAATTTATGCAGTCGAAATCTATGATTTCGCTGGCCCGTGGCGAGTTGACGCCTGATGAGTATCGCTCCGTGGCCAAACAAATATTTCACCACACGCGCGAAAATCCACAGCTTCAGGCGCTGGCGACTGTCTATTTTCGCGGCCGCGACCGCGACATGATCAAGATGTTTTACAACCACGCCACGTCGGAAATCGGGCATGATCAGTTGGCGCTCAATGATTACGAAACGCTCGGCGGCGATCCGGCAATGGTTCCCTATGAGAACCCGCTTCCAGCGACCAGCGCGATGCTCGCTTACGGGTTTTACCAGATCTACAATCAAAACCCGATCGGGTATCTGGGATACTTGTTCTTCCTTGAATTCAGCGGCACCGGCGCCGGCGAAGGTATTATGAACGCCCTGCGCAATGTCGGTGTAGCCGATAATGCGATGACGTTCCTCCGGGACCACACGGTTATCGACGTTGGCCATAATCGACTGATGGAAAAATACGCCGAGCAAATGATCAAGAGCGAGGCCGATCTCGACGCTGTCACGTACAACATGAAAACGTCGGCATTTTTGTATGCCCAGATGATCGACGCGGCAGTCGCCGACGCACACTCCAGCGCCTTTGTTGGCTGGAACTGGGAAGAGCTGAATGCCGACGGTGTGACGCCGCCGGCGCACAAAGGCATATCAGTGGTCGCCTAAATCGCTTTCCGGGCGTTCTTGCGAGAATTAATCGCGGTGAGCGCCCGGCGACGCAGAACCGCAATGGTCGATACCGACCGTCGCCACGCCTTACTCAAGATTCCTGTGCGTTTTCCGGTGACAAATAACGTCCGATTACGGATCGCTTCCGGTCGAATTGTTTGCCGTCTCGCAAGTCAAACCGCATTACGGTGACGTCGCCAAAACTCGGATGCGTTTTATTTGGCCGAAACGCCTCAAATCCCAACTTCGTAAAAAACGGGACCAAATGCGCATTGCAATCGCAATAGCACCAATTCACGCCGCGCTGGACGCCAAGCCGAAAGCCCGCGACGCTGACCATTAACGGCGGCAGACGCCCGCGGGCGCTTTCCGACGCCATGATGCGCGTCGAATATGCGACCTTGTCCGGATAGTCTTCGGTAACGCTGTCGAGTTCATAAAACTCAAGATAGTTCCCGGGATCGCCGTCCGCACAAAAATTGACCCTGTTTACGGCGACAATTTTTCCGTCTTCATAGGCGGCGATATTGTATCCATGCGCATCAAGCGGGTCGAAAATTTGTTTCTTTTTATGATCGGCATACTGATCATGCCGATCCATCTCTTCTTCATAAATACGGTAGCGGAACCGATATACTTCGGTCGCATCGCTGCCGGGATCAAATACTTTGATATCGACCATTTTAGTCTCCCGGCGGATTTTATCACGCAGGCTACAACGCCTTCGGCCCGAATTGTCAGATTGATTATGTTGCAATGCCGCACAAAAAACCACCGTATTTCGGTTGCAAATCCGGTTTTTGCATCAAGCCTGCGCGCGCATATGCAAATATGCGACGTCGATCGAAGAAAATGCTATGTGCAGATCGTGTTTGGCGGGCCGTTAGGCCGCTTCAGATGTCACGCCTTCGTCATGATCGGCGGTTTCACGCATGGCCGCCGGCGCATCGCCTCGCGCCTTCAGATAGGCGCCCGGCAAAGGCATACGCAAACGCTGGCGCACGACATTCAATTCCAACGGCAACATTTCGCGCCAGTCGATTTCGGCGATCCAGACCATCTCCCGAGCGATGGTTTTTGCTTCACCCAGCAAGGGCAGGACTGGCCGACCAGGGCGCAACGCCCATTCACGCATCGCCATAAGATGAGCGAGCATCGCGATACCGCGCAGGCGAAATTGTTGCGCCGTGAAGGCAAGAAGCAACGCCTCGCCCAGGGGTTCGCGTCCATAGCCGGTTAGCACGTGAAGGAGGTCGTGATTGGCCGTGCCGGCGGAAATGAATTTTCGGCGCGGTTCATCAAGGTGACTGTATGCGCGTTCGGCCACTTCCTCTGCGCTCAGGAGCAATGCGAGGTCGAGATTTTCACGATCGAGAAAGTCGATATATTCCCGGCCAAGGCTGCCGGCTGGGTACATTTCCAGCCGCGATCGGTCCGACAAAAGCGCCGTAAGATCAAAGCCTTCGGCCTCAAGCCGGGCGCCAGTTTCGGTCTTTATGTAACGCTGATAGTTTCGCTCGTTTTGTTCGTTGTCGAGCGCATCGGTTAATCGAAAAACATGGTGGGTTTGCTCTACATCCATCAGAAATTGCGTCAGCGCGGCGATCGCCGTCACCGGTCGAACGCCTGTCGTAAAACGCCCCCCTGCGTCATCCGTATGCTGTACGCTTTGCACAAACCCTCCACAGCGGTTCCGGCAACCCTGTAACCGTGGAGTAAACTACCGAGTGCTGATTTCGGCCTTGTTTAAATGTTGCGGCGCATTTTACCGAAAGGCGGAGCGCTTCATTAAGGATGAATGCTATTTTGGCGCGGCGATTAAGCTGCGTCTTCGCCAACCAGAATTTCGCGCTTTCCGGCGTGATTGGCGGAGGAAATAACGCCCTGTTCTTCCATCCGTTCAATCAGGGTCGCGGCCCTGTTGTAACCGATCTGCAACCGGCGCTGGACGTAGGATGTCGACGCCTTGCGATCGCGCAATACAATGGCCACCGCACGGTCATAAAGCGCATCGCCCGAAGACGTATTGCCGCCGATATCAAACTCTCCGCCGGCGCCGCCCTCGTCCTCGCGCAATTCCGTGACGTCCTGCACATATTCCGGCGCGCCCTGTTTCTTGAGAAACTTGACGATTTTCTCGACTTCATCGTCCGAGACGAAAGCGCCGTGAACACGGCGTAACCGGCCGCCCCCGGCCATGTGAAGCATGTCGCCTTGACCCAGAAGCTGTTCTGCGCCCTGCTCGCCAAGAATGGTTCGGCTGTCAATTTTCGACGTCACCTGAAACGAAATTCGTGTCGGGAAATTCGCTTTGATCGTCCCGGTGATCACATCAACGGACGGTCGCTGTGTCGCCATGATGAGGTGAATGCCGGCCGCGCGCGCCATTTGCGCCAGCCGCTGGACCATCCCCTCAATGTCCTTGCCGGCGACCATCATCAGGTCTGCGACTTCGTCGATTACCACGACGATGAAAGGCATTTCCTCATAGTCGAGCTCTTCGGATTCGTAGACCGCCTCGCCTGTATCCTCGTCATAACCGGTGTGAACCGTGCGAGACAATGTTTCGCCGTTTTCATCGGCCTCGATGACGCGGTTGTTAAACCCTTCAATATTCCGTACGCCCACTTTCGACATCTTGCGATATCGTTCTTCCATTTCGCGTACTGTCCATTTGAGCGCAACGACGGCCTTGCGCGGATCAGTGACAACAGGCGCGAGCAGATGCGGGATGCCTTCATAAACAGAAAGTTCCAGCATTTTCGGGTCGATCAGGATCAGTTTGCATTCGTCCGGCGCCAGCCGATAAAGCAACGACAAGATCATGGTGTTGATGCCAACGGACTTGCCCGAACCGGTCGTCCCGGCAATCAACAAATGCGGCATGCGCGCAAGATCAGCAAACACCGGTTCGCCGCCAATGCCCTTGCCCAGCGCAATCGTCAGGTCGCCGGCGGAGTTTTCATATTCGCCCGCGCCAAGCAATTCGCGCAGGAAGACCATCTCCCGGTCCTGGTTCGGCAGCTCGATGCCGATCACATTCCGTCCGGGCACAACCGCGACGCGGCACGCCACAGCGCTCATCGACCGCGCAATATCGTCAGCAAGGCCGATAACGCGAGAAGATTTGACGCCGGCCGCCGGCTCCAATTCATAAAGCGTGACAACAGGGCCCGGGCGCACATTGATAATCTCGCCGCGCACATTGAAATCTGAAAGCACGTTTTCGAGCATGCGCGCATTTTGATCGAGCGCATCATCAGAAATAACGGCGCGCCGGGCGGTGTTGGGTTTTGACAAAAGATTCAAGGGCGGCAATTCGAAGTCGCCGGCCGAGAATACGGGCAACACAGGCTGCGCCTCTCGCCGTTCGCGCCGGCTTTCTTTCTTTTTCGTTTCTTTACGGATGATTTTCCGCTTCCGCGCTGGGGCGCTCAGCGGGGGTACGTCATCAGCGTCGATTTCCTCGTCATCGTCTTCGTATTCATACTCGGCTTCCGGGTCTTCGACCTCACTGTCATCGCTGTCGCGATCAAAGCGCGCGGCCACCCAATCATAAACCGCCAATGCCGCATTATAGACGGCAATGGCGCTGTCTTGTGCGGCCCACCAGGCGCGCGCCGCACGCTCGCGGGTCAGGCCGCACAGCGCGAGATAGCAGGGCACGGCAATCGCTACGTACAATATCGTCGCGATACTGATGGCGCCGGGCGCGCCGAAGGCCTGCAAAATACCGGACAGGGCGCGCAATGCGCCATCGCCAAGCGCACCGCCGGCCCCAATCATATATGGCCACATGGCCGGCGTCGGCGCCGCCGATGCTGCACCCGTCGCCGCAATCAGCGTGACCGGCACGAGGGCAAGGCGAAGCCAGAAATCGCGCGGCGTTTCTTCCGGCGCACTGTTAATGAGCGCAAGCGCCCCCCAGATCGCCATCGGCGCCATCAAAAGTATGCTGGCGGCGCCAAAAATCTGGAGAAGAAGGTCGGCCATTATCGCGCCGGCCGGGCCGGCCGCATTTTGAACTGGCGCGGGCGAGGCGTTATTGAGGCTTGGGTCGCTGATTGAAAATGTCAGTATGGCCACAGACGCCCAGGCCGCCAGCAAGACCATGGCGAGGCCGCCGCCGCGCATTACAAAGCTGCGAACGCCGCGTTGAAACAATGCGCCTATTCCCGACGCAGTGTTGCCTGCGTTCGGCGCATGACGGGCGATGCGGCGAGAATTTCGTGACATGGCGCGCCGGGGTCGGTTGCTGAAACAAAATGGCGAAAGAAGACTTTCGCATGCTCATTAAGGAAATGGGTTAACGGATATTAACCAACTTTTACGCCGGATGACGCGCAGGATCGTCCGCGGGCAGTTTCGGCGCGCGCTGGCGCGCCCCGAATGGCGAATATTTGAGCGCTGTCCAGATCATCAAGCTGACGGCGAATGAAAAGAAGCCGATTGATATCGCGCCGACGGCCTGACCGACAAAGCGCGCATCCGGATGAACCCAGGCGGCGATCATCGCGCCCCAGACGCCGCAAAGCAGGTGGGTCGGCACAACAAACCCGGCGTCATCGATGCGGAAACGGGCAAGGAAGGGCGGCGTTACAGAGACGATCACACCGCCAACAGCGCCCGTCATCGCCGCCTGCCAGAGATCGGGGTTTACCGGATCGCCGGCGATCGTGACCGGACCAGCGACAACGGCGCACATGGTCGTGACGAGCCCCGGCCGGTCATAGACAAACTGCGTGATCACCAGCGCCGCCAGGACCGCCGCGGCAGTAGCAACCGCAATATTGGAAATCGCGGCGCCGATGCGGATGGCGTCTTCGACGGAAGAAAAACTCTCGCCGAGCCCGGCGGATATACCGATCAGCGCCACCCAGGCGAGGCCCGCCGCGAAGACACTGAGGGGCAACATGGTCGTTGCGGCAATCCATGGCGATTTCGCATTAAAGCGGCCCGGGCGCGGCCCGACGACAAAGGCCGCGGCCAGCGCCGCGCCGCCGGCCACGATATGAACCGTTGCGCCGCCGCCATCATAATAGCCCCAGTCTGTGACGAAATATCCGCCGCCCCAGACCCAGGAAATCGCAATCGGATAAATCATGCCGCCGAGAAATGCGACGAAAATCAAAAACGCCCAGAGCCGCACGCGCTCAGACACGGACGCCGCCACAATCGCCGCGGCCACGGCCGCCAGACCCGCCTGAAAAAACCACAAAGCGCCCGATGCGCGCCCGGCCGTCATGGGATCGTTGTCATTGACCGCCCAGGACCCGAACTCGCCGAGAAAACCGCCGTCTTCCACGGTAAACGCCAGCATGTAGCCAGACAGCCAGAATGCGAAAATGGTCACGGCGAAGGAGGCGAGCATCCGCAGACAGGCAGCCGGAGCGTTTTGAACGCGGGCAAGGCCGATATCGCGCAACCCATAAGCAACGATAAATAGGATCGCGCATAGTCCAGCGACGATCGCCAGCGCCGTATCCAGCAAAAACCGCGTCGCATCATCGGGCGGCGCAATTTCCTGGGCCATGGCCGGCCCCGCCAGACCGATTACGGCAAAACACAAAAATCCAGCGCTCCAGCGCGTCATCATTCGCATATCTTCCTAATGCCGCGCTTTTCGCCGCAGCGGCAAGTCTTTCGGTGGACGAGAGGAGCTTAAACAGGCGAAACTTTGCGGATTATGAAAAACGGCACTGTGTACGACATTGTAATTGTCGGCGGCGGCCTCGCCGGCGGCCTGGCCGCTGTGGCGCTGGCGCGGGCGGGGTTTCACTGCGCTGTCGTCGATGCGGCGAACCCGGTAAAAATGCGCGAGGCGGCTTTCGACGGCCGCACCACGGCGATCTCCTATGCATCGGCGCGTGTATTTCGACGGCTCGGGCTGTGGGACGCCGTCGCCCATGAGGCAGAGCCGATACGCGATATTCTGGTTACGGACGGACGCGCGAAGAGCCGCTTTAACGACGGCGCCGTCTCATCCTTCGCCTTGCATTTTGACAGCGAGGAACTGGAAGACGCAACGCCGCTCGGCTGGATCGTCGAAAACCGGTTTTTGCGAAACGCAATATTCGACGCCATTGAGACTGAAAAAAACGTTGACCTGTTCGCGCCAGCCAAGCGGGCAGGGGCCAATTTTAACGACGGGTCAGCGGAAGTTTTGCTCGCCAATGGTGAGACGATTACCGGTTCGCTCATTGTCGCCGCCGACGGACGCCTATCGGCGCTGCGCGGGGAGGCCGCTATCAAGACTAATGAATGGCGCTACAAACAGACCGGCATTGTCGTCACCGTCGCCCACGAGCGCTCTCATGAAGGCGTCGCACAGGAATTTTTCCTGCCGTCAGGCCCGTTTGCAATTTTACCAATGACCCCCGTCCACGAAGATGGACAAATCACAAAACATCGCTCGTCGCTGGTGTGGACCGAGCGCGAAGACGCAGCGCCAGCTTACATGGCGCTCGATGATGAAGCCTTCCGTACAGAGATTGAAAACCGTTTTGGGTCCTACCTCGGCGCCGTTTCGCTCGCAGGCCCACGCTGGTCGTATCCGCTTGCCTTTACGCTGGCCCAATCTTTCATTGCACCGCGGCTCGCACTCATTGGCGACGCCGCCCACGCCATTCATCCCATCGCCGGGCAGGGATACAATCTCGGCGTCAAGGACATTGCTGCGCTTGTGGACGTGGTGACGGAAGCGCGCGGCGTTGGCCTCGATATTGGCGCCATGACCGTGTTGCAGAACTATCAGCGCTGGCGGCGTTTTGACTCTGCAACACTGGCCCTTGGCACGGATCTTTTAAATCGTCTGTTCTCGAATGATTTCCCACCCCTGCGCTTTGCGCGAGACATTGGCATGGAGGCTGTAGGAAAAATTGCGCCGTTGCGAAAAGTCTTTATGCGCCACGCCGGCGCGGATTTGGGAAGCTTGCCAAGTTTGATGCAGAGGGACGTGTAATGGTTCTCCACTCATCCCGGCGACGGCCGGGATCTCAGGCGGAGCAGTGCGAAGACTGAAAGATGGCCTTCTACGTATACATCGTCACCAACAAGAAATATGGCGTGCTCTACACAGGCATGACCGACGACATCAATAAACGTGCGTGGATGCATCGCGACCACGTACTTCCCGGTTTCACAGACAAGTATAATTGCGAAATGCTGGTCTGGTATGAGGTTCACGAGTCCCGCGAAAGCGCGTTCACCCGCGAACGGCGCATCAAAGACTGGCGGCGCATGTGGAAGATACGGTTGGTCGAGGAACTGAATCCAGAGTGGAATGATTTGGCGAGTGAGTTACTTTGAGAGAATTCTCAACCTCCCTCACCGCTCATCCCGGCGCAGGCCGGGATCTCAGGCTGCGTTGCTTTAGATCCCGGCCTGCGCCGGGATGAGCGGTTTATTTTGTTCGCTATATTTATTTAGTCAGATGTTTTTGCAAATGAGTAAGCCATCGCAGCTGCAATTAGCGTGGAAGCCTCACTAATCAGCACACCGTTGAGCGCAAGTAGTCCGATAGTAGGAATCGAAATCGAAAGGACATTAAAGCGTATAAACTGCCAACCAATACCTTTCCCGTTTCCCTTATTTCGATTTATCAACCCTCCCGCTAATACAATCGGAACAGAGGCTGCCAATATAATACTCAACCAGAACACAACCTACCCCCGCAGCAACAATTCCCCGGACCGAGCCTCAACGCTTTCAAGGCGCGACAGGAAACTCATGCCCAGCAAATTTACCGAGAGCTGGTCATCCGGCAGAATGAAAGCCTTCACGTCGCGCACCCGGATCTCGCCGATTTCCATTTCGCTCAGCGTCACGAACGCCGCTTTTGTTTCTCCGTTCGCGGTGCGCACCGGATAACTATAGTCCGCCCACGTTGTAAAAATGCCGGCGTCGCGGGCGTCAGAGTCGCGCAAGGCGACGTAAGACGCTCCTGTATCCACAAGGAATTGCGCCGGGCGCCGATTGACGTCGGCTTCAACGTAAAACTGGCTGTCGCGGGCGGCGGCGATTTTTACCTCCGCGCGCCATCCGCTTTGCGCCGTGAAAGATGACGAGGCGACGCTTGGCGCAGGTGACGCCGCTGCTGCTTGCAGATGATCGGCTGAAACCGGCGCAGGGTCTTTCGCTTCGATAAAACGAACGCCGACGATGGCGGCGGCGATAATGGCGCCGGCGATAATGATTTCTGACCGCATGCAAAACCTCGACACAACGGCAGCGCGATCAGGAATAGTGGCCACCGGTTTTCCGGTTCGATCACGCGACCAAAAGAAACGACCCACAGTATGTGGGCTGTTGGTTTCGGGTTGCTGTCGCCGATAGTTCGAATTGCAACGGGTTTTGGTGAAAAACGGCCCGCCTAGAGCCCGAGAACATCACGCATGGAGTAAAGCCCCGGCGCACGGCCCGCCGCCCAGCGCGCCGCCGCAACGGCGCCGCGCGCAAAGAGCGCACGGTCAATCGCCTTATGGGAGAGGCTGATCACCTCCTCCATGGCCGCGAAGGAAACTGTGTGTTCGCCAACCACGCCGCCGCCGCGAAAAACCGAAAAGCCGATGTCGCCGGTTTTTCGTTCCCCAACGCGGGAGCCGGCCATACCGGTAGCTTTTTCGCCGAGATCGACGCCGCGCCCGCGCGCCGCCGCCTCGCCCAGCATCAACGCCGTACCCGACGGCGCGTCAGCCTTTGCGCGATGATGGGCCTCGAAGATTTCGATATCGAAATTATCATCGAGCCGGCGCGCCGCATCCTCGACCAACGCCGCGAGGAGGTTCACACCGAGGCTCATATTGCCGGATTTGACGATAGCGGTTTTTTCCGCCGCCCTGACAATCGCAGCTTCGTCGGCGTCAGAAAACCCCGTCGTCCCGATCACATGAGCGACCCCGGCGTCCGCCGCCGCCATAGCGTTTTCAACGCTTGCCGCGGGGCTGGTAAAATCAATCAGCGCGCCGGCGCGCTTAAGGCCAGCCGCAGCGCCATCTTCAACCGCCAGGCCGATCACATCGAGGCCGGCAAGAACGCCGATATCTTTTCCGATAACCGGGCTGCCGGCGCGCTCAAACCCGCCGGCAAGGCTCGCCCCCGGCATGCGTAAGATCTCCGCGACAACCGCTTTGCCCATGCGCCCGCCGGCGCCGGCGACCAAGATCAAAGATTTCACCATAGCGCGGCATCCAACAGCGTTTGCCCTGCGCCCGCAAGCGCGGCTTATTCGCCATCCGCCAGACACGCACCTGCTCGCCAGCGTAACCATCACTTCGATTGCTGGCCTGTCGGCAATCGCTGCGGTATGTTTTGACGATGACATTGGAAACATACCTGCTTTATGTCGCAGCCGTGGCGGCGATGATGTCGACGCCCGGACCCAGCCAGCTGTTGATGCTGTCGAATTCGTTGGCCCACGGGTTTCAACGTTCGATCGCCACAGCGGCGGGCGATCTCACCGCCAACTTCTTTCAGATGCTGCTGGCGGGCCTCGGTCTCGCCGCGCTGATCGCCGCGTTTGAAAACGCACTGACCGTCATCAAATGGGCGGGCGTCGCCTATTTGCTATTTATCGGCCTCAGGATGGTGTTCGGCAAAAATGGCGGCGGCGAGAAAGAAGCGGCCAAGCAGGCAAGCCTCAAACGCTTGTGGCTGCAAGGCTTCATCACCTCGGCGTCAAACCCCAAGGCGGTTGTCTTTTTCGCCGCATTGTTCCCGCAGTTTATTTCGTCGGGCGCAGCATTCTGGCCGCAATTTGCAATCCTGTCGGCCACCTACATCGCCATGGACGGCTTCATGCTCATGGCCTACGGCAGCGGCGCCGGCTGGATCGGCAAGCGCGTTAAAGGCGCCGCCCGCAACCGGCTGCACAAGATAGGCGGTGGACTGATGATTGGCGCCGCGGTGTTGTTGGGGCT
>JAJFFU010000193.1 GCA_021776465.1 Parvularculaceae bacterium
GGCGAATTTTCCGGTGTCTTCCGAACCCACGACGATGATGTGTCACTGCGTAATTATTATGTGATCGTCGAAGCGGTCGACGCACGCGGGACCGCGCAGTCAATCGAGATCGCCAGCGAGGAAGACCAGCGCCGCGACTGGGTGACAAGCTGGGGCGTGCGCGTGCCGGAGAGTGCGTTTAACCGCGTCGCCGCGGACAAGCAGGACGACCAGATCATCCAGAACGCCCTCATTGGCGCGAAACCGAAGGGCGCGCTGACACCCGAATATTCGATCGCAACATCCGGCGGAGCAATTCTCGAATGGTAGGCGGCTCATGAATTCCGGACGCGACGTTCTCCATCGCATTGACGCTTCAATCGCCCAGGCGAGAGGCGGGCTCGGCGACACCAATCGCGCTGCGGCGGAACGCTCCGCACGTACAGCCGCAATTGAACGCGCGGAAAACGACGCCTATCGCGCTATCGCCGGCATCCGACTTGATCACCTGCAGTCGGATGAATTGACGCGCTCACTTGGCGAAACAGACGAAGAAGCCGAACGTTTACTCGCCTCCCATGAAGAAGGGCTGACGGAACTTGCGGGCAAGTTATCCAGCGCCCGCGAGAAAATAGAACGGCTCGAACAGGACCGACGCAAACACGAGGAAGCGCTCGAAAAATACGTCGATGCGCATGAGCGGGCCGTCGATAAAACCAATGAACGGTTAGAGACAGATGAAGAGTACCGTCGCCGCGCCAGCGCGCTGGAGGCGGCTAACGCCATCGTTGAACGGGCCGAGGCCAAGCGCGACCTCGCGCGGGCCGACCGCACGGCGAAAGGCGCCCCTTACGAAGACGATCCGCTGTTTTCCTATCTCTGGGAGCGAAACTTCGCCACGAAAGACTATCGCGCGTTTTTCCTGTTCGCTGCGCTCGACCGATGGGTTGCAGGGCTCATTCGTTATCGCAACGCGAAACTGAATTACGCCCGCCTCCTCGAATTGCCGGAACGGCTCGCAGATCACGTCGAACAGGTTGAGACGACGGCTGCGGATATTGAAAAAAGCATCGCCGCTTATGAACGCGACGCCCTGGAGCGCGACGGCGTCGGCAAAATGCGTGACAAAGCGAAAGCGGCGCGCGCGGCGCTCGAAGACATCGACGCCTCGATTGCCAATGCGGAGGCGGAGCATCAAACGATCGCCAGAAAGCACGCCGACGCCACCGCCGGCCGGGGCGGGCCAATGGGCGATGCGCGAAAACTGATCGCCAAGGCGCTCGCCGACCGATCGATTCCGGATCTAAAAATTCTGGCGGCCGAGACCCTAACGCTCGAAGACGATCACCTCGTTGACGAGCTTATTCGCCTGCGTCGCGAGCGGCTTGAAATCGAGGAGCATGGACGGTCTCTCGCCCGTACGGTCGATCAGCACGCCAATATATTAGGCGATCTCGAAACCGTGCGTCGGCGCTTCAAATCCGCCCGTTTTGACAGCCCTTATTCGGAGTTTCCCGATCGCGGCATGGTCGGCGTCATCCTTGCCGAACTCCTGCGCGGCGCGATCAATGAGCGCAATGCATGGCGGCGCCTGCAAAAAGCGCAGCGCCAGCGCAAACGGGACTGGTCCGACGATTTCGGCGGCGCAGAGTGGCGCGATGGCTTCGGTCTGCCGCAACAGACCCGCGGAAGCTGGAGCGGCGGGTCGGCGCCCAAATTCCCACGCACGCCGCGCAAACCGCGCGCACCAAGGGCCCCGCGGGCGCCGCGCGTTCGCTTTCCGCGGCGCGGCGGCGGCGGATTTAAAACCGGCGGTGGATTCTAGCTCGCTCTGAGCCCCACGCACGCCGATTCCAGTTCCGCTATTTCGGTAATCAGTATTCCTCGATCCCGCCTCGCTTGACTTCGCCCGGAATTAAGCGTTTCACGCGAGGCGTTTGTTTTGGAGCCAGCTCATGGAAGTCAATGTCGCAATCGTCGGGGCCACCGGCAATGTCGGGCAGGAAATGCTCGCCATTCTGGCCGAGCGCCTGTTTCCGGCAAAAGATGTATTCGCCCTCGCCTCGCGCCAATCTATCGGCCGCGAGGTCTCATTTGGCGACAAAACGCTGAAATGCCGCGACCTGGAGACATTCGACTTCTCTCAAGTCGATATCGCGCTCTTTGCCGCTGGCGGCGAGGTCGCAAAGGAGTGGGCGCCGAAGGCGGCGAAAGCAGGCGCTATCGTCATCGACAATTCATCGCATTTCCGGATGCACCCGGACGTTCCGCTGATCGTACCGGAAGTGAACGCCGACGCCGTCGCGGGATTTGCGAAAAAGAACATCATCGCCAACCCGAACTGCTCAACCGCACAACTGGTCGTCGCACTGAAGCCGCTACACGACGCGGCAAAAATCAAACGCGTTGTCGTCTCGACCTATCAGTCGACGTCGGGCGCCGGTAAAGACGCCATGGACGAATTGTTCAATCAGACCAAAGGCATTTTCGTCAATGACGGGCCGGAGCCGCAGAAATTTACCAAACAAATCGCCTTTAACGTCATCCCGCATATCGATGCCTTCATGGAAGATGGCTTCACTAAAGAAGAGTGGAAGATGGTGGCGGAAACGAAAAAAATTCTCGACCCCGCGATTAAACTAACCGCCACTTGCGTACGCGTGCCGACTTTTGTCGGTCATGCGGAGGCCGTGAACATCGAATTTGAAAACCCGTTGTCTGATGATGAAGCGCGCGAGATCCTCCGCGAGGCGCCGGGTCTGCTTGTCGTCGATAAGCGTGAGGATGGCGGCTATGTGACGCCAATCGAATGTGTTGGCGAGTTCGCGACTTTTGTCAGCCGCATTCGCGTCGATCCGACGGTTGAGAACGGCCTCGCCCTGTGGTGCGTTTCCGACAATTTGCGCAAGGGCGCCGCGCTCAATGCGGTGCAGATCGCGGAAACACTGATCAATCGCGGCCACCTGAAAAAGGCGGCGTGATTGGCCCGTTAATGAACGGTTGCGCTTGGCGCACCCACGCCTAAAGTGCCGACTTCTGGAAACGGGTTCGGGGTCTTCCATGCGGTTGCTCAGCATTATTTTAATGGCGTTTGCCACGCTTGCTTTTGCTCAGGTGCAAGCCGACGCGCCTGACGGATATGAAAAATTTTACGACGCGCCGACCCGCGTAAATATGGGCGGGCGTCCTGTTGTTGCTGAAATCGCGCTCTTCGCGGATATGGACGCAGTATCGCGAGGGCGTCTCGACATTGCGCTCGTTACGGACGTCACGAGTTTCATCGAGGATACTGAACGCGATCTTGAAAACTGGGTCGCGACGCATCGGCAGGAATGCGGCGAACGATGGGCCGCTGGAAAACCGCTTATCGGATTTCCAAAAAACGCAATTCGGTTCGCGCTTAATCTTGAGTATGAATATTGGAATTGCGGCTGGAATGGCAAAGGGAACCCGTGGCGCGCCATCCGCGAAACGGGCAACATTGATGTGACGATTATCCCGGAAATTGTTGATGGAAAATTACAGGCGCGGCTCGACGATTTCACGCTCGACCAAAGAACAGGCGTCAACAAATACCTGCCGCTGGAGTTTGTCACACGCCGGATTCTCGAAAGCGAACTTGCCGAGCTGAATGACAATCCAAAATTTTACCGTGCGCCGCAGCCCTTTCACGGCGAAGGGTTTGAGTATCAATCGATCGACGCGGATCGCGAAAATGGGCGTGTGGTGATCACGGCGCAATACACCGCCGATGGCGGGCAAGACGCCCTCGACCGTATCGTCGACGCATTGTTGGAAGACGGTATTGTCAGCGAGCGATAACCCTGCTGCCCAAAAGGCCGCCGAAGAGATCAGGCTCGGCCTTTTAACCGGCGTCGCCGCTTATACGTTCTGGGGCCTGTTTCCGCTTTATCTTAAGCTCTTATCCGACGTCACCACGTTCGAAATTCTAGCGCATCGCATTTTCTGGTCAGTGCCCTTCGGCGCCGTTCTCATTTTAAAGCGCAAACAATGGGGTGAAGTGCTGACGGCGTTGCGGTCTCCGCGCGTAGTTTTCTTCCTGACCCTATCCGCCCTCGCCATTTCGGCAAACTGGTTGATTTATGTGTGGGCCGTTATCAACGACCGGATTCTCGAAGCAAGCCTTGGATATTATATCAATCCGCTGATTTATGTGGCGGCTGGCGTTTTCATTCTTGGTGAAAAGCTGCGCCGGCCGCAGATCGTCGCCGTTGCGCTGGCCGGCACGGGCGTGCTTGTCATGACGTTTGGCGCTGGCGTTTTCCCGTGGGTTTCGCTGCTGCTCGCCTTTCTGTTCACTGCGTACGGTTATATTCGAAAGACAACGCCGGTCGGCGCCATGCCGGGTCTCTTTATTGAAACGTCGTTACTGGCGCCCTTTGCAGCGGTTTACGTCCTGATGCTGATGTTTGCGGGCGAGGCTGTCTTTCAGGCGGGACCGCTCAGCATGGACATCATATTGATGCTCGCCGGGCCTGTAACCGTCATTCCGCTGGTGTTATTTGCGCTCTCGGCGCGGCGCCTGACACTGACGACGGTTGGCATCCTGCAATATATCGGTCCAACTCTGCAGTTTATGCTCGGGCTCTATTATGGCGAAGCCTTCACGCTGTTCCACGCGATCTGCTTTGGTCTGATCTGGATTGGCCTGGCGATTTTCACGATCGACGCCGTTCGCGCAAATCGGGTGCGCTAACCGGACGCACTAACCGGGCGCGCTAACCGGGCCGCTTCTGCGAAAGCCGCTTGAGCGTCCCGGAAAAGGCGAGAACATCCTGATCGCCCGCTCGCACCATGCCGCGCGCAAAAAACAGGCTTTTCCCACCCCCGGTCATTTCGCCGGACGCCTCTATAAAAGCGCCGATCGGCGCTGGGCGTAAAAATTCGGAATTGAGGCTGACAGTGACGGCTATGAATCCGTCGAGCGCGTTCCAGCAGATATTGAACAACGCCATATCCGCGAGCGTCATTAACATGCCCCCATGAACAACGCCGCCAAGATTGCCGTGATGGGGTTTTGAATAAAATCCGACACCCGGCACACCATCGTTGCGCCAGTAAAACGGCCCAGCCCGGCCAGCGAATGTCTCCGTGAAGGGGTGCAGCGCCCATCCAGGCGGCGCGGGATCGATATCGGTATCGTCACTCATAGACGCCCGCATACCTTAGAGACCGTGCGCCGCAAAGGACTTCGCGCAGCCATATGCGAAAGGCGATTGCCTCAGGCGCCGCAGCGTTCGAATATCATGAGATGGAACAACTTTTCCCTGAGCCAAAATTTGTCGACGCCAAGGGCGTCAAACTTGCGATCTATGAAGCGAATGGCGATCCGGCCGGTGAGCGTCCGCCGGTCATTCTCGTCCATGGATGGCCGGAGATCGCCTATTCCTGGAAGCATATTCTGCCCGCGCTCGCCGGCGCAGGATTTCGCGCAATCGCCCTCGATCTTAAAGGGTTCGGGCGGTCAGACGCGCCGAAAGACAAAACGCTCTACGATATTGAGCATATGACTGGCGACCTCGCCGCACTTCTGGATTCCCTTGATATCGAACGCGCCGTCTTCTGCGGCCATGATTGGGGCGGCGCCATTGTTTGGCCAATGGCGCAATTACACCCCGCCCGCGTTGCCGGCGTCATCGGCGTATCAACACCGCACCGCCCGCCGCCTCCCGTTGCGCCGCTGTCGATCATGGAAAAACGGCACACGGATCGTCATTACATCGTGCGTTTCCAGGAAGATGGCATCCCCGAAAATATTCTTGCGCAGGACCCGACCCGTTTTTTCCGACTCATGTTTCGTCGGCCGAAATTCCGGGAAATTCCGAAAGACCTGGATAATCGCGTTTTCGATCTTCTTGGTCGGCTCGAAAACGGCCCGCCGCCCAACGACGACGACGTCCTGTTGAGCGACGCTGACATTGCGGTTTTTGTCGATGCCTATGTGCAAAGCGGTTTTACCGGCGGCGTCAATCTCTATCGCAATATCGACCACAACTGGGAAACGATGAAAACGCGCAGTCCCGTTATCGAACATCCCGCCCTTTGGGTCGGCGCCGCGAGCGATATTTACCTGCCGCCTAGCGGCGCAGACGGCCTTGAAAAAATAGTTCCGAATGTCGAAAAGCACATCATTCCCGAGTGCGGCCATTGGGTGATGTGGGAAAAGCCGAAGGAATTGAACGCCCTGCTGGTTGATTGGCTTTTACGAAAAATGCCCGGCTAATTTGCGTGGGTTTTGTCGGAAGATTGCCTGAAATCCCGGCGTTCCCTCTAAAGATTTGGTCACTCCCGGCCGTCACGCTTGTTATGCAAGGAAGACGGGCGAGAGAAACTCATGCTTATTAGAAAAGCGGCGCTGTTTGGCGTCCTGATATTTTATGCGGCGCCGGCGTTAGCCGACCCGCAACTTATAGAACCCCGGCGAACGCCGAAGAAAATCACGACGATTGAAGTCCGCGAAACGGCGGTCGAGTTCGTCGCGGTAACGCGCCGTGCGCGCTCAAACACCGAATTTCATCGCCGTTACGTTGATGAAAGCCTGGCCATGAACAAGGTCTATCCCGGCTATCCGAAGCCGGCCTATGTTTCATTTGATTTGCGCGTGCGGTTCTAGAGCGCCGCGTAAAGCGCATTGATGAGACGCAGAGCGCGCGGATCGCCGACCAGGTGCGGCGACATTTTGTTTGGAACGTAAGCCGCCGTCAGTCGATTTTCAGGATCGATAAGCACACATGATCCGCCAAAACCGGCGTGACCGAACGCGTTTTCGTTAGGCCCGAAATGACGATTGATGTTGCCCATGACGCCGGACGACCAGGACAAATGAAACGGCAGGACGAGATCGTCGCCGCGAATGCGCTCGGCAAGCGCCTCATTGACAATATCTGGCGCAATGAACTGATCGCCGCCGGGCCACGCGCCATCATTGGCAAGCGGCGATAAAAGGCGCGCCAGCGACCGTGCGTCTGTGTGCATATTCGATGCAGGGATTTCCGCCGCCATCCATTCTTCCCTGCCGGCGCGAGACGGTATTGCTGATCGCGTCAGGAAGGCGAGTTTTTTGAATTCGTTGATTTCGCCAAGATCCGGCGCTTGCGGCGGCTTTTGCATCGGCGCAACGCGCGCGATCTCCGCTGGCGATAATCCGCAATAGACATCCACCCCCTTGTCAGCGCCAAGGTCGCGCAATATTGCGCCAACAGTTGCGCCGGTAACGCGCCGGAGAAGCTCACCAGCGATAAATCCGAAGGTTTGTGGATGGTAACCGTTGGCGGTTCCAGGCGTCCATAACGGCGTCATTTCAGCGATGACAGCGCAGGCGGCGTCCCAATCGAGGTAGGTCTCAGGCGGCGTTCCGTCTGGAAAGGCGACAAGACCGTCCTGATGCGACACGGCCTGCCCCAGCGTGATTTTGTCTTTGCCGTTCGCTGCAAATTCCGGCCAGTATTGCGCGACGGGCGCATTGTAATCGAGGCGACCGTTTGAAACCTCCCGCGCAACCAATAACGCGAGCACGGCTTTTCCCGTAGAGTAAACGCAGGCGATCGTTTCTTCCGTCCACGGCGTTTCCTGACGGCGCTCGCGCCAGCCGCCGCGGATATCGACAATCAATTCGCCGTCTATCGTCGCCGCAAAACCGGCGCCGAGTTCACTTCCGTCGGAAAAATTTTCAGCGAACGCATCAGCGATACCTGCGAACGCGTCGCCGATCTCCCCCTTCGCGTTCGGAATACGCGCGTCAGACCAGTCCACTAAATTCATTCAATCTCGGTTGAACGCGCAAGAAACGCTGGCGCGCGCAATGCTTGCGGCGATGCGTGGATTGTCGATCGAGAGCAACGCATCAAGGGCGCCCCCGGCGCTGCCTGCGTCATTCAAGTCCGCCAGAAAGTCCGCCACACTATTCAAGTCATTGCGATCGAGGCGCTCGTCAAGTTGATTGGCAAGACACTCAGCCCGCTCTCGCGAAAGGCCGAGTTCGAAAAAGCGGTCCTCAATCCGGATCCGCGGCGACAGCGTCGCGCACGATGCAAGCATCAACATTGCGCCCAACAGGCCGGCGAATTTCCTCATGACATACTCCGTGGTGGTTTGCGCCAGATCATAAGCGCCAATGGTTTCATCGTCTATGTTTGCGCGAAAGCGCTAATCGCGACGCAGGCCGCGCTGGTTAAGCCGCCAGATCAAAGCATCGATCCGGTCTTGCCCGAAGAACGGCTCGCCATCAAGGATCATCAAGGGCACGCCCCAATGGTATTCCATCTGCGCATCCTCGCTTCGCGCAATAATATCAGCGACTTTGTCGATATTTTCCGCCGCCCATCCGTCCAGACCCGCGAGATCGAGACCGGCGGCGGCGGCCGCCTCAGCAAGGTTTTCGTCCTCGCACCAACCGCCTGCGCCCGACCAGATCCGGCGCGCAACCGCGCTCGCGAATTCAAGACCGCCGCCCAATTCACTGGCGGCGATACCAAGCGGCATTATCCGGTCCATATGGGGTTGGTCTTTATCGACCGCGCCCGTTGCGAGGTCCATTCTGATCGGATCAGGGTTCGGCCATGCGATCGGGACGCCGAGACGCTCCGCCTCACGAAAGACGTCTTTGAGCAGATAGGGAACGAATTGCTTGCGGCCCTTTGAAAAGAAATCCAGCTCGCGCAGCGCCAGCGGACGCACCGGGCGAAACTCCGTATCAAGATCGTAATCTCTTTTTATGTCAATCAGGCGGTCGCAAACGAGATAGGAGTAAGGGCTGCGAAACGACCAGTATATTTCGAGGCGGGCCATCTAACGCCCCG
Source organism: Parvularculaceae bacterium (assembly GCA_021776465.1). Lineage (GTDB taxonomy): Bacteria > Pseudomonadota > Alphaproteobacteria > Caulobacterales > Parvularculaceae > Hyphococcus. The sequence continues at coordinate 8,799 of JAJFFU010000193.1, forward strand.
CGGCACGGAACGGCGCATAACCAGATGCAAGCGTCCAAACATCAACGCTTGCTTCAAGGCCGACATCGTCGTTTGAAACCAACATTGCCTTCGCCCTGGCGCTGCGATGGCGGATTTTCGCTAACCGTCTTTTTTTACGAATGTGACGGCAAAGAGCGGTTCGGCGTCAAAAAGATCTTTTGGCGGGTCCATGCCTTCGATCATCTTGAAATTTCGAGGCGTGATGGATCCCTCCATACGGTATCCCTTTTCCGCCATGCGGCCGCGGTGAAACTCAAGCGCCGCCGCGGTAAATTCGCGGGCGAGGATGGTGATGCGTTCGGGGTCGTGGGACATAAGGATTGCCTGTTGATCTCGTGATTGCGTTAGCGTTGATTTGACGCGAATATGGCGGCGCTTAGCCGGCTTGTCTACCTTGGCATCATCGGCTGACGCGCGTGAAGTCGTTGGGGATAAAGGGAGTTTTTCGATGGCGCTACGGCATGTGCTTTCCATCGATGGCGGGGGCGTCAGGGGCATCGTCTCCACAATCGTGCTTGAGGCGCTGGAAGCGGAGCTAAGAGCCCTCGGCAAGTCCTGCAACGTGGCGGACTGTTTTGACCTCATCGCGGGAACCTCGTCAGGGGCAATCGTCGCAGCGGGCCTCGTCATGCCGCGACCGGGCGAAGATGAAGGCGCGAGCCCGTCTGATATCCGCCGCCTGTTCGAAACGGATGCGCGGCGAATATTCCCGCGGCGGTGGTTTTGCGAAATTCCGATCCTCGGAAGGCTGCCGCAATTGTTCGGCCCTTTTTATAATCCACGCGGCCTCAGCGATGTTCTTTACGAAAATTTCGGCGACATGGTGATGGCGGATGCGCGGCGAAACGTCATGATTTCGGCCTACTCCATCGATCCGCGCGATATCGTCCTTTTTCGCGGCGGGCCTTCATACGAAGAGCGCGACGAAGCAAACCGCTTCGGCATGCTGAAAGCGCGCGATGTTGTCCTCGGCGCGACCGCCGCGCCGACTTTTTTTCCGCCCCATAAAATCGACCGCGTCGATAGCGACGGCGCCTGGACCGCGATTGACGGCGCCATCTACATCAATGATCCGGCAATGGCGGCGCTGACCGAAGCAATCCGCATGTTTCCGGGTGATGATTTCCGCGTTGTCTCATTGGGCGCTGGTCGACAGACGCGCAATTACCCCTTTAGCGAGGCGCGCAGCTGGGGCTTTTCACAATGGGTCTCGCCCGTCAGTCGTTTCCGAACGCCGCTCTTGTCCGCGATAGCCGACGGTCAGGCGCGCGCCGTAAACCGGCAGCTCCATTATTTATTGGG
>JAJFFU010000194.1 GCA_021776465.1 Parvularculaceae bacterium
AGGGCCACGGTGCTCATGTAAAATTCGGGCCATGCGAAAACGCGCCTGAAAAACTCTGCGGGACGATGGTCTGGTCCTGGGACAGCGCCTTACTTGGCGCCTATGAAACGCGCCTGTTTCTGGGCGGTTTCGTATGGGACGACGACCATTGGGAAGATGGATGGCTTGCCAATCCGGAGGACGGGCGCACCTATCGCGGCCGGATTACGCCATTGGCCGATGGTTCGCTGAAACTAAAGGGCTGCGCGCTCGTTTTCTGTCAGTCGCAAATCTGGCGGCGCATCAGCGATATTCCGGGCTGCGTTGCCGCAAAAGCAGGCAAGAAAAAAGCCGGACGAAATACGCCGTCCGGCTTTTTCCTAGCAGCAATTTGATTGTCAGGAAGAGTAATACATGGCGAACTCAACCGGGTGCGGCGTCATTTCAAAACGCTGCACTTCTTCCATTTTCAAATCGATATAGGCGTCGATTTGATCATCGTTGAAGACGTTGCCTTTCTTCAGGAATGCCCGGTCGTGATCGAGCGCCGTCAACGCATCGCGCAACGACGCGCAAACCGTCGGAATGTCTTTGAGCTCTTCCGGCGGCAGATCGTAAAGGTCTTTGTCCATCGGATCGCCCGGATGGATTTTGTTTTCGATGCCGTCGAGGCCAGCCATCAAGAGGGCCGAGAAAGTGAGGTAAGGGTTGCCGGCTGCATCCGGGAAGCGCGTCTCAAGGCGCTTGCCCTTCGGCGAGGAAACCCAGGGGATGCGCACGGAGGCTGAGCGGTTGCGCGCCGAATAAGCGAGCAGCACCGGCGCCTCAAAGCCCGGCACGAGGCGTTTATAACTGTTCGTCGATGCATTCGCGAAAGCGTTGATGGCCTTTGCGTGCTTGATGATGCCGCCAATATAATGAAGGCACATCTCGGAAAGATCCGCATAGCGATCACCGGCAAATAGCGGTTGTCCATTGTTCCAGATCGACTGGTGAACATGCATGCCAGAGCCATTATCGCCGTAGATCGGCTTCGGCATGAACGTCGCTGTTTTGCCATAACCGGCGGCGACCTGATGCACGATATACTTATAGATCTGCAACCGGTCGGCCATCACGGTCAGCGTTGAGAACTTCATCCCAAGCTCATGCTGCGACGGCGCGACTTCGTGGTGATGTTTTTCCGGTTCAATGCCCATTTCCGTCATGACGGTCAGCATTTCCGAGCGCATGTCCTGACAACTATCGACCGGCGGCACGGGGAAGTATCCGCCTTTCGGTCCCGGACGGTGGCCGAGATTGCCTGAATCATAGTCCGTTGACGAATTATAAGGGCCTTCTACGGAATCGATGGCGACGCCGATATTGTTTTGCTCGGACGACCAGCGAATGTCGTCGAACACGAAAAACTCTGCCTCCGGACCGAAAAAGGCGGTGTCGCCGACGCCCGATGATTTCAGATACGCCTCTGCCGCTTTGGCCGTCGTACGCGGGTCGCGCCCATAAGGCTGACCGGTTGACGGCTCCAGCACATCGCAGAAAATTGTGAGTGTTGGTTGTGCAAAGAACGGGTCCATAACGGCCGATGAAGGATCCGGCATCAGGACCATGTCGGACTCATTGATCGCTTTCCAGCCGCCGATCGACGATCCGTCGAACATGGTGCCATCGGCGAAAAAGTCGGCGTCAACGAGGGTCTGGTCAAAAGTGACGTGTTGCCACTTTCCTTTCGGATCGGTGAAGCGAAGATCCACGTATTTGATGTTTTCGTCTTTGATCCGCTTTAATATAGCCTCAGCGCTCATATTATCCTTCGCTCCTTGTTTGTGCCGTCTTATGAACCGCTCTAAACTCATATGCGGCGCGCGTGTTCGTTAATAATTGCGTCATTAGCCATTGGCCTGACAAGCGCATTATTGCACTGCAGCATCGCAATCGCAAACTTTGCAAGAAAACTGTAAAAATGTGGATGTTAGCATCAATAATTGAATATATTTTAGCAGTAAATGCTAAAAACTGTGATGACCGAATCACAGTCGCGGAATCGCGCCGGCCGCATGTTGTCGCCAGAATCAGTTTTCCTGGCGTCCGATGAAGATCTGGACACTGACCGACGGCAAGATCGGCGATATCGTCCAATGCGCGGGCGTTGCTTCGGCGCTGGGCGGTGACGTTGTCGATAAAACCATTCTGTCACGCCCGCCATTTGAATGGTTTGCGCCGTTCGGACCGATCGATCCGCGCGACGCGTCCGGCGCGGTGAACAGTCCGATCGCGCCGCCGTTTCCCGACATTCTGATTGCGTCAGGTCGGCGCGCGATACCCTATGCGCGCGCCGTTAAACGCGAGAGCGGCGGGAAAACGTTCGTTGTACTGCTGAAAGATCCGCGCATCCCGGCGCGCTTTGCCGATCTGATTTGGGCGCCGCTCCACGATCGGCGAATTGGCGAGACTGTTTTTACGACCCTGACATCGCCACATGGGCTGAAACTCGACGCGGCGCGGTGCGACCCGGCGCCTGAAATGGCGGCTCTTCAAAAACCGATCCTCGGCGTCATTCTGGGCGGTGTCGGCGGCGGCGCAAAATACGATGAGCGCGTTGCGGCCGATTTCGCTGCGAAAGTGAAAGCCGCAGC
>JAJFFU010000195.1 GCA_021776465.1 Parvularculaceae bacterium
GCGGCGGGCACGGACTATGTGGACCTTTCCGGCGAGCCGCCTTTTATGCGCGCCATGATCGATCAGTATTCGGATGAAGCCGCCGCCTCGGGCGCGCGCATCGTTCATTCCTGCGGGTTTGATTCCATTCCGTTCGATCTCGGCGTCTTCTATGTGCAAAAGCTTGCGCGGGAAAAATTCGGAGGCCCGGCTTCCGAAGTGAAAGGCCGCGTCCTCGCCGTCAAAGGCGGCGCTTCCGGCGGTACGGTGGCGAGTGCGCTGGCGACGCTGGAAAATATCAGCGACCCCCATGTGCGCAGTGTTATGCGCGACATCTATTCCCTCGCGCCTGATGACAACGCCGCGCGCCCGCGCCAGCCCGACGCCAACACGCCGCATTATGATCGCGACGCAAAAAAATGGGTTGCGCCATTCATCATGGCGGCGATCAATGCGCGCAATGTTCATCGCTCTAACATGCTCATGGACTACGCTTATGGTGACGATTTTCGTTACTCCGAGATGATGGCCGCGCCGAACGGGCCGGCGGCGTTTGCGATTACCGGCGGCATGGGGCTCGGCGCCGGCGCGCTTCTCTTTCCGCCGACGCGGGCGCTCCTGAAAAATACCGCGCTCCCGAAACCCGGCGACGGGCCGAGCAAAAGCCAGCGCGAAAACGGGTTTTACAAACTCCTCTTCGTCGCCAAATCGCAAGATGGCGACAGCGTCAGCGCCATGGTCCGGGGCGATCGCGATCCGGGTTATGGCTCGACGTCGAAAATGATCGCCGAGGCCGCGTTGTGTCTGGCGTTCGACGTTGATCGCGACGCGACGCCCGGCGGCGTCACGACACCCGCAGCGGCCATGGGCGACGCGCTGATCAGGCGCCTGACCGAAAACGCCGGGCTGACCTTCGAGGCCGCCTAGGCCGAAGGCCGTCCGGGTACGGATAGCATTGGCCGCGCGCTTATTTCGGCCAGAGCACCATTTGCGTGCAGCGGAAATGCGCAATCACTTTATCCGTATCGCGATGTTTAACGGTCGCGTCCCATAGCTGGGTTGTGCGGCCGCGATGTCTCGCTTCGGCGCGGCACTCGATAACGCCTTCGCGCGCGGTGCCGGTAAAATTCGACTTCAACTCAATCGTCGTGAAGCCGCGCGCGCCTTCCGGCAGGTGCATCGTGCAGCCATAACCGCAGGCCGTGTCCGCGAGCGCGACAACGCTCGCCGCGTGCAAAAATCCGTTGGGCGCCATGATCTCGCGGCGCACCGGGCATTCCGCCTCGACCCAGCCATCACCGGTGTCCGTGAACCTGATCCCGATCAGGCCGGGTAGATGGCCGTTAGAGATCGTGTTAAGCTGGGCGAGTGTTTCTTCCGTCTGAGGCATGGCGCGCGCCTTTCATTGCACGTCGCTGAAGATAAGCGCCCGCCCGCCCCCGACAACAGATTTTGGCGCCTCCAACTGCTATTCGTCGGCGCCCTGTCGCGTGCTCCCTGTTCCCGCGCGCCTTGTTCAGGCGGGCGAACCCGCGTATCGGCGAGCAAAGCAAATGGGAGATTTCTATCATGGCCATGGCGTTACTTTCTGTGGGTCTCTTGGCCCTCCTCGTTTTCCTTCTTGGCGCCAATGTCAGTCGCGAGCGCGGCTCGGTGATCAAAACCCAGCATGAAGCCGAAGCCGATCCCACAAGCAGTTTGCGCAAGGCGATCCGCGCCCATGGCAATTGTATCGAATATGTGCCGATGCTCTCCGTGTTGATCCTCGCTGTCGGTCTGCGCTCGCCGTTGTTGCCCCTTTGGGCCGCCGCGCTGATGGTCGTCGCCGTCGCCTCGCGTTACATTCACGCCGCCGGCGTGTTGACGGGTGAGAGCGTCTATAAAGGCAACGCGCTGAAAGCCGCCGGCGCCGTCGGGACATACCTGACCGGGATTATCCTGTCGGGCGTGTTGGTGGGGAAGGCCGCCGCGTTGTTTTAACCGGTCAGTGCACGACATATCTCTCCTTTGTCCGTGTGCGGGCGATCCGCCGCCCGATCGACAAACACTATAGGCCGTCCGCGTCCGGCGTTGATAACTACGCACCAAATGCGGGATTCATGGAAGACTTTACGGTTATGGTTGTGTCGGGGGCGGCGCGCTCGCGCGGTTCTTCCGGCGGCCTTCCTCCCCCTTGGGGCGGGTGCTGACGCTGACGGAGGGCGTTTCCGCAACCTATGGAAAGAGCCCCCATCCCCGGCTTCGCCGGTACTTCCCCCGCAAGCGGGGGAAGAGAATTCATCTAAATCCGCTCATTCCCGCGAAGGCGGGAATCCACTGCAACGGTGAAACTGGATTCCCGCCTTCGCGGGAATGAGCGGGGGGAAAAATTGTCTCTCAACCTCACACCCCGTGTTCCCGACGTAAGTCGGGATCCAGAAAGGTTGGACCTCCATGCCAACAGTCGAAGCTGTTAAAAAACCAGACACTCCTGGATTCCGGCTTTTGAGTTTGTCGGCCTTCGCCGACAGACGCCGGAAAGAACGGGTGGAAATATTGTTCTGAACCCACAACCCGCTCACCCCGGCGAAAGCCGGGGTCCAGAAAGTTTTGGGCAGTAATTGGCGCGCGTCGGTATAGGCGAATGGGAGCCGCCGCCACGTCAAGACGGCGGCGGTCGCACCGAAACTATGAGCCCGCGCGAAACGCAACGTTTCTGGATTCCGGCTTCCGCCGGAAAGAACGGGTGGAGAGATTAGCGCAAACCCCACAACCGGCTTCCCGGGCGAAAGCCGGGGTCCAGAAAGCTTAGGGTGACATTAGCTGTGTGCCGGGATCGGCGTGTTCGCCACATCAAGGCGGCGGCGGTCGCACCGAAATTATGAGCCCGGGTGAAACGCAACGTTTCTGGATTCCGGCTTTCGCCGGAAAGAACGGGCGGAGAGTATAGCGCCAACCCCACAACCCGGGGTCCTCGGAGAAAGGCTGGGGTCCAGAAAGTTTTGGGCAGTAATTGGCGCGCGTCGGTATAGGCGAATGGGAGCCGCCGCCACGTCAAGACGGCGGCGGTCGCACCGAAATTATGAGCCCGCGTGAAACGCGACGTTTCTGGATTCCGGCTTTCGCCGGAAAGAACGGGTGGAGAGGTGAGCGCCAACCCCACAACCGATGTCCCCGGCGAAAGCCGGGGTCTAGAA
>JAJFFU010000196.1 GCA_021776465.1 Parvularculaceae bacterium
AGCGCGGCTGCGCCGATGCCTTTCAGAGTTCGCGCTGATGGGGATTGAGACAACGATTCCGCTGTTTCAGGAATTGATTGACCAGCCGGATTTTCAACGCGGGGATTATCACATTCACTGGCTTGAAGAGTGGCTGGCGGAGTCTGAGTAGGCGGCGTCTCGTTCGCCGCCGTCGCTAAATTCGATTGAGCCTCGATGAAAGTCCAAACGACAGTTATTCGCCCAAAGCGGACATTCGCGCTATTACGGTCGGACGTCGGCTTTGCGCGCAAGACCGGACATTAGAAATTTAGCGTGACATTGAGTGTTTTTCGATGGTGTATGACAATATCTGGCTCACTGGAATACGGTTTCAGTGGCCGCGTTCGTTGCGAAACATCGCGAGATTGTTTTAATGTCGCGAGATGCCGATTGACCGAGATCACGTAATTTCTGAGATAAAGAGAATCGCCAAAACTAATGGCGGCAAAGCGCCAGGTCGGCAAAAATTCGAACGGGAAAGCGTTTAAACGCCGAAAGTTTCAATAAGGAAGGTACGTTACGAAGCGCTATGGAGAATTGGATGAATGTTTCGCTCGTTCTACCGTTTTTAACTGCATTTGGATTGGGATCGATTGTTACCGCCTTAATTCAATTTTTGCTCCAACAACGGTCAGAGGTCAAAAAGAGAAGCTTTGAAGAAAGAAAGGAAGCATACATCGGCTTGCTGGATGCATATCATGAGGCGGCGGTTGAAAACTCTGATAGAGCCGCAAAAAAGTTCGCGTATTGGCAAATGCGATGTGAATTAGTTGGGCCGCTTGCGGTCAGGCGTGCAATTGCAAAAATAGTTGAAACAAACGATGATATAGATGCTCGGTATCACGCGCATGACGAATTGAAGTCAGCCTTGCGATCCGACCTCGGCATTTCAAATATTTGAATTGAGGAAAGGCATATGCAATGTCATTCGTTGTCGAAGCATCCACTTACCGGACGTTAGCCGTTGTTTTTTGGGAGAATGCGAAAATCCTTGAAAAAGAATATTCGGCGCGAGGGGAACCTGTCCCCCGCAATAATCTCGCCTTACCGTTTTACTATTTGATTTCTCATTCAGCCGAGCTTTTTCTCAAGTGCGCCTTGTTAAAACGAGGTATGTCGCCAGTCGAACTCAAAAATTTCTCTCTGCGCCACAATTTATCAAATTTGTTGGACGAAGTTGAAAACAAAGAAGTACCGATCTCAGGTCTCGCAAGGGAAATAGTCATCGCATTAAGCGATCAGCATAAGTCTCATGAACTTCGCTACACAGCGTTTTTGGACAACGGCGTCCCCATATTCACACCAGAGCCATCGGACATACATCAAGTTCTTGAGGAATTGATGATGGCCGGAGCGATATCCACTCGTGGTGTCTGACCGCGGTACCGACTTTTCTCAATGCTGCGGTAGTCCGATCTGACACCCTAACGTCTCCTTTGAGGATCAACCTGCCGTTCGCGCCGCCGCAGTTGAATGGCCACTTTAGGCCAAAAACGAACATCGGTTCGTTAACGGAAAGTCTGCCCTCCAATCACATGCATTGCGCGCACGCCCGATTCCGCGCGATACTACCGCCCATGCCACGCGACAGCGCCAATTCAATCTCCATCGACGAGCTGATCAAGGCGTATGCGCTTGGCTATTTTCCGATGGCGCGGGCGCGCGAGGATGCGAGCGTTGTCTGGGTGCTGCCGGAAGAGCGCGGGCTCATCAATCTCAGCGAGGCGCGGGCGCCGAAAAGGTTGTTGCGGTTCATAAAAACCGAACCGTTCGAAATTCGCATCAATTCTGCTTTTCCCGACGTGATTGCGGCCTGCGCCGACGAGACAAAGAGGCGTCCCGACACGTGGATCAACGACGCCATTGTCGAAGCGTATTCCGAGCTTCATTATCGCGGCCTCGTTCACAGCGTTGAATGCTGGCGGGGCGACGCGCTAGTCGGCGGCCTTTATGGGCTCTGCCTGGGCGGGGCGTTCTGCGGCGAGAGCATGTTCTCGCGTGAGCGCGATGCATCAAAGGTTGCGATGGTTTATCTGATCGCGCGCCTGAAGCTCGGTGGTTTTCAGTTTATTGACGCGCAATTTTATAACGAACATCTCGAACAGTTCGGCCTTATCGGCGTCCCGAATGACGACTATCAGGTGCAATTAAAAGCGGCGCTCAACATCAAGGCCGATTTCTTCGCGGCGCCCGATCAGTTGTCGACCGCGCGGGTCGTGCAATCGATCACCCAGACATCATAGACCGGGTGTTCAAGCGCGTTGAGCGCCGGGCTCGACGCAAACATCCAACCACGAAAAATGTTTTCGCCTTCCGCCTGCGGACCGTTCAGCACTTCCGGCGCCGGCAGCGACGGCACGGGTTCTGATATAAGCGGCGCGGCTTCGACCGGCGCGGCTTCTTCCATCGCATCCTCGCCAAAGGCCGGAATGGCCTCCAGTTCGAGCACCTCATCGATCGCTGACGCATCAGACGGGGTGTCTTTTTCCTTGTCCGTCTCCAGAAGCGACGGATCAATTTTCAGATCATCGCCGCGCGCGCCAAATTCGGTGTCGAAGACCTCCAGAAACGCCGTGGTTTCCGGAAACTCTTCCGGTGGGCGCTTGTCGCAAAAGCGCGGCTGCAATTCGAGGGAGCCGAAGCGCGCGATTTCATTCATCGCAATTTCAATGTCAGTGTAGCGCGCCGTTATCTTGTCCAACGCGCGCAACGTAACGGAAACCGGCTCGCGCTCGGTGCGGTCAATGACGCCGGCGAACGGGTCGTCACTGTTCCGCGAGAGCGCTTCCAACTCATCGAGACGGTCATCCATCGGCGTTTCAAACCGCTCATTTTGCGCCAGCGCACCGGTGGCCAATAATGACGCGAAACTTGCGGCCGTTACAATAATCACATTACGCATTTAAAACTCTCCAAGCGGATCTTCCGCGGGCGCGTCATTACTGGCGCCGCTGCGTTGCTGATTCGTGAACGCTTGAACGGCGAGATTTAACAAATCGACGGAGCCGCGCGTGATGGTGATCGTGTCGCCTTCCCGAAGATAATCTTCCGAAGCGCCCGGCTCTATCGAGATATGGGCGCCGCCGAGAAAACCGTCAGAAACGATCTTCGCGACGGAATCGTCAGGGACCTGAACATTGTGGTTGATGCGCATCGCGACGGTCGCTTCATATGTCGCCGGATCAAGGGCGCTTGCGGAAACCTCGCCTACCGAAATGCCCGCGATTTTTACATCGGCGCCGACGGAAAGTCCGTCAACGCGACCGAAGATGGCATCAAGCTGATAATCCGCAACACGGCCTCGATCGCCGCTGACGCCGGCGGCGTACCACAGGAACAACGCAGCGACGGCGATGACGATCAATCCGACAATGGTTTCAAAAGCGCCCGCACGGCTCATCGTTCAACTCCCCAAGTTCTGTTGCAACTCGCCATCTACGCGTCTTCCGGCGTCCACGCTTCATAATCATCGTTCACATCGGCCGGTCCGCCAACGCGAGCGAGCGAACCCGGCGGATGATAGGCGAGCGGCGTGCCCGTCATGTTGGGAAGATGGTCCTTTTCCCAATCGCGGCGCAATAATGGTTTCTCGCTCGGCGGCTCATCAAACGTATGATGGAGCCAGCCATGCCAGTCCGGCGTCACGCGCGAGCCTTCTGCGACACCATGGTAAACGACCCAGCGCCGGGGCCGCGTATTTTCGCTGCCCGGAAGCGATTTGGCCTTTTCCTCGAAATAGCGGTTGCCTTGCTCGTCCGTGCCGACCTCGCGCGCGCCCTTGCGCCACAGCGTGAAAGACGTGCCCAAAGTGGCCGAATCCCACCAGGTGAAGAGTTTCGAAATCAAGGCGCGCTCCTGAACGTTCTCAAAGGGCTCTATAGCCCCTTTCAGCGGCGCGAATATGGCGCCCGCCGCCGGGCCGGGCAATACGCAACAGAATTGCCGGTTTCGGGTGGAGCCGCGGGCCCGGAAGCACTATATATGGCGTCTACCGAATCGGGCTCCGCGAGATGCATGTAGAACGCCGTTTTTCCAAAGATAAAGGCGCGCCTTATGGCGCGATCGCCTTCCGGCGCGCTGATTCGGAGATCCGAACCTTCGCCGGCGAGATCATTTTTGCGGCCCGCGATATCGACGTCCCGAAAGGGTGGAGCCAGACGGCGGTCGATATCCTGGCGCAAAAATATCTGCGCAAGGCGGGCGTCCCCGCCGCGACCCGGCGCATGCCGGAAAAGGGCGTACCGAAATTCCTGCAACGTTCGATGCCCCATGTGGCGGCGCTTGCAAAAATGCCGGCGGACGAACGTTACGGCGCGGAGACCTCCGCCAAACAGGTGTTCGACCGGATGGCCGGCGCCTGGGCCTATTGGGGATGGAAGGCCGGGTGCTTTACCAACGAGGCCGCAGCCCACGCCTATCTGGATGACATGCGCGCCATGCTGGCGCTTCAAATCGGCGCGCCGAACTCACCGCAATGGTTCAACACCGGGCTCCATTGGGCCTATGGCATCGATGGACCCGGCCAGGGCCATTTCTATGTCGATCATGAAACGGGCGATCTTGCTGAATCCGACAGCGCCTATGAACGCCCGCAACCGCATGCCTGCTTCATTCAATCGGTAGACGACAATCTCGCCTCGGAAAATGGCGTCATGGATCTGTGGCGGCGCGAGGCGCTGCTCTTTAAATACGGCTCCGGCACCGGCACGAACTTTTCAAACATTCGCGGCGACGGCGAGCCCTTGTCGAGCGGCGGCAAAAGCTCCGGCCTGATGAGCTTCCTGAAAGTCGGCGATGCGGCGGCCGGTGCTGTAAAATCCGGCGGCACGACGCGGCGCGCGGCGAAGATGGTCATCGTCGACGCGGACCATCCGGACATTGAAGCGTTCATCCGCTGGAAAGCGCGTGAGGAAGAAAAAGTCGCCGCGCTGATCGCCGGGTCGCGCGCACTGGCGAAACATTTGCCCCTCGTCCTTAATGCGTGTTGGGCGGTCGAAGACGACAACCGTCTCGACCCTAGCGAAAACCCGCAACTGAAAGCGGCGATCAAGGCGGCAAAGGCCGCGTTTATTCCTGACGGCTCAATCCGGCGCGCCATCGAATTTGCCCGCGAGGGATATCGCGAAATCGACGTTGATGTTTTCGATTTCGATTGGGAATCGGAAGCCTACCGCACGGTGTCCGGCCAGAATTCGAACAATTCCGTGCGCGTTCCCGATGCGTTTTTACAAGCGATCACCGACGATGACGATTGGACGCTCACCCGCCGAACCGATGGCGAGGCGGTCAAGACCCTGAAAGCGCGCGACCTCTGGGAAGACATCTGCGCGACTGCCTGGGCCTGCGCCGATCCGGGCGTTCAATTCCACGACACGATCAACGCCTGGCACACCTGTCCCGAGGGCGGCGAAATTCGTGGTTCCAATCCGTGTTCGGAATATATGTTTCTGGACGACACGGCGTGCAATCTTGCATCGATCAACCTTGTCAAATTCAAGACCGATGACGGCTATGATGTTGACGGGTTCGAACATGCGTGCCGGCTATGGACGATGACGCTCGAAATATCCGTCGCCATGGCGCAATACCCGTCCGCCGCAATCGCGCGCCGATCGTTTGATTACCGCACGCTTGGGCTCGGTTTTGCCAATATTGGCGGCCTGTTGATGAGTTCGGGCATCGCCTATGACAGCGAGGAAGGCCGCGCCGCCTGCGCCGGCATTACGGCGCTGATGACGGGCGCAGCTTACCGCACGAGCGCCGAGATCGCTGGCGCCCTCGGACCTTTTGACAAGTTCGGAACCAATCGCGAGGCCATGTTGCGGGTGATGCGTAATCACCGGCGCGCCGCGACCGGCGTATCGGAAGGCGGCGACTTTGAGGGACTTGGCGCGGAGCCATCGCAACTCAATGACGACGCCTGCCCGTGGCCGGAACTCGCCGAGCGCGCAAAGACGATCTGGAGCGAGGCGTACGAGTTGGGCGCCCTCAACGGATATCGCAATGCGCAGGTTTCGGTCGTTGCGCCGACCGGCAC
>JAJFFU010000197.1 GCA_021776465.1 Parvularculaceae bacterium
CGACCTACTGATTAAAAGTCAGTTGCTCTACCAACTGAGCTAAGGGCCCACAGGGACGTCGGCGTTTTGCGCGAACCGGGCGCTTAACATGCGAACGCCGCTTCGCCAATGGAAGCGGCGGTCCGTCCTTGAGGCGGCGGAACATACGGATGGCGCCCTTGCCGGTCAACCGATATTCCAGCCGCTGGGTCCGCCTTTCTACACAACCGTTTCGCCGGTCGCCGCTTTGAAATCAGTAATGAAATCAGTTAACTGCCCCGCCGCTATCGCTGATCGCAGCCCTGCCATAAGGTCCTGATAATATTGAAGGTTATGCCATGTGAGGAGCATTGGCCCGAGATATTCCCCGGCGCGGAAGAGATGATGCAGATAGGCCTTCGAGTAGTCACGGCTCGCCGGACACGAGGAGCCGGGATCGAGCGGTGTTGGATCATCGGCGAATTGAGCGTTCTTGATGTTGATTGGCCCCGATATCGTCCAGGCCTGACCGTGCCGGCCGGACCGTGTCGGAGCCACGCAATCGAACATATCGATACCGCGTGCAACGGCGCCAATGATATCAGCCGGTTTGCCAACACCCATGAGGTAGCGTGGCTTGTCGGTCGGCATGTGCGGACAGGTGAAGTCCAGAACCCGAAACATTTCTTCGCGCCCCTCGCCGACCGCTAAGCCGCCGACAGAATAGCCCGAAAACCCGATTTCCATCAGCCGTTCAAGGCTTTCTCGGCGCAGTGTTTCATAGTTGGCGCCCTGCACGATGCCGAACAGCGCCTGACCGGGCGTCGACTTCTCGGCAAAAGCAGCTTTCGAGCGCGCAGCCCAACGCGCCGACAGCAACATCGACTCGCGCGCGGCTTCCTCGGCAATCGGGATTGCCGGGCATTCATCGAGCTGCATCTGAATGTCAGCGCCCAACAGACATTGAATTTCGATAGACCGCTCCGGCGTCAGCATGTGCTTCGAGCCGTCAATATGCGATTGAAACGATACACCCTCTTCCGTCAGCTTACGGAGTTTTGAAAGGGACATGACCTGGAAACCGCCAGAATCAGTCAAGATCGGGCGCGGCCAGTTCATGAATTTGTGAAGGCCGCCAAGACGCGAGACGCGTTCCGCGCCCGGTCGCAACATCAGATGGTAGGTGTTGCCAAGAACGATATCGGCGCCCGTCGCACGCACATGCTCCGGCAACATTGCCTTCACTGTTCCAGCCGTACCAACAGGCATGAAGGCCGGCGTTGCGATGTCTCCGCGCGGCGTTGAAATCACGCCTTTACGCGCCGCACCGTCGGTTGCGCCAACTGAAAAGGTAAAATTCGCCGTCAATGCATCCGCCCGCCGTTTGGCACAGCCCGCTCCGGCCCTATCAAGACAATGGCGCCGTCTGCATCGGAAAACCCGAGCACGAGTATCTCCGACATGAAATCAGCAATCTGTCGCGGCGGAAAATTCACGACCGCTGCGACCTGGCGACCCATCAAAGCTTCTTTTGCATAATGCACCGTCACTTGCGCCGACGACTTCTTAACACCGATCCCTGAGCCGAAATCGACCCACAGCTTCCACGCCGGCTTACGGGCCTTCTCGAATGGTTGAACGTCGACTATCGTGCCAACGCGAATATCGACGTTCAGAAAATCGTCGAATGTGATTTCATCCATCAAGCGTCCTCCGCAAGCGCGATCAGCGCGCAGACCGTATTCCAGTTGCGAGCCGTGTTGTCGACCTTCAGAATGCGATCCGCCTTTTCGGCAATTTTCGACGCCGACAGTCCTTTTGGCGAATGCAGATAAAGGGCGTCTTTTTCAAGCGCAAACATTTCGTCAGCCGATTTGACGGCTTGAAGTGTAGCTTCAACACCCTTTTCGGGCGGTGTCGCCAGGAAATAAATATGAACGCTTTTCGGGTTGCCGTCAGCCTGGCTTTGAAACGGACACTGTTCCGCCACACGCACAAATGCTTTCGCCGTAAAGATGAACACCGGCGGATTGAACCCGAACTTATCGTCTATCGCCGCGCCAATTTGATCAGACGCAACATTGCCGTCGTAAACGACGTTACCGCTCTGAATGTATGTACGGATATTTCTGCAGCCAATCGTCTCCAGAACGGCGGAGAGTTCCTTCATCGGCAATTTTCGGTGCCCGCCGACATTGACGCCGCGCAATAGAGCGATACTTCGCGTCATGGCCGCTGGCGCTCCAGCAAGCATGCATCCCCATAGGAATAAAACCTGTATGCTTGCGCAATCGCATACGTATAAGCTGACTTCATTGTTTCTGCGCCGGAAAACGCGCAGACCAGCATGAACAATGTTGACCGCGGCAAATGAAAATTCGTGATCAACAGATCGACCGCTCGAAAGGCGTAACCGGGCGTGATAAAAATATCGGTCTCATCGCGGAATGGTTTAACGAGGCCATTTTCATCCGCAGCGCTTTCGAGCAACCGTAACGACGTTGTACCAACGGCGATGATGCGCCCGCCGTCTGCGCGCGCCTCGTTGATCGCATCGGCCTGCGCTTCGGTAATCTCGCCCCATTCCGCATGCATTTTATGGTCCGACGTTTCGTCGACGCTCACTGGCAAGAATGTACCGGCGCCGACATGAAGCGTGATTGTCTCCATCAGGACGCCCTCGCCCTTCAGCGTTTCAAGCAGTTCCGGCGTAAAGTGGAGCCCTGCAGTCGGCGCAGCAACGGAACCAGATTCGCGCGCGTATGTCGTCTGATAATCGAGAAGGTCTTGCGTTGTCGCCGGCCGGTTGCGCGCGATATAGGGCGGCAACGGCATCGCGCCGGCCTCGCCAAGACGGACGTCAAACGCATCGGCATCGAGATCGAACCGCAAAACGCATTCCGCGCCGTTCCGCGATTCAACAATTGCTGCGAACTGATCGCTGAAAACAATCTCGTCCCCGGTGCGTAGACGTTTTGCGGGACGGACGAACGCACGCCAGCGCGTAACGCCCGGCGACGTATCGGTTTCCCTCTTGTGCAACGTGACATCGACAGGAACATCGTCGCCCTCGCCTCTCGCCGCACGCGCGCCAAACAGCTGGGCCGGGATTACTTTCGTGTCGTTGACAACAAGCATATCGCCCGCGCGCAGGAGCGTCGGTAATTCTCTGACAGTAAGGTCGACTTTTCTCTCACCAAGAATATGCAGCAACCGCGCAGAATCGCGCGGGCGCACCGGTTCAAGGGCAATACGATCCTGTGGCAGGTCAAAATCAAATTGATCAACACGCATGAGCGGCGCTTTTGCCGCGCTAACTGCGCAACGTCAAATAGAATACGTGTCGTAGTAAAATGTCTGGTCCATTGTTTCCGCCGGATTGGTCTCCGCGCACTTCCCGACTGGCTTCGCCGGCACGCCCGCGACAGTACAGCCCGGCTCAACCGTTTGCAGCACAACACTGCCTGCGGCAACTTTGGCGCGCTCACCAACCTCGATATTTCCCAGAACCTTGGCGCCGACGCTGATCAGGGCGCCGCGGCGAATTTTCGGATGGCGATCACCGTCCTCCTTGCCAGTACCGCCAAGGGTCACATTCTGTAGAATGGACACATCATCTTCGACGACCGCGGTCTCGCCTATAACGATACCTGTTGCATGATCGATGAAAACGCCCTTTCCCATGGGCACGGCAGGATGAATGTCGACAGCAAAAAGTTCCGACATGCGGCTTTGCAAAAACACGGCAAGCTGGCGACGCTCATGACGCCAAAGCCAATTGGCGACGCGTTGCGCCTGTAATGATAAATACCCTTTAAAATAAAGAAACGGTTGCATGAATTCGTCGCACGCTGGATCGCGCGCAAAGACAGCACGCAAGTCAATCAACGCCGCCTCAACAATGCCCGGTTCGTTTTCAAATGCATCGTTGCAGACTTCCCGCCACAACATGGCGTTCATTTCCCGATCAGAAACTTTCTGCGCCAAACGGAAGGAAAGCGCCCCGGTGAAGGAGTCGTGATTGAGGATGGTCGCGTGAAGAAAGCTCGCGAGCGCTGGCTCTTCGGCTGCCGCCGCCGCCGCTTCAACGCGCATCCGCGCCCAGGTCTGGTCGCTGCTTAACGCGACAACGTTCTGGTTATCGGCCTTACTGCTCGACATGAGGTTTGCTCCTTATTTGCGAACGCCCTTACTTGCGAGATGCTTAGAAATAGGGTCAGGCGCCAGCCCCCGCAAGGCAAGCGTATGGGCTGTTAACGTCATTATGATCGTCAAACTATCCGTAATCTCTCCAGCCAATACCATATCTAACAGTGACGCGAATTTTACTCTCTTAATCGTTAACGCTTCTGAGGGCTCCGGCGCGGCCTCGCCGGCGACAAGGTCATAGGCAAGAAAGCAGACCGCGCGCTCATCGGTCACTGAATTCGACACATCGCAATCAGAAATCTGTTGCCATTGACGGGCTGTCAGCCCCGTTTCTTCTTCAAGCTCGCGTTTTGCGGATACCAATGGGTCAACGCCAATCGGGCCCCCACCTTCCGGCAGTTCCCAGCTGTGTTTGTCATGAGGGTAGCGATGCTGCCCGACAAGCCAAACGTCGCCATTTGCATCTACCGGTAAAATTCCGATCGCGAGATTTTTAAATCGCACCACGCCATATTCACCGTCAGATCCATCCGGATGGACGACGGCGTGGTCTTCAACAGATATCCACGGATTGTCGAAGACCGTGCGTTCAGCATTGATTGTCCACGGGCCGTTTTTTCGAACGGTCACTCCGCGGCGACCGTCTGTTTTTCGCGTATTGGCATCGGCAATTGACAGATATCGACATAGTTATGCCGGAAGTGAAAAAACGATTCCGGACGGTTCCGTCGCGATTCCCAATATTCGGCAAACGCATTGCTGTCGCTGCGCAGAATTTCCAACTGCACCTGCTTTTCAGGCGGAAGATCAACGCCGATCCGCATGGTGATGATTTCCTCGCCGACATCATCGTCTTTCGTTTCCGGCGGCGCGTTACGTCGCAATCGCTGAATGTGGTCCATGCCATCGATGACACGCCCGAACACCGTCAGGTTGCGATCAAGGTACCGTTGCGGCTGGAGCGTGATGTAAAATTCCGTGCTCGCTGAATCCCTGTCATCGTTGCGACCAAAAGCGAAGGCGCCGACGCAATGCAGATGCCACACGGTCTCGGCTTCCCGGTCGAGCCCGACCGGCAAGCCCCGCGCAAAACCAACTGTGGATGCGTAGCCGTCAACGCCTTCCGACACGACATGTGTGGCCTCCATCGACGATAGTGCCTCTTCAAATTCAGCGTCCAGGCTCGCCTTGGCGTCGCCAATGTCGCGCTCTTCGAACGGGTCGCCTCCTTGCGCTACAAACCCATCGATCACCCGGTAGAAAGACAAGCCGTCATAGAAGCCCTGACGCGCCAGGGTTTTCACTTGCTTTACGTGCCCCGGTGCAAGCACATCGGAAAGCGCGACGACCGCCGTCCCTGTTGCGACTTCGATATAGAGCAAGTCTTCCTGATCGAATGTTCGCCATTCTTCCGGCGCCGCTTCCAACATGATTTCTGCGGGGGATCTCTTTCCTTCAAGGGCATCCGCAAAAGCTGACGCCGGCGCCATCAAAACGAGCGCAATCACTCCCAATATTTTCATCTCATCCCCTCCCTCGATAAGGCGCGACACCGGGGGCTGGAAGATAAACGCCCTCTGGCGGCGCGCCTGTCTGATAAAACACATCAATCGGCATGCCGCCGCGCGGAAACCAATAGCCGCCGATACGCAGCCAGCGCGGCGCTGCGGTGTCGATTACGGCCTTTGCGATGGCGATCGTACAGTCTTCATGAAACGCGCCGTGATTGCGAAACGACGTTAGAAAAAGCTTGAATGACTTCGATTCAATAATGCGTTTGTCCGGCGCATAGTCGATCACGAGGTGGGCGAAATCCGGCTGTCCGGTTACAGGACAGAGCGAGGTAAATTCCGGCGCCGTGAACCGTGCGATATAGAGCGCATCGGGATGCGGGTTTGCCGCCGTTTCCAACCGCGCCTTCTGTGGTGAAGCCGGGGCCTCGGCGCTGGCG
>JAJFFU010000198.1 GCA_021776465.1 Parvularculaceae bacterium
GTCATACAAACACGGCGTATTATCGGCCATAAATGCAATAATCGCTTCCACTCTGTCATTATCTTGAAGGCCGCCGACCAATTTTTTGATAAAGTAAACTGCCGGAATCAGTCCAAAGATGATTCCGTAAAATATGAACCCAGGTATATTTGCCTGCCACCCCCGCGACATTTGCAATCCCCTCACGCACGTAGTGCGCAACATAAATTGACTATAGCGATGATGTAAACAGTAAAGCGGTGCGATTAGACAAACGCTTGATATCAGGCGGGTTATATTCCGATATAGGGTGCATTTTTGGGGCGCAGACAAGCAAACAATAAGCCGATTTTATTTCAACGGTGTAATTGCGTGATTGAATAGACGGTGGGTTTACTTGATCTATTGGAGCGGGTGAAGGGAATCGAACCCTCGTCTTAAGCTTGGGAAGCTCCTGCTCTACCATTGAGCTACACCCGCCCGGTCGCTGGCGGCAGATGTCGCCCTGCGCCGGCGAAAGGTCAAGATTACCGGTTCCGGGCGCGTCCTGCCTTGCCGGGCGCGGCGTTTAGCTCCGTCCGGCCTCGACACTCACGGCAAATCTCACCAAATATTCATCAAGGCGCGGGCCCGCCGCCATATTTCCGCCCGCGCGAACCGGTTTAGACGGCAATTCATATGTTTCGGCGCGCCCGATGGCGGCAGCGCCGGTACGATTTGGAAAGGAGGCCGGACATGTTGAGACGGCTGATGAGTATTTTTAGCGCAGCTTTTATTGCTGCAGGGATCGCCGCCCTGCCGGCGCAAGCTGAGACCAAACGCGAAAAGGCTGAAGAGCTGGTTGAGAAGGCCGCCGACACGGCGACTTATTTCTCACGCGATACCGCGTTCGAAGCGCTTTGGGATCTTGCTGACGACGCGCATGGTTTCGTCATCATTCCGCGTTCTTTACGCGGTGGTTTTCTTGTTGGCGCCTCCGGCGGCAATGCACTGATGGTCGCGCGCCAAGAGGACGGAAGTTGGTCGGAGCCAATTTTCATGACTGTTGGCTCATTATCGTTTGGATTTCAGATTGGCGTTGAAGGGTCAGAGACCATTCTCGCCATCATGACCCAGCGCGGCGTTGAGCATCTCTTATCGACTTCGGTGAAACTGGGCGGTGATCTGACGATCGCGGCGGGGCCAATCGGCGCCGGCGCGAAAGCGCAGACGGCGGACATTCTGGCCTTTTCCCGGTCGCGCGGCCTTTACGGCGGCGTCAGCCTTGAGGGCGCGATCCTCAAAGCGCGCCATTCGTGGAACGAAGGCTATTACGGCGAAGAAGTTCGCCCGCTTGATGTTATCTTCCGCAACAAGGCGTCCCGCCCGAATTCCGCCCCGTTGCAGAACGCGGTCTGGGGCCTTGCCAATCGTGAGGCGGCGCCTGGCGCGAAACCGACAATGATCGCGCCGGTTCAGCCCGCGCGGGTCGATCCGCAAACCGGCGAGCCATTGCCTGACGCTGGTTTTGAAGACGACGCGGTTTATGGGGCGCCACTGCCGCCGATCACCGAAGATTAAACACGGTAGATCACTGATTATTGAACGCCCGCCGGTTGCCGCCGGCGGGCGTTTCTTTCATCGCTATGGTCTTATCGTAGTTTCGACAGGCGAATATGGGCATCGACAATAAATTTCAGGACCCGGCGCACACCGCTGACGGGGCTCCGCGCGCCCATGTGGATTTTGCCGGCCTGGAAACGCTGTGGGTCAATACCGGCACGCTGTGCAACATCGAATGCGACAATTGCTATATTGAATCATCGCCGACCAACGATCGCTTAGTGTACATTACATTATCCGATTTGATCCCGTTTCTGATGGAGGCGAGAACACTCGGCGCGAAAGAAATCGGGTTCACTGGCGGCGAACCGTTTATGAACCCGGATATGATCGACCTCGTCGAGGCTGCGCTAAAGAGCGGTTTTACCGTCCTTGTGCTGACGAATGCGATGCGGCCCATGATGCGCGAGCGTGTTTTGCGCGGGTTGCTGGGTTTGCAAGCGACGTATGGCGACCGGTTGCGTTTGCGCATTAGCCTCGATCATTTCCACGGCGATGTGCACGACCGCGAGCGCGGCCAGAAAAGTTTTGACATTGCAGTTGACGGATTGGTCTGGCTTGTCGAGCACGGGTTTTCCATATCGGTCGCCGGGCGCGCCGGGTTCGGGGAGAGCGATGTTGAAATGCGCGCCGGCTTCGCGAAACTGTTCAAACGGCTCGACATCGCCATTGACGCAGCGGATCCGCATGCGCTGGTGCTCTTTCCGGAAATGGATGAGCGCGCCGACGTTCCTGAAATCACGACAAGCTGTTGGGGTGTTCTGGACAAGAACCCG
Source organism: Parvularculaceae bacterium (assembly GCA_021776465.1). GTDB lineage: Bacteria > Pseudomonadota > Alphaproteobacteria > Caulobacterales > Parvularculaceae > Hyphococcus. Next base: position 2,358 of record JAJFFU010000198.1, read on the forward strand.
CGCGACATTATGTGTTCCAACGCGCGCATGGTGATCAAGCGCAAGGGCGCCGCCGCGCCGTCGGTCGTCGCCTGCACATTGATCGCGTATGATCAACGGTTCGAAATGGGCGCAACGCTTGATGCTGCGGCGCGGCCGGTCAGTCTCAATCATCGACACTGTGCGAAATTCTGCGTCCTTGGCGGCGCGAGTTGTTCGGCGTAAACCGTTGCGATGGCGTCGAATAAAAAAGAGACAGCACTCGAAAAGCGCGGCGAGAATGGGGCGAGACTGTTTTCGCCCTCGGCTGCACGTAACCGCGATACCATCCGTGATGTTTTCTTGCGCTATTTACCGGACGCAGGCGGCGTTCTTGAGGTCGGGTCCGGCACAGGAGAACATGGCGTACATATAGCCGCCGCCGCGCCGGGCTTGCGCTGGCTCGCGGGCGATCCGGATGGCGCAGCCCGCGCTTCCGTTGCCGGCCATATTGCAGCGTCGGGCCTCGACAATATCGACGGGCCGCACGGGATCGATGTGAGCGAAAAAAACTGGGACGAGGCGCTCGCAGGGTCTTTTGAGGCGATCGTCTCGATCAATATGATCCATATCGCACCGTTCACAGCGGCCAAGGGTCTTTTTGCCGGCGCTGGGCGATTGTTACGTACTGGCGGCCTTCTCTTGCTCTATGGTCCCTTTATGCGCGGCGGTGCGCACACGGCGCCGTCAAATGAGGCCTTTGACGCAAGCTTGAAAGCGCGCGATCCGCGTTGGGGCGTGCGCGACCTGGAGCACGATCTTGCGCCGCTTGCGCAGGAAAATGCATTCCAGCGCCACGCCGTTGTGGAAATGCCGGCGAACAATTTCACCGTCGTTTATGTAAAACGATAAGAACGCCAAGAAATTCAACTGCATTTTATTCCACAGATAAATTCTTAAAAAATGTGGAAAAGAAAGCATCGACGGACACCGGAAAGTTGGTATCCTGATCATGTTCCGAACGACCTCGTCGACATCAATTCGCAGCGTTTGCCTAGCAGTGGGTTGAGAGAGGCCGGAACCGGATGCTGGTCAGAAGCTTCGCTCAGAAGCTATCTGATGAAACCGAAACGAGCCCAGACGATGGGAGCGTTGAAGCCAAAAGGCGGGCCGGTTGCACCGAGACGAACCTGAGCGGTTCGGCCTTTGAAACGGCGCTTGCGTCCTTAACGGGAGGTATGGCGACGGGAAGGAGGAGCTGGAATCGTCGTTAGCAGCGGATCATACTGCTAATTCGACGCGCAACGTTGAAAACGTCAGGGCGCAAGCCAGGATGGAAGAAACGGGGCGGACCTCGGCAGGACGCGGGTACTTCGGATTGGACGGCAGTCCGATTATAGAACCCGCGCCCGCGAGGCCTAGCAGCGGCGGAAGGTTGTCGTAAGACGGCTGGAAGAACCGAGGCAAATTGGACCGCGACCGAATTCTCACTGGATTGGGGTGCGATTCAACATTCCGCGACGGCGGACGAAAAGGGAGCAGCGCAAGCTGCTCCCTTTTTGATTCCAACCTAATCCTGATTGATTCCAGGCTTATCCTGAAATTGGCGCGTCGCGAGGCGCTAGCCGATTGACACGGTGCTTCTGCTTCAATCAACTCTTCGCCCGAGTCTGAAGACGCAGGAGGTTCGCCATCGCAGACGCAACGTTGAACGAATTTGTCAAAGAGGCGCTCGCCGCAGGTGAGAGCCGCGAACGGATTGCGTCGGTTTTGAAGGGCGCCGGGTGGCCGGACGATCAAGTCGCCGAGGCGCTTGGCGCATTTGCCGACGTTGAATTTCCGACGCCTGTCCCGCGTCCGCGACGCTATGGCGGTGCGCGCGAGGCTTTTGTCTATATCGTTTTCTACGCTTTGCTTGGGATGTTCGCCGTTCAGCTGGGCGCACTCGCTTTCGCTTTTGTCGATGCGCAATTTGTCGATCCGCTTGATGACTTGCCAAGCGCATATGCAATCAGCCGACTGCGCTGGTCGATTGCGTCGCTCATCGTCGGCTACCCGGTATTTATCGCCCTGGGCTGGCGCCTGAACGCGGCCCGGCGAAAAAATCCGGAACGGCGCGTGTCGCGTGTTCGCGCCTGGCTGACTTATGTGACGTTGATCTTTGCCGCACTGATATTGATCGGCGATCTCGTCGCCGTGGTTTACAATTTTCTGTCCGGCGAAATCGGGTCGCGTTTTCTCGCCAAGGCCGGCGTGGTCGGCATTATCTCAGCGGCAATTTTGCTGAACTTTACCCGCGACGCCGAACGCGAGACGACCAATGCAGATTGGGTCGGGCGATCGCTGGCGATCATTGCTTCGGTTGTAACGGTCGCGTTGGTGCTCTGGGCGTTCCTGCTCGTTGACACGCCGGGTGCGGCGCGCGCGCGTTCATTCGATCTTGAGCGAATGAACGACATGCACGCCATCGCGCGCCGGGTCGATTGCTACCGCACGTATTTCGGCGAAACGCCGCGTAGCCTTGCGGCGATGGATGCGGCGCTGGAAGACCGGACAGAGCAATTCCCGGCGGCGGCGGGGTGTGCTGACGAAACCCCGGCTGATCCGGAAACTGACGCGCCTTATCGCTATGAACGGCTTGTCGGTGATGGATTTCGGATCTGTGCGTCTTTCACACGCGGCTGGCCGGACAGCGATAATGCGGCGGGTCAGAATCGCGTTCGTCGCGTTGCCGGTAAGCGCCGCAATCTGAAAAGCCCTGCGGCGCCGGGCGAGGCTTGTTTCGACCTTGAAGCGGTCGATTTCGACACCGAAGGATAGCCAACGCGCGCACCCTTATAGGGCGTCGTCGAGGAACCGGGTGGGGCCGTGAAACCTGATCGAGGCCGTTTGTCCCGGTTGCTCCTTGCCGGCGGCGCCGCTACACCGGCGGCGTTTCAATTTTAATCCTCGAACCCGCAGCGGAGCCGTCATGTCCATCCTCGTCGACAAAACCACCAAAGTCATTTGTCAGGGACTGACTGGCTCAACCGCAACGTTCCATACCGAACAGGCAATCGCTTACGGCACCAAGATGGTCGGCGGCGTTGTTCCGGGCAAAGGCGGACAGGTCTGGGAAGCGGGCGAGGCCGCGAGCGGCTCAACATTGCCCGTATTCGATACGGTCGCCGAGGCGCGCGAGAAGACCGGCGCTGACGCATCGGTCATCTATGTGCCGCCGCCATTCGCCGCCGATGCGATCCTTGAGGCTATAGCGGCGGAAATCCCGCTGGTGATCTGCATCACGGAGGGCATTCCTGTTCTCGACATGGTGAAAGTGAAACGCGCGCTCGATGGCTCAAAAAGCCGTCTGGTCGGTCCGAATTGTCCGGGCGTGATCACGCCGGACGAATGCAAGATAGGCATCATGCCGGGCCATATCCATCGCAAGGGCCATGTAGGCATTATCTCCCGGTCCGGCACGCTCACTTATGAAGCCGTCCATCAGACAACGATGGCGGGTCTCGGCCAGTCGACCTGCGTTGGTATTGGCGGCGATCCGGTGAAGGGGACTGACTTTATCGAGGTGCTTGATATGTTCCTCCATGATGATGAGACCCATTCAATCATCATGATCGGTGAAATTGGCGGGTCGGCGGAGGCTGACGCCGCCAAATTTCTTGCCGAGCACAAAATCAAGAAGCCGACAGTCGGATTTATCGCTGGCGTGACAGCCCCGCCGGGACGGCGCATGGGCCATGCCGGTGCGCTTGTGTCCGGGGCTGACGATACGGCCGAGGCCAAAATCGAGGCCATGAACCGGGCTGGCGTCGCCGTTTCACCAACGCCGGCGGCAATGGGCCGGACGCTTTTGGAAGTTCTCAAAAAATAAATGCGCTTTAAGTAAACTGACGCCCGTTTAGTGTTGAAACCCGCAGCGGTTGGCGTATCTAGGAAAGCCAACCCGACGCGGAAGCAATGAGAACCGGTCATGGCCCATGATGGCGAGGCGTCGCGCGAATCCCGCAGCGCCTCGGATAGAATATCCAATCAAGATACCGTCCTTTCCGGCGTCAATGCGCCGTATATCGAGCGCCTTTACGATGCGTGGTTGAGTGACCCGAACGCTGTAGGGGCGGATTGGCGCGAATTTTTTGAGCGCGAGGGCGACGCCGGGAACGGCTCGGCGCCGGATCGGGCGCCAAGCTGGGCGCGCGCAGACTGGCCGATCGCAAAAAATGGCGAACTGACCGCGGCGCTGGACGGCGACTGGGCGGCAACCGAAGCCACCGTTGCGTCGAAAATCGCCAAACGCGCGCCGGCGTCGTCGATTGATGATGTGCGTCAGGCCACGAAAGATTCCTTGCGGGCGCTGATGCTGATCCGGGCCTATCGCATTCGTGGCCATCTCATCGCCGATCTCGACCCGCTGGCCCTGCAACCGAATGAGGTCCATCCCGAACTCGATCCTGTGACGCTTGGTTTTTCCGAAGCGGACATGGATCGCCCGATCTTTATCGACATGGTGCTCGGGCTTGAAACCGCAACATTGCGTGAAATCCTCGACATTTTGAAACGGACCTATTGCGGGACGTTTGCTGTTGAGTTCATGCACATCACCGACCCCGAGCAGAAAGCCTGGATCCAGCATCGCATCGAAGGTCCGGACAAGGACATTTCGTTCACGCCGCAAGGCAAACGCGCCATCTTCAACAAGATGGTCGAGGCCGAAGGGTTCGAGAATTTCCTGAACATCAAATATACGGGCACGAAGCGTTTTGGGCTCGATGGCGCCGAAGCAACCGTGCCGGCGCTGGAACAGATTATCAAACGCGGCGGCGCACTCGGCATTAAAGAGATCGTTATCGGCATGCCGCACCGCGGGCGTCTTAACGTTCTCGCGGCAGTGATGGGCAAGCCTTATCATCACATATTTCACGAATTTCAGGGCGGGTCGGTAACGCCCGACGACATCGGCGGCTCGGGCGATGTGAAATACCACCTCGGCGCCTCATCCGACCGGGAGTTTGACGGCAACAACGTGCATTTGTCGCTGACAGCGAACCCGTCGCACCTCGAAGCGGTCAATCCGGTTGTGATCGGAAAAGCGCGGTCCAAGCAGGACCGCATTGAGGCGCCGGATCTCGATGCGCCGCGCACGCATGTGCTGCCGCTATTACTGCATGGTGACGCGGCGTTCGCCGGGCAGGGGATCGTCGCTGAGTGTTTCGGGTTTTCCGGCCTGCGCGGATACAATACCGGCGGCACCATCCATTTCATCGTCAACAATCAGATTGGCTTTACAACAAGCCCGCAATTTTCGCGCTCATCGCCTTACCCGTCGGACGTCGCAAAGATGGTCGAGGCGCCGATCTTCCATTGCAATGGAGACGATCCGGAATCTGTCGTTTACGCAGCAAAGATCGCCACGGAATTTCGTCAGCGTTTTGGCGCCGACGCCGTGATCGACATGTTCTGCTATCGCCGTTTCGGACACAATGAAGGCGATGAGCCAAGCTTCACGCAGCCGCGGATGTACAAAACAATCCGCTCCCAGATTTCTTCACGTGAAAAATACGGCAATCGCCTCGAGGCCGAAGGGCTGTTGAAACCGGGCGACATGGATAAAACGCGCGAAGAGTTTCGCACGTTCCTTGATTCTGAATTCAACGCCGGCGAGGCGTTCAAGCCAAACAAAGCGGACTGGCTTGACGGACAATGGTCAGGTTTCGTTCAGCCAATAGACGATGATCGCCGTGGCGACACAGCCGTTTCCAAGGACTCGTTGAACACTATCAGTGCAACGCTGACGCACTATCCGAAGACCTTCAAGATCCACAAAACCCTTGCCCGCATCATCGAGCAAAAAAAGAAAACGCTCGATGCTGGCGCCGGTATTGATTGGGCAACCGCTGAGGCGTTGGCTTTCGGGTCTTTGTTGCAGGACGGTTTCGGCGTGCGTCTGTCGGGGCAGGATTCTCGCCGCGGCACGTTTTCGCATCGCCATGCAGCATTCATTGATCAGAATACGGAGAATACTTACACGCCATTGCGTCATTTGCCAGATGCTCAGGCGACATTTGAGGTGCACGATTCCAACCTCTCCGAATTTGCGGTCATGGGCTTTGAATACGGATATTCTCTCGCAAATCCGAAATTCCTTGTTCTCTGGGAGGCGCAGTTCGGTGATTTCGTAAACGGCGCGCAGATCATCATCGATCAGTTCGTGTCATCGGGCGAGCG
>JAJFFU010000199.1 GCA_021776465.1 Parvularculaceae bacterium
ATTCCGTGTTGCTGGCGAAAGGCCGCGCCCTCGCCCCGCGCGCGCGCCATTTCCTGAAATCCGGAATGGCCGGCGCATGCAGTCCGCACGCCATGTTGTTCGAACCACGGAACTTCGAATTCGAACAAGGTAATGACGCCATCGAAAAGTTGCGCCAACGCCTGTGCGCGTTTCGGGCGCGAGGCCCAGACTTGCGGCGCCACATATTTGAACAGTTTTGTTTGCGGCGCCAATTTGCGAATGCGCGCCGCCGCTATTTTCGAAAATTCCCAACTATCGATCAACACGGCCGCGTCGATGTGTTCTTTCGCTGCGTGATCGGCAAGCGCGTGGACGCCTTTGCGCGCCGCCGGCAATGCTTTCAGCGCCGCGACCGGTCCCATGACGGAGAGCGGGGCAATGTCAAACAAACTGCCCAACCCGTTGCGCGCCATATCCGGGCCGCCGCATCCGGATATTTGAATGCCGGGCGCGCGCGCCGCGAGCGCCGACATCAACGCGCCGCCCAGTGCATCGCCGGAAGGCTCAGTTGCACAGATCATTACCTTCAATGGCTGCGTCATTTCTGGTTGAGGTCCGCCTCGGAAAATCCGTACAGGAATAATCCCGCCCCATCGGCAAGCGCCACCGCCTCATCGCGGTTCATCACCAGCGACAGCCCGGCCTCGACAGCAATGCCGCGCAAATTGGCGGCAATCGCGCGGCGGACGGTTTCCGGCCCGATCACCGGCAAATCGACACGCAGCTCCTGTCCGGGCTTTGGCCTTTTCACGAGGACGCCATTGCGTTTGCGCTCCGGCGCACCCGGAAGGTCAGCGCAGCGTGCAAGCATCAGGTCAGTGCCCTCAGCAGCCTCAATGGCGAGGACGTGGCCTGCATCGACGACCGCAGCCTGCCCCACATCGAACGATCCGATCGCATTAATGAGCGCTGCCGCCTTGGCGATATCGGCGAAATCCTCCGCAGACGGCTGATGAACGCCGAAGGCGCCTTGCGAGGCGCGCAAACTGCTCACCGCTTCGTCCGCCCCGACAACGAGGAAATTTTCCGCCTCCAGCGTTTCGACAAGTACGTCCAGGATAGCACCGTCGCCGCGCGCTGCAGCCGCAATAATTTTCGGCATCAGCGCTGCGCCGCGCCAGTCGACTTTCAGGCCGGAAAAATCCGGCCGCCGCACGATCCCCGCAAAACAAACCGCATCACAATCGGCTTCGCGCAATCGGCGCAATATTTTTCCCGACTCGCCAAGGCCGCAATCATCACCGGGCTTGGCGTTCAGGGGTTCATCTGCGGAGCCGGCAATGCGTATTAAGTGGAAAGGTTCGCCCAGCGCTTCGCGCTCCGCGACGATGCGCATTGGCAAAGCGCCGCCGCCAGCAATCAAACCGAGTTTTCGCCATCGCGCCATCGCGGGCCCTATCGCGCCGGCGTCATTAACGACCGGGTCGCGCCATTGTCGATAAAATCAATAACGAGCGCCACTTCCGGACTGTCAGCGCGGCGCGCGCGCACCGTCTCCAACCGATCGCGAAAGGTGCCCGTCTCCGCGACAAACAACAGGCGATAGGCCTCGCGCAACGCACGAATATTTTCCCGGGGCATATTCCGCCGCTTCATCCCGATGACGTTAAGGCCGCCAAGCCGCGCATGATTCCCAAACGCCGACCCATAAGGAATGATGTCGCAAGAAACCGCAGCGCAACCGCCGACGAATGCGTTGGCGCCGATCCGGCAATGCTGATGGATCGCGCAAAGGCCGCCGAGAAAAGCGTTGTCGCCGACCTGAACATGCCCCCCAAGCGTTGCATTGTTGGCGAAAATAACATCATCGCCCACCTTACAGTCATGGGCGACATGAGTTGCCGTCATAAAAAACCCGCGGTCGCCGATGCGCGTGACGCCGCCGCCGTCCGGCGTGCCGGGGTTCATCGTGACGTGCTCACGAATGACGACGTCTTCGCCAATTTCGAGCCGGGTCGCCTCGCCCTTATACTGCATATGCTGCGGTGGGCCGCCGAGAACGGCGAATGGATGAACAATCGTCCCGGCGCCAATCGTTGTTTTCCCCGCAATGACGACGTGGCTCTTCAGGACGACGCCGGGTTTCAACTGAACATCGGCGCCAACAACACAATATGGGCCGATGACGGCGCCGTCGCCAATCTCCGCGCCGTCCTCGACAATCGCTGTTCGATGAATATTCATTGCGCCCCGAAGCGGTTAAATGCCTTGCGCCAACATTGCGGAAAATTGCGCATCAGCAACACGCTTTCCGTCAACCTCTGCTTCCGAGGCAAACCGCCAGACCGGCGCCCTGCGATGAACGGTGCGCACATGAAGGCGCAGCTGGTCGCCCGGCACAACCGGTTTGCGAAAGCGCGCGCGCTCGACACCCATGAACAGAACGATTTTACCCTCAACGTCGAGGCCTTCCGTATAGGACGTATAGGCCGCCGCGGCTTGCGCCATCGCTTCGATGATCAGGACGCCCGGCATGACCGGTTTTTGCGGAAAGTGTCCCTGAAAAATCTGATCGGAATAGGATATGTTCTTGATACCGACAGCGCTCTCACCCGGTTTGATATCGACCAGACGGTCGATCATCAAAATCGGATAGCGATGCGGCAGGAGCTGCATCAAATCGTCTATATCAAGGACTGATTTGCCCGGTTCGAGCGGCGGTTTCGTTTCTTCCGTCATTTGTCGCCCGCTTTCCTTCTTGATTGGCGCGCCGCCCAAAAGGCGGCCCGTAAGTGTACGCGTTGCGGCATCGCCGGCGTGCCGCTCCAGGTCTCACCGGCAGGGACGTTCCGCAACAACCCAGCTTGCGCCGCGATACGCGCGCCAGCCCCGACCGTTAAATGATCCGCCACGCCAGCCTGGCCGCCTAATACAACGCCGTCGCCCAATTCGCAGCTGCCTGCAAATCCCACCTGGCCAGCGATAAGGCAATTCCGACCGATCTGCACGTTGTGCGCGATATGAACGAGATTGTCGATTTTTGTTCCCGCGCCAATCACTGTGTCGCCGAGGGCGCCCCGGTCGATCGCCGCATTGGCGCCAATCTCAACGTCGTCGCCCACTATAAGGCGGCCAAGCTGCGGCACACGCATCGCGCCGGCTGGTCCCTCGACGAACCCGAACCCGTCTTCCCCGAGACGCGCGCCGGCGAGAAG
>JAJFFU010000200.1 GCA_021776465.1 Parvularculaceae bacterium
TCGACGTCCCAGCCCTGGATTTCGAACTCGAACAACTCGTCCTGCTCGGCGCCGGTCGGATATATGGACATCGTCACGAGGCAGATCGGCTGATCGAATTCGATTGCCAGCGGTCGGTTTAACATGTTGCGATAACCGGCAGCGAAGCGTCCGCTTGTCGGCGCCTGATAGGTACACATCGAATTATACTGAAAGTGGCGCTGGCCTTCGCATATTTGCCAAGTCATCCCGGAACCGAATTTGACGCCGTATTTTCCGTAATAGTCCTGCTTGATTGCTTCGCCATGCGTTCCTGGCGGCGGCTCAAAATGAACGACCGGAAATGTAGACCCTTCAGCGTCCACCAGAACGCGCCCGACAAAAGGCAACACGCGCGTATCGGTTGCCGGATTGCTGTCGCCATCCGGGTCGGGACCAATGCCGTTTTCATGAACCCAACCGCCATGATGGTCATGCCCGGTGTCGCCGTCGTGAGGATGGGCTGTAGCCGCAGTCGATGTTGCTGCGACAATAGTCGCCAAACACAGAAATTTTTTCATACGCACCCCTCCACTACGAAATAGAGAATAGCGGACAAGCGCAATTGTTCCAAGCACGTCAGATAATTGGGGTAAGGGCTCGATTTTTAAAGAAAATATGGACAGAAAGTCCAGCTTTGCCTGCGGCGCTTGCCTCCGCCTGACGCCTGCGTCAACGTCTGTGAAAACATGTTTTTATGGGAGGGCTTTCAGTGAAGACTGAGCTGCAGATGGTCGTTAAAAATGCCGCCGTTTTAGCCGGCGTTCTGAGTGTCGCTGCTTGTGTCAGCACGCAAACTCCGCCGATTTTCGATCATGGCGCTGCTGTCGCGAAAGTTGAAGCGCTTGACGACGCGGCGGCGCGCATGCGTGCCGACGTCGAATATCTCGCAGATGACGCAATGGAAGGACGGGAAGCGGGAACAAGAGGTTATAACGCGGCTGCCGAATATGTCGCTGCGCGGATGACGGGATTGAACCTGACGCCGGGTGTTCAGGGCGGCTGGTTTCAGGACGTCGGTCTGAGAACGGCGTCATCAACGCCTGCGGCGTCACAAATGTCTGTATCGAACGCTGACGGTGAAACCCTCGCGCTGACGTTTCTCGACGACTTCAAGATTTTTCCCTCACTGGAAAGGGAGATTATCGCATACGAAGCGCCGGCAGTTTTTGTCGGGTACGGCGTCTATGCGCCCGAGAACGGTCATAATGACTTTGAAGGTCTCGATGTTGGCGGGAAAGTTATTGTTCGTTTCGCTGGCGCACCGGCATCCTTCAACAGTGAAGCGCGCGCCCATTATGGCCTGAGCTCATCGAAAGATAATTATATCGCAGACCAAGGGGCGCTCGGTGTTATCGGCATTTATACCGAAGCCGGCGAAAAGCAGTTTCCGTGGCGACGCGCAACGCGCAACCCAATCGGTCAGGCGACGACATGGCTTCACCCGGACGGCGTCGCAGACGTATCTGGACCGGGACTTAATGGATCAATTTCCCTGGACGCTGACAGCGCTGAGTTGTTGTTTGAGGGCGCACCGCGTTCGTATCGCGATGTTCGGGCGGAAGAGGCGAAAAAGGACATGCCGCCGATCGGGTTTGACTTGCCCGTGACCGTTTCGATGTCTGGCGCCGCTACGTTTGAAGATGTTCTAAGCGCCAATGTTGTTGGCGTAATCGAAGGCGCTGATCCGGCGCTGAAAAACGAAGCGCTGGTCATCACGGCGCATCTCGACCATGTCGGCATCGACAAACAAGCGCGCGGCAGGGCCGACAACATCAATAACGGCGCCATGGATAACGCCATCGGCGTCGCCATGATGCTCGAAACAGCGCGGCGCTTTCAGGAAGGGCCGCCGCCGGCGCGCACGGTCGTATTTGTGGCGCTAACGGCGGAAGAAAAAGGTCTGCTCGGGGCCGATTACTTTGCGCAGTATCCGTCGATTGGCGACAAAGAGATTGTCGCCAATGTTAATCTCGATATGCCGCTTATGCTGCATTCGTTCACGGATATCGTCGCCTTTGGCGGCGAACGATCTTCGCTAGGGCCCCTAGTTGAGGACGCGCTCGCAGAAATTGGCGTAACGGTGTCGCCTGATCCACTTCCCGGGCAGGGCATTTTTACCCGATCGGATCACTACCGTTTTGTGGAACAGGGCGTCCCATCAATATTTCTATGGCCCGGTTTCGCAAACGGCGGCGAAGAGGTAATTGGCGAATTCCTGACAACTCACTATCACAATGTCAGCGATGATCTGTCGTTACCGATCCGCTGGGATGACGCGGCGCGCTTTGCTGACATCAATTACAATATCGCTCGTGAGATCGTCGACCGCGCAGAGCGGCCGACATGGAACGAGGGCGATTTCTTCGGTGACCTTTTCGCCCGTGAATAACTGTCTCTATTTGATCTCGTAAATCAGCGTTACGTTTGCGCTGACTGACGACTCGCCGGCCTCGATAGGGGCGGCGAAGTCGGCCTCCGCGCGCGCCATATTGGACGCGACGCGAATTCCCGGCCGGGGTGAAGCGACATAACCATCCTGGATCATCAGGATCGGACCAAGGT
>JAJFFU010000003.1 GCA_021776465.1 Parvularculaceae bacterium
TTTCTCGCAGGCGATCCTTCAGATGCTTTGCATTTTGTTATTTCCGGCCGGTTGATCGTTGTTAAACCGGGGCATGAGGGCGACGAAGTTGTCGGATATGTGCGGGCTGGCGAGCCGGCTGGCGAAATGTCGATGCTGTCTGGAGAGGCGCATTCGGCGTCGGTTTTTGCGCTACGGGATACGGAAATCCTGACGCTTTCCCGCACCGATGTGGAACACATCATCCACGAACATGGCGAGTTTGCCGGCGCCCTGTCGCGCATCATTCTCAAACGCGCCCGTCACCCGGCGTCCAGTTTTCAGCAATCAGCACCGCGCATTTTTGCGCTGGTCGCGACATCACCGTCGGTTGATATCAATAGTCTGGCCGCAGACCTGGCGGAGCGGGTCACTGGCTATGGCGTCAAAACGCAGTGGCTGCCAGTGCAGGACGCAGCGCCGGAATCCGACAGTTTCGACAGGCTGGAGGAAGCCCATGACGTTATTCTTCTTGCGGCGCGCGTAGACGGCAGTGCGTGGTACCGGTTTGTCATCCGCCATGCGGACCGGTTTCTCGTTTTTGCACGCCGAGACGCCAAACCGCCGCGACCATTCCCGATGACGACGGAAACAGGCGAGCGCGCCCGCAAGTTCCGGCTCGTAGACCTTGTGATGTTGCATGAGGGACTGCCGGCCTGTCCCGTCGCCGAATGGGCCGACGCTATCAGCGCGTCGCGCATTCTCAATTGTCGCAGCGATGCCTGTCGTGAACGATTGGCTCGCATCATTGCTGGAAAGTCTGTGGGCGTCGTGTTCTCCGGCGGCGGCGCGCGCGCATACGCCCATATTGGTGCGGTAACAGCGTTGCGCGAAGCCGGCGTGCCGATCGATTTTGTCAGCGGCGCCTCCATGGGCGCGATCATCGCGGCTTGCGTCGCGGCCGGATGGGAAAACGAAGAAATTGAATCGCGTATTCGAGACGCCTTCGTTAATTCAAATCCGCTGGGCGATCATGTTTTTCCAGTCGTTGCGCTTACGAAAGGCAAACGCGTCGAGGAACGCCTTGCGAAACATTTTGGCGAGCGGCTGATCGAGGAATTGCCGCTGCCGTTTTTCTGTGTGTCATCGGACATCTCGAATGGGGAGGCGCGTGTTCATCGTCGCGGCGCCTTGCGTCATGCGTTGCGTGCGACGATTTCTCTGCCGGGTATCTTGCCGCCGGTCATTGATGGCGATGCACTGCTCGTAGACGGCGCAGTCATCAACAATTTTCCGACGGACGTGATGGCGGCGACGCATCGCGGATTGACAATAGGAATTGACGTTGCGCGACGCGGCGTCATCAACATTGAAGCGTTTCGCGACCCGCCGGGGTTTTTCTCCTGGGTCGCGCAACATGGCGTCAAGGAAGCGCCGCCGATCGTTTCGCTGCTCATGCGCACCGCAACAGCACGTCACGAACGCATGCTTAAAGTCCATCCTGCCGACATTATGATTTCGCCCAAAGTCGCCGGCGTCGAATTGCGCGACTGGACCGAGTATGACGAAGCGGTCTCCGATGGCTACAACGCAACGCGTGCTGCCATCGAAGAAAATTGGGAGACGTTGAAGGCGTTACTAAAATAGGATCACACGTTTGGTTATGCGGTGTGTGCGTCTTTCACCGCCGTCAGCATGTAGTTGACGTCCGTGTCGGTTGAAATGCTCCATCTATCCATTAGCGGATTGTAAGAGACGCCGGCATCTTCAGTTATTGTCATACCGGCGCGAGACAGCGCCGCCGTTGCCTCGGCAGGTTTGACGAATTTCCGTGGATCGTGGGTGCCGGCTGGCAACCAGCGCAAAACATATTCTGCGCCGATCTTGGCGAGAGCCAATGCTTTCAGTGTACGGTTGATTGTCGCCATAACAAGTAGACCGTCAGGCCCAACAAGTTCCGCAGTTGTTCTCAGAAAAAGCTCAACATCGGCAACGTGTTCGACGACTTCCATATTCAGGACAATGTCAAATGGCCCTTCGTCGGCAGCGAGAAGGTCCTCCGCCGACGTGCAGCGATAATCGATCTCGAGGTCCGACGGTTCAGCGTGGGCGAGGGCGGTTTTGATGTTTGCTTCGCTTGCATCGATCGCCGTGACCGAGGCGCCAAGCCGCGCCATCGGTTCTGCAATGAGGCCGCCGCCGCATCCGATATCGAGAAGCCGCAAACCGGAAAGCGGCTTGTTGTCGTGGCCATCAAGCCCAAAATGCGCGCAGGCCGCGTCCCTGATATAGGCGAGCCGGACCGGGTTGAATTTATGCAAAGGCTTGAATTTTCCGAACGGATCCCACCATTCCGCGGCCATCGCAGAGAATTTGTCAATTTCGGCGCTATCTATGGTTGTTTCACCTACTTTTGAGCTATTATTTGGCTTAAATCGCGCATTCATTGACGTTTCCTCGCTTGCCTTCAAGAATGACGGCGCCTAGAGATACGGCGAAAGGGTACCCTCCCGATCATCGCAGGCAATATGGCGTTACACCGCAAGGGATAAACCTCGCGCATGGCTCGCATCGTGATGAAATTCGGCGGCACTTCGGTCGCTAATTTGGAGCGCATTCGTGCTGCGGCGGCGTTTGTGCGCCGTGAAGTTGAGGCCGGCCATTCGGTCGCCGTAGTTGTCTCTGCGATGGCTGGTGAGACCAATCGGCTCGTCGCCCTCACGGATGAAGCCGGCGCGCCCGCGCCCGCGCTCGATGCGCGATTTGTCGAATATGACGCAATCGTTTCGAGCGGCGAGCAAGTCACGTCCGCCTTGCTGGCCTTGGTGATGCAAAATCAAGGATTTCGCGCGCGTTCCTGGCAAGGTTGGCAGATCGCGTTGAGAACAGACGAGGCCCATGGTCGTGCGCGGATCAGCGCAATTGATGCTGAGCAAATCGGCGATGCGATGGACAATGGCGAGGTCGCCGTCGTTGCGGGGTTTCAAGGCATTGCACCGTCCGGACGCATCGCCACGCTTGGCCGAGGCGGATCGGATACGTCTGCTGTCGCCCTGGCCGCTGTTCTTGGCGCCGACCGTTGCGATATCTACACCGACGTTGACGGCGTTTATACGACGGACCCGCGGCTGACCAAACAGGCCCGGCGCATCGGGAAAATTTCTTACGAGGAAATGCTGGAAATGGCGTCCGTTGGCGCCAAAGTCCTGCAAACGCGATCAGTTGAAATGGCAATGGCGCACAAGGTTCGCCTGCGTGTCCTTTCCAGCTTTGACGCCCCGGACGCCAATGCAATCGGCACGCTAATATGTGATGAGGATGAAATAGTGGAACAAAATATTGTCACCGCCATTACGCCAGACTTTAACGAAGCCGCCGTCACCGTATTGGCCGTTCCCGATGAACCGGGCAACGCGGCGGCAATTTTCACAAAGCTTGCGGAAATGAACATCAATATCGATATGATCGTACAAAGCGCCTCCCGTGAAGCGGGTTTCGCCAATATATCGTTCACGACCAAGGAAGATGATCTGGATCGCGCCATTGAAGCACTCGCGGATGTGCAAACTGCAATCGGCTATAAATCACTGCAGGCCGACCGTCATGTCGCAAAGATTTCTGTCGTAGGCGTTGGCATGAAGAGCCATGCGGGCGTCGCCTCAACGATGTTTAGAACGCTTGCCGAGAAAGGCATTAATATCCACAATATTTCAACTTCGGAAATTAAAATCAGCGTACTGATTGATTCCGATGCGGCCGAGTATGCTGTTCGCTCACTGCATGACGCTTATGGCCTCGACAAAGTCAATTGATTTAAATAGATCGGCGCTGTAAGCGCCGGACCGGGAAACGATGAGCATCGAAAATACCAGACCGCCTCATGGCGGTCACAGCGATCAAGGCATAACCGTCCTGTTGCGGCGGATGCACGATGCTGTTGCGCGCGAAGGAAGCGCGCAGGACCGGCTCGATCACTTAACCAGGACAATCGCTTCTCACGTCGTCGCAGATGTTTGTTCTATTTACCTGCGCCGCCCCGACGACATTCTGGAACTTTATTCAACCGAAGGCCTCAACCGGGAATCTGTGCACCGTACACGGTTGGGTATCGGCGAGGGGCTTGTCGGACTCGTCGCTCAAAGCCGGCGTCCGCTTGTCTCTGACGATGCCCCACACCATCCCGCATTCGCCTATCGTCCGGAAACCGGCGAGGATCCTTTTAATTCCTTTCTCGGCGTACCGCTGATCCGATCGGGCAAGACGCTTGGCGTCCTTGTCGTTCAGAATCGCGCCACCCGAAAATACGCCGATGAAGAAGTGGAAGCTGTGCAGGCGGTAGCCGCGCTGCTCGCGGAAATCGCGGCATCTGGCGAGCTATTGAGCCGGGAAGAAACGGCCGTCGTTGGCGAGATGCTGCATCGGCCGGAAACCCTGAAGGGCATTCCAATCGTTGCCGGTATTGCATCGGGTCACGCTGTTTTCCTGCAACCGCCGGCGCCGAAGCACAAAGTCTTCGCAAGTGATGTTGCAGCCGAGGCAGGGCGGCTCGAAGACGGCCTTACAGCGTTGCGCGCTTCTGTTGATGCGATGCTCGCGAAGAATGCCAGTCTCACAGATGTATCGCGGGACGTCCTGGAGGCTTATCGGCTGTTCGCTTATGATCGCGGCTGGAAAGACAGGCTGCGCGCGGCGGTGTTTTCAGGGCTGACCGCGGAAGCGGCCGTGGAACAGGTCAAAACCGAAAACCGCACGCGCCTCAGCCAGGCGCGCGACGCCTATATGCGCGAGCGTATGCACGATCTTGACGATCTGGCGCATCGGTTGTTGCGACTTTTGTCCGGCGACGAAAACGGGGCGCAGCGTGGGCTTAACGGTGACGTCATTCTGGTCGCGCGGGTTATGGGCCCGGCAGAACTGCTTGAATATGACCGCCAGAACTTGAAAGGCCTCGTCCTTGGCGAAGTTTCGGCGACATCGCATGTTGCGATTGTCGCGCGGGCCCTGAAAATCCCGATGGTCACGGGGTTGGGCGAAGCAATCGACCGGTGTGAGGAGGGCGATTTCGTTGTCATTGATGGCGACGAGGGCAACATCCATATCCGTCCGACATCGGACGTTATTGAGACATTCCGTTCGAAACGCGAGTTACAAAGTGAACGTCAGGCGGAGTTTGCAAAAGAGCGTGCACTTCCGACGCGCACGGCAGACGGTATCGACATTAAAGTCATGATCAACGCGGGCCTTGTTCTGGATATGCCGCACGTCCAGGAAACCGGCGCCAGCGGCGTTGGTTTGTTTCGGACCGAGCTTCAGTTCCTGATCGGCAGCGCGCTGCCGAGCGTCGCGTCGCAGACGGCCCTATATCGCGAAGCGCTTGATCTCGCCGATGACAAGCCCGTTGTTTTTCGCACGGCTGATATCGGCGGCGACAAGACCGCCGCCTATATGGAACGCATCAATGAGGGCAATCCGGCGATGGGTTGGCGCGGGTTGCGAATGGCGGTTGATCGCCCCGGCATGATCCGTCCGCAATTGCGCGCGTTGCTCGCTGCGGCGGCCGACCGCGATCTGCACATCATGTTTCCGATGGTCACTCTTGCCAGCGAAATTGACGATGCGCGCGCATTAATGGATCGGGAAATCGAACGCGTACGTCGCCGCGGCAATGCTCTGCCGAAACGGATTTTAATTGGCGCCATGATCGAGACGCCGGCGGCGGCCTGGCATATTGTCGGGCTCGCGGGCAAGGTCGACTTCATGTCGATTGGCGGCAATGACCTCGCACAGTTTTATTTTGCCGCAGACCGGGATTCCGAACGCGTGCAGCGACGGTATGATCCGATGAATCCGGGGTTTCTGGGTTTTCTGAAAAACGCGGTCGATAACGCCAAGGGGATTGGCGTTTCTCCATCTTATTGCGGTGAACAGGCTGCCGATCCGGTTACGGCGGCGGCGTTAATTGGCATTGGCTTGCGCGAATTTTCGGTGCCGGCGTCGTCCGTTGGTCCGTTCAAACGGCTGATCCGGTCATTGAACGCCGCTGACGCCGCCAAGTGGCTCGAGCAACGATTAAGTGAGCCGGCCGATTCTCTTCGGGAGCCTTTTAAAGCGTTTCTAAGCGGGACAGGCGTTTTAGACGCGTCAATTGGAGGTTAACAAATTCCTGCTTAAATGTTTGGTCTCAAAGATTATCAAAATATCGCCGCCGGAATCATGTAATATCGGCGCATAAAATTGAGGCGGGGTTTGTTCAGTGACGAGTAAAGACGGCACGGCTGAAATTTACGACATGGAAGATGCGCGCCGCCAACGCGCTGAAAATGGCGATGACGACGATCTCGGCGCGTTACTACGGGGTGCGCGCGAGGATCAGTGCCTTACCCTCGCTGAGGCCGCGGCAAAGACCCACATCAAAGAACATCACCTCAAAGCAATCGAGGCGCTGGACGCTAGCGCGCTTCCGGCGCGTCCATACGCCATTGGGTTCGTGCGCGCATACGCAGAATTTCTCGATCTCGATGCGGTTGAAGTTGTTGATCTCTTCAAGGTCGGCGCCGGTTTCGATGCGCCAAAAGCGATCGAAGTGGAAAAATTTGAAGTTTCGGACAAGGCCGCGCCGACCGAAAAGCCCGAGCTCTCGCTATTAGCAGTCATCGCAATCCTTGCATTTATCCTGTGGTGCGCATGGCAAATTACGTTGCCGCACGAGGTGCGTCAGTTGGGATCTCCGACACAGGAGACAGCGCTCGTAGAAACGGTGGCGCGCACGCCATCGGCGCCTGTCGCTGAGGCGGTCATTGACGCTCGGCTTGTTGAACGTGTTGAGCCAGTTTATCCAATCGGGTGCCTGACCAGTGCGGGCCCGTTCGAGACCGTGACGCTCAGCCTTTCGGTCACACCGCAAGGCCGGGTTGCCGGCGAACGCATCGTCGAGGCCACCAATACCTGTTTCGGCGATGCGGCGCTGATTGCCGTCCGCCGCTGGAAATTCAAGCCGATGACAGTCGACGGTCGGCCGCGCTCTGCGCATGATCAGCGTTTTCAGCTGATGTTTCAGCGCCCGCTTTAGGCCAGTAAAATAGCGCAAAATTAGCGCTTTTTCCGCGGGCCTTGACTTCCCGCCCGGTCGCGCGATTTTGGCGGCGAGAATTTAGTTATTTAACCTTTGGAGACGGGACACATGTCCTTACGCCCGTGGCGCGATATTGAACGACGCAAATCCCGCCAGATCATGGTCGGATCCGTCCCTGTTGGCGGCGATGCGCCGATCGCCGTGCAGTCCATGACCAACACGCTGACCTCGGACGCACAGGCGACCATCCGGCAGGTCAACGATATCGCGGAGGCCGGCGCTGACATTGTGCGCGTTTCTTGCCCCGATGTGGAATCGACAAAGGCTCTGAAAGAAATCTGCGCCAATGTGCCGGTCCCGATCGTCGCCGATATTCACTTCCATTATAAGCGCGGCATTGAAGCAGCTGAGGCTGGCGCTGCTTGCCTGCGCATCAATCCCGGCAACATCGGGTCGGAAGAACGCGTCAAGGAAGTCATCAAGGCGGCGAAAGATAATGGCTGTTCCATGCGCATCGGCGTCAATGGTGGATCGCTGGAAAAAGACCTGCTCGAAAAATACGGTGAGCCTTGTCCTGAAGCGATGGTTGAGAGCGCACTCGATCATGCGAAAATTCTTCAGGACAATGATTTTCACGAATTCAAGATTTCCGTCAAAGCATCGGACGTCTTTCTGACGGTTGCTGCCTATCACGCGCTCGCGGAGGCTATCGATTGCCCACTCCATCTCGGAGTCACCGAAGCAGGTGGATTACGCATCGGGTCTGTGAAAACCGCGATTGGCATGGGTAACCTCTTATGGGCAGGGATCGGCGACACTATCCGCGTGTCGTTGTCGGCTGATCCTGTCGAAGAAATCAAAGCCGGGTTTGATATTTTGAAATCGCTGGGATTGCGCCATCGCGGTGTCAACGTGATCTCGTGCCCGTCATGCGCGCGCCAGGGCTTTCAAGTGATCGATACTGTTGAACAGCTCGAAAAACGCCTCGCCCATATCACAACGCCAATGTCACTTTCCGTAATTGGCTGTGTCGTCAACGGACCAGGCGAAGCGCGCGAAACCGATATCGGTTTTACCGGCGGTGGCGCCGGTAAAGAGCACGGCATGATCTATCTTGATGGCGATGTCGATCATCGCATCGACAACAATGAGATTGTCGATCATCTCGTCGAACTGGTCGAAAAGAAGGCCGTTGAAATTCAGGCCGAAGAGGCTAAAGCCGCCATTGCGGCAGAGTAGCGATCTTAGTTTTAATCGGCGCGCGGCGGGACTCCCCGGCGCGCGTTTTTCTCATCTTCCGACCAATGAAAGCAAAAAGCGTTGATCCCTGAATCAAAACTCGGCGCATTGATCGATAAATTCGAGGAGATCGAGGCGCGCATGTCATCGGGCGCAGAGGCTGGCGACATCGTCAAGCTTGCGCGCGAACATGGCGAGTTGCGACCGGTTGTCGAAAAGGCCCGCGCGCTGCTGGAAGGAAGAAAGCAGATTGCCGAGCTCGAAGAATTGATCGCCGGCGATGATGCGGATATGGCGGCGCTTGCAAAAGACGAGTTACCGGAGCTGCGCGAAAGCCTGCCGGACCTTGAACACGCGATGCAGATCATGCTGCTGCCAAAAGACAAGGCCGATGATTCATCGGTCATCCTGGAAGTGCGCGCCGGCACGGGCGGCGATGAAGCCGCGCTGTTCGCTGGCGATCTCTTCCGTATGTATCAGCGCTTTTCATCGTTGAACGGATGGAAAGTTGATGTCCTTTCAGCGTCGGAGTCCGAGGCCGGCGGCTACAAGGAAATTCAGGCAAGCGTCAATGGCGAGGGCGTTTTCGCGAAAATGAAATTTGAGGCGGGCGTGCACCGTGTCCAGCGCGTGCCAGCGACGGAAACACAAGGGCGTGTCCATACTTCGGCGGCAACAGTTGCTGTGCTGCCGGAACCGGAAGACGTTGATATTGAAATCAATGAAGGGGATCTGAGGATCGACGTGTTCCGCGCCTCCGGGCCGGGCGGGCAATCCGTCAACACGACGGACTCAGCCGTGCGCATCACCCATTTGCCTACCGGCGTCGTGGTCAGCCAGCAGGACGAAAAATCACAACACAAAAATCGCGCCAAAGCGATGCAGGTTCTGCGTGCGCGCCTGTATGAGGCCGAGCGTGCGCGTGTTGACGCCGAACGTGCCGCCGAGCGCAAAGGAATGGTCGGTTCCGGCGATCGGTCCGAACGCATCCGGACGTATAATTATCCGCAAAGCCGGGTCACGGACCATCGAATTGGCCTGACACTTTATAACCTCGATGAAATTATTCGCGGTGATGCGGTCGGCGATCTGGTTGAGGCGCTTATCACGCGAGATCGCGCTGACCGCCTCGCGGAAATGCAAGGCGATGTCAGCTGACATAAAAAATGCTGCGACGATTGAATCCATGATCCGGGCCGGCGCCGATGCGTTGCCATATTCCCAGTCGCCGCGTCTCGACGCCCGCGTTCTTGCTAAATTTGTTCTGGGCTGTGACGACGCGGCGCTGATAGCGCGGGCGACGGATCCGGCGGGCGCAAGCGCGAAAAAGAAATTCAAAGAATTCGTCTTTCGCCGCGCCGCAGGTGAGCCCATTGCTTACATCACCGGCGAAAAAGAATTCTGGGGCATGCCGTTCCGCGTAACACGCGACGTTTTAATTCCGCGGGGTGATTCAGAATGCCTCGTGGAAACTGTTCTGGAGCATACCGATAAATCGGCGCCGATGCGTGTGCTCGATCTTGGAACGGGATCGGGCTGTCTGTTATGCGCATTATTGAATGAGTTGCCGATGGCCACCGGGGTCGGCGTCGATGTTTCGGCGAGGGCGGTCGAAATAGCCCGGGAGAACGCCAAGGCGCTTGGATTGTCCGGACGCGCAGAAGTCATCTTGAGCGATTGGTTCAGCAATATTAGCGGCGAATTCGACATCATAATCGCCAATGCGCCCTATATCCCCGATGGCGACCGACCGGATTTGCGGGTCGATGTATCCGACTACGAACCATCGTTGGCGCTTTTTGCCGGCGATGATGGTCTCGACCCCTATCGGCATATCCTTGACGAAATTGGCGACTATCTGGCGGAGAACGGGTTATTTGTCGTGGAATATGGCAGTCCCGACCAGGGCGCCCAGCTACGGGTCATGGCGGCGTCGAAACTACCAAATGCCGCGCAAATCGTGATCCGGGATATCGCCGCCCGGGAGCGCGGTCTGGTCCTCAGTCGCCGGGCTGGAAAAAGGGATTGAATTCGTTCGTCAAAACGGTAATATAGAAACTAGACATAGCAGATCGCGCCGCCTTTTGGGCTCAGGTCTCGTCGATACTCCATCACTAAGGCTGACTGTTGAAAGGGTCTGGCTTTTGTCCGCAGCGACGCTGCGCATTGGAACCAAATAACGCATGAAATTATGGGCGACCATTGTTGTCGCCGCCGGTTTGCCAAGATCAACCACATTAGTCGCCAGACGCATCGCGTCGTTCTGAGCGGCGTTTCGGGGAGTTAAGGACATCAATATGAAGCGAGGCCGCAATCAACGTCGGCGCCAGGGCGGGTCTAATCCAAATCGAGCACTTGACTCGAACGGGCCGGATGTACGCATTCGCGGCACCGCCAATCAGATTTACGATAAGTATTCGGCGTTAGCCCGGGACGCGCATTCCGCAGGCGATCGTGTGAAAGCCGAAAGCTATCAGCAGCACGCCGAACATTATTTTCGCGTCATCCGCGCCAACCAACCGGCGCCACAACAAAATGTCGATACTGCCGATGGTGACCAACCGGCCTTGCCGGAGGGGGCGGATAATAGCGGCGATGAGCGCCAGCATAATGAACGCCCGAATAGCGATCGATCTGGCAATGATCGATCTGGCGGTGAACGCCAAAGCAGTGATCGATCGGGGGGCGGACGCAACAATCGCCGCCGCGAAGAGCCACGCGCTGAACCCAAGCCACCCGCTGAAGCGAGCAATGACGAAGAGCCGGCGCCCGCTGAAAGCAAGGACGCGGAAGAGGTTGAGGAAAAACCGAAACGCCGTCGCGCGCGGCGACCGGCTAAAGCTGCGGCAGGCGATGCCGATGACGGCAAAAAAGA
>JAJFFU010000021.1 GCA_021776465.1 Parvularculaceae bacterium
ACTGAAGCGCTTCTTGCTGCGGTGTTTCTTGATGGCGGATTCGAAGCCGCCCGGACGTTAGTGCGGCGATTGTGGGGGCCAATCAGTGGTGAACTGCCAGCGCAAGTTCAAGATCCAAAATCGGCGCTTCAGGAATGGGCACAGGGCCGCGGCTTGCCATTGCCGCTTTACGTTCAGACCGACCGATCGGGCCCCGATCATGCTCCGGTTTTTGTTTCTGAGGTCCGCGTGACAGGGATTGAACCGGCGAGCGGCGAAGGATCATCGAAACGTATCGCGGAGCAGGCTGCGGCCCAGGCGATCCTGTCGCGCGAAGGTATTTGGTCGGAGCTCAAGCCCAATGAATCGTGATGGCGGAGAGGGTTCCGAGAAGGGCACAGTCGCGCCTGACGATGGTGAAAGCGAGGGTGGAGTGCCGAACGAAAAGCGTCGGACGAAGTGCGGCTTCGTCGCTGTAATCGGCGCACCCAACTCGGGGAAGTCGACGCTTGTCAATGCGATGGTCGGCGCGAAAGTCTCCATCGTAACGCAGAAAGTGCAAACGACCCGTGCGCGCATTCGCGGCATCACGATTGAAGACGACGCGCAACTTGTTTTCATCGACACGCCCGGCATTTTCGCGCCAAAACGAAAACTTGATCGCGCCATGGTCGCCGCCGCCTGGGAAGGTGCGGACGGCGCCGATTCCACCCTGTTGTTGATTGATGCGCAGGGTTGGGCCGATGGCGAAAGCGAAAAAGGCGCGGCCGGTAAGTCTCGCGCCGACGCGGTGCGTATTATTGAAGGGCTTCAAAAGGCGAAGCGCAAAGCTGTTCTCGTGGTCAACAAGATTGACGCCATGCCGCGCGACCGCCTGTTGAAACTGGTCCAAGAGCTCGATCAGACCGGTATCTTTTCCGACGTGTTCCTGATCTCGGCGAAGAACGGAGACGGGATGGCCGATCTGAAGGCGCATCTTGTTAAAGCCGCGCCGACCGGTCCATGGCTTTATCCGGAAGACCAGCTCTCCGATATTTCCGATCGCCTGATGGCGGCGGAAATCACGCGCGAGAAGTTGTTTTTACGTCTGCATCAGGAATTGCCATACGACGCGACGGTCGAAACGGAAAACTGGAAAGAAGCGAAAAACGGCATCCGCATAGAGCAGACGATCTATGTGGCGCGTGAAGGTCAAAAGGGAATTGTGCTCGGCAAGAACGGGCAAACCCTGAAGATTATCGGCGCCGCCGCGCGAGAAGAACTGGGCGAAATTCTCGGCGCGCCGGTTCATCTCTTCATACATGTGAAAGTGCGCGAGGGCTGGGCCGACGAAGCCGCGCGATTGCGACAGATGGGCCTCGACGCCGTTCGGTAGCGCCTACTCTTCGACGGTCTCGTCAGCTTCCATGATCATCACAGGTTCGCCTTGGGCGTCGAGGGTGACGGGCGCGTCGGGTTTTGCGAGCGCTGTCACGTCGCCAACCTGTACCGCGGCTGAGTAACTCCGCGTTGCGGCAACGCCATTCCGGTCTGTCACTGTTGCGGCGAAGTCGACGTAAAAAACGCCGGCGGCGGGCGCGCTAAAGAAAACGTCCCATCGATGTGGCGAAGCGCCGTCCAGGGATAGGCTCGTGGACTGTGAGGACGCGGCAAGATCAAGCCCGTCGGACGCTGCGGAAATTTCCATCGCGCCGGCGTCATAGTTCTCAACGATCGACAATGCGAGAACGCCGTTCCCGCCGGGGGCTATCGGCGCCTGAAGCGTGTGACTGAAAGAAACCGAGGCGCCCGGCTTTCCGGCAGACGCGCCATGGTCAGCGGCGGTCGTATTTTCCGGCGCTGCGCAAGCCGTGGCGGCGATTGCGATGACAGTAAAGAGGCCTAACCTGGTCATAATATTTCCCTTGAGTCCCCGCTTACGTCGCAGAAAAACTATAGCAAACATCGCCCGGCGTACCGGCCGTATCGTCGATGTTGAAATAATCGAATGCATCAATCCAGTAATCGTCGGCGGGCAGAGTCGGCGTGAGGGTCTCCGTATCAACGGCCGTGCTATCGGCGATATCGATCAGATTGCCGGCTTGCGAAACGAAAAAATCCGGGTCGCGCCCGACCGGCCCCGACGATCTTGTCATTGTAAGCGTGTAGGTCCCGGTCGTCGCAATAGAAAGCCGGATGAAATCATAATTTCCGAGTTTGTTGCTCGTGCCTGCGTCATCAAACGAGCAGACCATAACGGGCGCGCCGCCAACGGTGAGTGTTTTGAAAACCGGCAGGACAGGCGTGATGCCGCCGTCATTCGTTTCACCGACTCCGAATGAGCCGGCGCCGTTGATGCCTTGCGCGTTGACGAGTGCATCTATGTCGCCGTCGCTTACCGAAGACGTCGCGCGAAATGAATTCAAAAACGAAAACACCGTAACGGGCGCAGTATCGCTGATATAGGCGGGGGCGGTGAGGCTGGTTAAAAGTGGCGCAAATCCAGCGCTGATCGTGTCGGCGCCATCATCGCTGCTGTCGAACAAATCGTAGATAATGGACTGGACCGACGACTCGCTGAACCAGCCGGGCGTTCCGGCGCTGGTGCTTTCGACGCTGAAAGAAAACCCGCTCGCCTGCATCGCGCCGCCGCTATCGCGGTAAATGGGATCGCCCTCGACTATGCCGGAAAACGCATTGCCCCAGCCTTCGCTCATGGCGACCCTCGGGTCGAGGCGTTCGCTAATGCTGTGCGGCCCGCCAATGTTGTCCGTTCGCGAAAGCTGGTCTTCGAAATAATGCCCGTATTCATGGGCCATCACATGGCGATCATATTCGTCCGTATCGTTGTTCGCATTACCGAGCACGAGAATGGTCGGCACGCCGCCGCCAATGCGCGAATATGACGTTGTGCCGATGTCGCCGTCTGCAATATCGCCGCTGGCCGCCCGATTATTCGGGCTCCAGAAAACTTGAAGCGTCGGAAACATCGTGCCGGGCGCAGCGTTATTGATGAGCATCTTTGCGGTGTAAATAACGTCGAGAATGGCAAATGGCGCGGCGGCGCGCGTGCCGGTGTAACTCGTTCCGCCCCAACCCGAACCGGCATTTAGATTACGCGTCGAATTCGCAGCGCCGGAACTGGTGAGACTTCCATCCAGCACATACGCAGCGTCGCTGTTTGTGTTGTCGAGAACAGCAACGTCCCAAACGGCAACCGTTGTTTCCATAAGGCGCGCGCGCGCCCTGATGCGAATATCAGTGTTGGACGTGACCGATACTGAATATTGGCCGCTGCCGTCGGTTATGTCGGTTGCGAGAATTGCCCCGGTGCTGTCCAGCGCCTGAATAACGATCCCGCGCGCCGCAGACTGTGTTATCGCATTATAGTCGAGGCCGTTGGTGCCCACATTAAATGGAACGAGGTCGAACGTGACTGCCCCGGAAATCGTAACTGACGACGGCGGCGGTGGAGGCGGCGGTGGGGCTGGAGGCGTCGCTGGCGGCGGCGCCGGCGTGGGCGATCCGCCATTGCTGCAAGCAGCGATTAGCGTCACTGCTAATGCGCAGATAATGATACGAAGAATGCCCATGTGATTCCCGTCCGCAACTCAAACTGTCTTTGCCCGCCCCACGGTGATCAACGCTAGCGGTGTAACATCAACGCGTGCAAGGCCAGCCACGTATCGATTCGGGCAACATTAGATCACAACTCGATATCAACAGATAAATATGACACATTAAAAACGCGTTATGTCCTTTACCGATACAGGAATTCTGCTCGATGCGCGTCCGCACGGCGAGACGCATGCGGTGGCGCATATTTTCACCGAAAATCAGGGGCTTCGCGCTGGTCTTGTCTATGGCGGGCAGGGCCGGCGAATGCGCGCCCTGTTGCAGCCGGGCAATGAAGTAAGGGCCGACTGGAAGGGGCGCGAGGACAGCCTCGGCCATTTTTCGCTGGAGATGATCGGGGCTCGCGCCGCCGAGGCCATGTCGGACCGGCTGTCGCTTGCCGGCCTGGCTGCGGCTTGTGCAACGGCGCGCGCCATATTGCCGGAACGTGAAGAGCACAGGCGCAGCTATCGCGGCATGGCGGTGTTGCTCAACAATATCGGCGAAATTGATTTTTGGCCGGCGTTGATGGCGCGGTGGGAATTGGGCCTGCTCGCCGAACTGGGGTTCGGCCTGACGCTCGATCGCTGCGCGGCGACCGGCGCGCGCGACAATCTGATTTACCTGTCGCCGCGATCTGCGTGCGCCGTGTCAGCCGACGCCGGTGCACCGTATAAAGATAAATTGCTGAAGCTGCCCGCATTCTTCAGTAATGCAGAGCATGCGCCGACCCGTCAGGATGCGCTCGACGGGTTGAACACGACTGGATATTTTATTGAAACGCGGATCCTTCACCTTTCTGACAAGACGTTGCCAGAGGCGCGCCAGCGCGTTGTTGACTTACTGCGCGCCGAGCTTTGAAAGAATGTGCGCAACAGCGTCGAGCATGCGTTCATTGTTGGATTGAGCGCCGCGCCTGGGAAGGCCGAAATACCCTTTCGGGCCAGCGTGCAACATATTGTCGATGCGATGAATAAAGAGGCGACCATCTCGCCTCGCTTGATTCCAATGGGAGTTTGCGAAGACGGGCCAGCGCTCTGCAAACATCAAGGCGCCCAGCCGTTCGATGCGGTCGCGATCGCCGCGAAAATGATGGGCGCTATCGACCGCAGCAATACCGGGGTCTGACGCCAATACGCCGCCGACCGAGATTACGTCGATTGCTGCGCCGAACCGGGCCTTCAGAAAAGGCGCCGCGCCAACGGCGACTTGCGCGCCGCCGCTATATCCGACGATCACGATACGCGCGCCGCCGCCGGCGCGGTAGCCAGCATCCGTAAGCGCTGTGCCGATGGCGTAGGCGGCGCCTTGGCTGAAGATCGGGCCATAGCGATGATCGGCGCTCACCATCACCTGATAGATATTCCGAAAATTGATCAGTCCTCGAAGTAAATTACTCCGTCCTTGCAAGTCGAGTTTTTGAATCCAGCGCCACAGCCGATCGAACAATCGCGGGCTTGCAAGCAGCGGCAGACCGGCTGGCGAATAGGGAAATACGTCGTCGATAATGACCGCGTCAGGAAAACGTGTTCGCAGCGCCTGGATAAACATCTTCTCGCGGCGCAGAAGGAATTTGCCGGAGATAGAGGCAACGCCGGATAAATATATTATATAGGGCGCCGTGTTTGTCTCCGCGCCGGCGTCTGTGGCGGGCGGCGCTGCGTCCACTTCCTGTTCTGTCCAGCCGGCCCACCAGCTCAATGTCTCGAGCGGCGACACCGCAGCTGTTGTGAGGAGCGCAACAATAGCGATGCCAATGGAAACGATAAGGATTTCTGAAATCATCGCGGCGCCTCGCTATCGAGGCGCGCAAGAATGTCGTCGACAATCTGTTGTGGCGATTTATCGAGGGCGGAACCCGCCACGACCCGACGCAGACGACCGATCGGTTTTGCGAATAAATGGCCGACGAATGTTCGAAAGATGTAGGAGACGATGAAACCGGCGCCGCCGCAAAAGACCGCCGCGCCAATCGGCAAACCCAGCCCGGCATATAGCCCGAAGATGGCCAGCGACATTGCCCAGATTTCCAGAACATTGTTGAGCGCTGCGCCAAAGTAGGGCGCTAGGGAAAAAACGCCGAACAGCCGCGGCGCGAAAGCGAGCGCCAGCACACCGGTGACCGCAGGGAAATCCACAAGTCCGATAGCGCCAAGGCGGGTGAGGGGCGCAGCGGCGAGCACAGCGACGCTCCAGGTGATGACCGTCAACGCATAGGTCGCGCCCGTGAGTGCGAGACTTGCCATGAACCGGTAAAGCGGGACGCGATTGACGACCAGAATAACGCTCTGGCCCAGCATTTCCGACACGCCGGCCAGAAACGCGATGATTAGCGCTGCCGACTGCGCCTCGGTCGAGGTGGCGGCGCGCCGGAACGCTGACGGTGAATAACCGATCGCCTCGAAAGCGAGATCCGCGATCAGGCCGACAAAGCCATAAATATCAGCAAGGAATACGAGCATCACCGCCCTCAATGACGCCGCCAATCGGCAAACTCAATAGGCGCGGGTCTGTGGAAAACATATGGCGAATCGCGGCGTTCTGGCGAAAGCGTTTGGCGCCTGTTGCGCGCCCGGCCCGGGAGCGGCTAATCGCTATCACCGAACCAGAGAGTTGAACGAACGCCCATGGCCCGTACCAGAAAACCGAAAGCACCGCCGCAATTAAAGCCCGAGGAAATCGTCCTTGAGCCATTCGAGGAGGCGTTGTCGCAGCGCTACCTTGCCTATGCGCTGTCGACGATCACGTCGCGGGCGCTGCCCGATGTGCGCGACGGGCTGAAGCCGGTGCACCGGCGTATTCTTTACGCGATGCGCCAGATGAAGTTGAACCCGACCGGCGGTTTCAAAAAGTCGGCAAAGGTTGTCGGCGAAGTGATGGGCAATTTCCACCCCCATGGGGATGCGGCGATTTACGACGCCATGGTGCGGCTCGTCCAGGATTTCTCCGTACGCGTTCCATTGGTCGACGGGCAGGGAAATTTCGGCAATATCGACGGCGATAACGCGGCCGCCATGCGCTATACGGAAAGTCGCCTCACAGCGGCGGCGCAATTGCTGCTGGAGGGGATCGACGAAGATACTGTCGACTTCCGCGAGACATATGACGGCGAAGGTCGCGAGCCTGTCGTTTTGCCGGCGGCGTTTCCCAATCTCCTGGCCAATGGGGCGAGCGGTATTGCGGTCGGCATGGCGACGTCAATCCCGCCGCACAATGTTGCTGAACTGATCGACGCCTCGCTGCACCTTATCAAGACACCGAACGCGCGCACCGAAACGCTTCTGAAATACGTGAAGGGCCCTGACTTCCCGACCGGCGGCGTGTGTATTGAGGATGCTGCGTCAATGGAAGAATCCTATGCGACGGGGCGCGGCGGTTTCCGCGTGCGCGCCCGCTGGCATACGGAAGACCTCGGGCGCGGGCGGTATCATGTTGTCGTGACGGAAATTCCGTATCAGGTGCAAAAATCACGCTTGATCGAAAAAATCGCCGAGCTCATCCAGTCGAAAAAAATGACAGCGGTCTCTGACATACGCGATGAAAGCGCGGAAGATATCCGGCTCATTCTTGAACCACGCACAGGCAATATCGACGCCGCCGTGATGATGGAGTCGGTATTCAAGCAGACCGACCTTGAGTCGCGGTTTTCGCTCAACCTGAACGTCTTGGGCGCAGACGGCGCGCCGCGGGTGATGGGCCTGCGCGACGTGCTGCAAGCTTATCTCGATCACCGCAAGGAAGTGCTGGTTCGCCGCACAAAGTTCCGGCTGGAGAAAATTGCGCATCGCCTTGAGATCCTAGACGGCTTCCTCATCGCCTACCTCAATCTCGACGAAGTCATCCGCATCATTCGCTTCGAGGATGAACCAAAAGCGACGTTGATGAAGACGTTCAAGCTTACAGATACGCAAGCTGAGGCGATCTTGAATATGCGCCTGCGGTCTTTGCGTAAGCTTGAGGAAATGGAGATCAAGACCGAGCACAAAGAGCTCAAGGCCGAACAGAAAATTCTGAAAGCGCTCCTGAAATCTGACGATGCGCAATGGAAAAACATCGCTGATGAACTGCGCGACATGCGCAAGACATTTGATCCGAAATCGGATCTCGGGCGGCGCCGTACCGATATCGCTGATGCACCGGAAGTCGACGAAATTGATCTCGACCTCCTGGTTGAAAAAGAACCGGTGACCGTTGTTCTTTCCGAAAAAGGCTGGGTGCGTGCACTTAAAGGTCATGTGGAGGATACGTCCGGCGTCAAATATAAAGATGGCGACAGCGAGGGGTTCGTAGTGCCGGCCATGACCAATGACCGGCTGATGCTGTTTGCGACCAACGGAAAATTCTATTCCCTCGACGTTGCGTCACTGCCGGGTGGGCGGGGCCATGGCGAACCGATCCGTTTAATTGTCGATATGGGCAATGACGACGCGGTTGTCGCCGCGTTCTTGTATGAGGGTGACCGGAAGCTTCTTCTCGCGTCATCATCCGGACACGGATTTATCGCGCCGGAAAAAGATTGCGTCTCAAACACGCGAAAAGGCAAACAGGTCCTGAACCCGGCCGCAGCGGCCGAGGCCGTCGTATGCCGGCCCGTCGGGGCGACACTTGGCAAACGCGACATGCTGGCTGTCGTCGGTGAGAACAAGAAATTTCTCGTGTTTCCCGCAGCAGAACTTCCCGAAATGACCCGCGGTAAAGGCGTTGCCCTGCAGAAATATCAAAATGGCGGCTTGTCTGACGCCAAAGTGTTTAACAGCAGCGACGGGCTGACCTGGACTGATCGCTCCGGGCGAACACAGACGATCGACGACTGGAAGCCTTATGCTGGAAAACGCGCGCAAGCGGGGCGAATCGCGCCGAAGGGGTTTCCGACATCAAAGAAATTTGGATGCGACTGAGCAGATAATTTCACCACAACGAAGGCGCCACAAAATTGCGTTGTGCGATCGCTGGCCGGTGACGTTTTACAAAAGCGGTAGCGCTATGTCTTTCGCGGCTTACAAATGGTGTGAAAGCCTGCGGCCATAAAAGTCGCCATTCTCTCTTTGACAGCGGGCAGGTCGTCCGACTTGCATAACCCGCCAGACAATTTGTCGATCCGCCCCGTGCGCGCAAGCGAGAGCATCAATGCGCCGGTGACGAAATGGTATCCCCAAAAAATATCTTCCTTAGGGCAGTCCGGCAGCGCTTGTTCGAGAATGCCGATCAGGCGCAACACGACAGGGTCGAAATGTTTGCTCATGATCTTGGCGCCCCATTCAGGGCTGTTGGCAACCTGCGCCGTGAGGGCGAGGCCGTTTTTCCATTCGTCACCCCCTTCGATATAAAGATCGAAGTCGGTATTCAGGAAAATCCGTAACGCACCTTCAACAGTCGGTTTGCCGTTGGTCTCTTTTTCATACGCATCAAGCGCCTTCATCCTGCGTTCGGCGGAGACCGGGCCGCGGCGTTCGAAAACAGCGTCGAAGAGCTCTCTTTTGTCTTTGAAGTAGTAATGGATCAGCGTGTGATGAACGCCGACGCCTTTTGCGACGTCTTTCAGCGTCACGCCATGGAACCCGCGTTTTGAAAAAAGATACTCGGCCGTATCAAGGATTTGCTTGATCGTCTCGGCCCGTTGCGCCGCTTTTGTCAGCGTTTTGCGCTCGCTTTTTGCCGTAGATGCCAAACTGGTTTCCCCCATTTCATGGCGCAACATGCACAAATGCGAGCACATTTCGACTCAGAGGTCACTGTACTCCGATTTCAGACGGATTTTGTCAATTTTGCCAGTTGTCCCGAGCGGTAAATTATCGACGCGCATGATCATGTCCGGCACCCACCAGGACGCCACGCGGCCATGCAGCGGCGCGAGAAGGTCTTCATCGCTGATTACCTGTTGGTCCTGCAATTCCACGATAAGGATGGGCCGTTCGCCCCATTTGGGATCAATCCGCCCGATCACCGCCACTTGAGATACCTGCGGTAGGGCGCCGACAATGGCCTCAATCTCGGCGGGGTTAATCCATTCGCCGCCTGACTTGATCAAATCTTTGGCGCGCCCGGTGATGATGAGATTTCCGTCTGTGTCGATGCGCGCAAGATCTCCGGTGTCAAACCACCCTTCAGGGTCGGTGGCGCGTTTGTCATGGCCGAAATACCGTTCGACCACGGCAGAGCCGCGCACACGCAGCCGGCCTTCAACATTGCGCTGTTCGGGCAAATGTTTGCCGTCTGCGTCGGTCAGCAACAGATCAACACCGATGGCCGGGCGTCCTGATTGCAGTGCTTTTCTCGTCGTTGCGCCGGGCGGCGCGCTTGTGCCCAGCGGCGATAATTCGGTCATGCCCCAACTTGTCTGGACCGTGACGCCAAGCGTTCTCTCAATTCTCTGCATGAGCGCGGGCGCGAGCGGCGAGCCGCCGACCATGATACGCTTAAGCGACGGCGTCTCTTCGCCGGTCGCTTCTATATGTTCAACAAGGCCGAGCCAGACAGTCGGGACGCCGACGGCGAGCGTTACAGTCTCGGCTCTAATCAGTTTCGCCAGGCTGGCGCCGTCATTGTTGCGCCCCGGCAATACCAGCCTGGCGCCGGTTGCCGGTGCGGCGAATGGCAGGCCCCACGCATTGGCATGGAACATTGGAACCACGGTCAACACAGCATCGTCTGACGTCAGGCCCATGACATCGGCCTGAAGTTGCCGCAGCGTATGAAGATATCCTGACCGGTGCGTGTAGGTAACGCCTTTCGGCGCGCCCGTTGTTCCCGACGTGAAGCAAAGGCCGGATGGCGTGCGTTCATCGAACGCGCCCCAGGTGACGTCCTCGCCGGAATGCTCGATCAAATTTTCCAACGCCTCTACGGAAACCTGAAATTCATTCCCGTTCAAATGCGTTGTTGCGCCGTCGATGATCAGAATTTGCGAAATCGACGGCGACTTGTCGGCGATCTCGATCGCAACAGGCGCAAGGTCGGCGCTTGCGATCAACACTTTTGCTTCAGATTGGCGAACCATGGCGGATATCTGGCCGGGCGTCAGTCGGGGGTTCAGCGTGTGGCACACCGCGCCCATGCCCATGATAGCGTACCAGCTCTCGACATGCGCCTGCGTGTTCCAGGCGAGGGTCGCGACCCGGTCGCCGAAATTTACGTCCAGCGCCGCAAGCGCCGCAGAAATGCGCCGCGCTCTGGTCAGTAAGTCTTTGTAACACACACGGTCTGTCGCGCCGTCGTCGCGCGCTGTTACGACTTCGACGTCAGGATGCCATTTTGCGGCGTGTTCAAGGAATTTGTTGAGTGTAAGCGCATAGGACTGCATCGCGCCGTCTGTCATCGGCATTCGGCCACCTGCGGCGGCAATGGCGGCGAGGCGACGCCGACATTCCAGTTCCATCCAACGTTCGCCGCGCGGCGTCGGCACATGACCTCCTCGTGGAGTTCAAACATCCCGGGAAGGAGATCGGTCGCCGTGCCTTCCGGCCCCGTCTCGAAATACATGTATGCTTCGTCGGCGGCGTAAGGGCGCCAATCAGGTTCACCCGCGGCGCTCGGCGCGCCGTCGCGTGCAAAGGACGACCAGTACCCAAGCATCGCGTCAGAAAGCCTTTTTTCCACCGGGGTATCGGGAATTTCCGGCCAGTTCGGCGCTAAATTATCGGTCGTGCCGAACACATACGGAATTTCGCTGGCGTGAAAGGCGTGCAAGCCGGCGCGGTTCGCCGCCGGGTAGCCGTGGTTGAAAATATACAGATATCCGTCAGCGCCGATCTCGGACTGATTGCGTGCGAGGCGTTCGGATGTCCAGCCATACATTGCATCGCGCGTTGTCGCGAGCATGCTTTCGGCGATTTCATTCGAGGGATACTGGACCAGGAAATCGCCGGCGAGGTCGTCGTACCCTACTTGAACCGCCGCTTCATACGCTGCAGCATTTTTCGATGCTTGTGGAAGAAGGGCGCGGAGTGACCGAATTTCGCCGCTGTTAAAACCGGCGATAATCGGCACCGGCGCCTGTTCGCCGCGATCGAACACATTGACGAGTTCGTCGGGCAACACGACACCATCCACCGTTCCCCACGCAATATAGCCGGCCTGAACCGATTTCTTGATGAGCGACTCTGCATTCATCTCACGCATTGCAGAAATGTTTTCCGCGCCGAGTTTGTCAGCAACGTAGACGCCAACGGCTTCCGCAGCCGGCATGCCGAAACGCGGTTCCTTGAGCGCCGGTGTTGAAATCATATAGGCGCTTTGGGCGATTGCTTTATGAAAAAGCCCATGCGCGGGCGGCGAGGCCATGAGATACATGACGCTGAGCGCGCCGGCGGATTCGCCTGCAATTGTGACGTTGTCCGGGTCTCCGCCAAAGGCTGAAATATTTTGTTTAATCCAGTCGAGCGCAGCAATCTGATCAAGTAGGCCGTAATTGCCGGAAATTCCCTCGGTCGATTCCGCACTGAGTTCCGGGTGAGCCAGGTAACCCAAAACGCCCAGCCGGTAATTGATGGAGACAACAACAAGACCGCTTTCGGCAAGCGCAGCGCCGTCATGCATGGAAAGGCCGCTGGCGCCGCCCGTGAGCGCGCCGCCATGAATCCAGACAAACACCGCGGCGTTTTCTGCGTCCTCTGGCGTCCAGATGTTCAATGACAGGCAGTCTTCGCTGATAGCGCCCAGTTTCTCCGCGTAGATGCTTTGGGTATTGGCGCGAAATTGCATGCATGCCGGACCGAATTCCGTCGCGTCGAATTCTCCCTCCCATGCTTGCGCCGGCGACGGTGGTTTCCAGCGGGCCTCACCCACGGGCGGCGCCGCAAAAGGGATACCTTTGTAAATATGTACGCTGTCTTGTTCCGATCCGCGAATGAGCCCGGCAGGAGCGCTGACGCCCGGCGCGTCCGCCGCCGCACTATCGCTCGTTTGGGCACAGGCTGCAGCCAGTGCAAGTCCCGTCATCGCTATCATACGTGAAATGAATGTCATTGGTCGCGTCCTCCGGCTTGAACGGCTTCGCGGCGTATCGCCCGTGCAAGAGCAATAAACAATGCTACCGCCAGAAAATAAAACGGAATAAGTGTGTAGAAAGCGAGTTGCAGTGAGTTTTCAGGATTGCTTTCGCGGAACAAATCGCTGACCGCGCCAAGGTAAGTCGGTCCGAAACCAAGGCCGATCAAGTTCATGACAAGCAGCAACAGCGCACCAGACAGGACGCGTTGGTGCGGCAGAACTTCTTCCTGCACGAAAGCGACTGTGGGCGAGAGATAAAAATAGTTGAAGAATGTTGGGACAGCCAGGAACACCATCGCCAGCGACCATGTTGGCGCCCAAACAAAACCGGCAAAAAACGGCGCGGCGATCACCAGCGCAATCGCTGGCACATAGGCGTAGGCGGTTTTTGATCTCTTGGCGAGCCAGTCAACAAGGAGGCCGGAAACATACATGCCGATACTGACGCAAACGCCGACAAGTATTGAATAATAAAGCGCCACTTCGCCGAGCGTCATGCCTTTCTCGCGCATCAAAAACAGGGTCGTGAAATTGATGATGGCGTAGGTCACGAACTGTGTGGCGCCGCCGGCAAGTGCGATCAGTAACAGCACCGGACGGGTGAAGAACATTTTGCAAGTTGGCCAGAATTCTGCCGAAACGGGGGCGGCGTCAGGCGTTGACGGGTCTTTTACGTCAAGGCGGCCGCGTTCCGGCTCGCGTACAAAAAAGAAAACGATGATGGCGGTGACAACGCCAATAGCGCCGACGGCGATAAACGCATCACGCCAGGAATACGCGGCGGCGATAGAAGCGCCGAAAGCTACGCCAAGCGCCATGCCGATAGGCGGGCCCATATTAAAAAGGCCCAGCGCACGGCCGCGTGTGCCGGAAGGAAAATAGTCGGAAATAATGGCGTATGAAGGCGGGACGCCGCCCGCTTCGCCAATGCCGACCGTCATGCGTGCGATCACAAGCTGCGGGTAAGATTTCGCAAGTCCGCACGCAATTGTCGCTGCACTCCACAAGAAGCAGGCGAAAGACAATACGCGGACGCGATTGGTTTTATCGGCGAGCCATCCAACGGGAATGGCAATCAACGTATAAAATAGAGCAAAATAGAGCCCGGTAATGAGCCCGAGCTGGCCGTCGGAAATGTGCAGGTCATCCTGGATCGGTTTTGCAAGAATCGATATGAGTTGCCGATCCAGAAAATTCAGGACGTATACGAATGACAAGACGCCCAATACCCAACGGGCGCGACCGCCAGGTCCCGCAGCTTGCGCTGCGGGACCGGAGGCAGCGGCTGTCGCACTAGGCGACGGCGCTGGTCTTGTTGTATCCACAGATTAGTATTCGTAGCCGAGACGAACGCCGATCGTGCGGGGGCGAAGCGTACTGGCGCGGGCGTCTGCGAACGCTTCGGGGTGGCGGTAGATGATCGAATGATCATCAAACAGGTTCTCGACGTACAATGTCGCCGTGAAGTTATCATTGATATTGGCGCCAACCTGCATGTTCACGTTCTGATACGGTTCGGTAAATCCGTATGTTGGCGCCTGGGCGCTTGGATTGCCGGGTACATTCGGGAACTGGTTCGGGAAGTCGCCGATATGTTGCGCGTTGACGGCGAAGAACCCTCTGACGCTTGGCGAGATATCCGTACTGTATTTCAGATACACGGCGCCCTGGAAGGTCGGGAACGCGAGCGATCCACCTAGGACGGCGCCTGAAATTGCCGCTTCTTCCGGCGTGAGTTCGGTAATTTCCGTATCGTTTATCGAACCGTTGATGCCGATCTCAAGTCCGTCGACAGGCGATGTGAATAGTTCGAATTCAAAACCCATGCTGCGCGCTTGGCCGATATTGGTGGCGAACTGAATGGAATCCGATACGCGGTTGGCCTGCACCTGGATGTTACTCCAGTTGATCAGGTACGCGGCGAGATTGGCCGATAGTTTTCCGTTTAACCAGACCCCTTTCAAGCCAAGTTCGTAGTTTTTCAAAGAGTCGGACGTTGCGCCGTCAGGAATGATGATATCGGTCGGATCGATCGCACTGGCGAGGCCGCCGCGCGCGTTAACCGCGGGAATGCGAAATCCCGTGGAATAGGTAAAGTAGGTTGTAATATTATCAACCGGCTTGAACGACGCGCTGAGTTTGTAGGATGGGCCGCTTTCCCGCCCGACTTCCCCTACTGCCGGCGCCAATGGGGTGACAGTTAGCGGGCCGGGAATGCCAAAGATCGAATTGACAAGATAATTGGAATTATAGCCGCCGGTTGTGAAGCCCTGGACGTCGAGTTTGCCGTAGCGAATACCGCCTGTGAGCCAGAACCGATCGCTGAAGCGGTAGGTCAACTCACCGAAACCCGCAAGCTCGTGAGAAATTGCATGGTTGAAGGCGCGTTGGTAATATTCGTCGGGAAGTCCTGTCTGGCCGTTGGCGGCGAGGAAGGCCGGGTCAGATCGGTAGAAAAGGTCAACGTCCCGTCGCTTGTAATAGTAAAAGCCGCCGAGCACCCATTCCAGCGGGCCATCCGTTTTGGAAACGAGGCGCGCTTCCTCGACGAATGCGTCGTCGAAAGCAAAGGCGTCGAGCGCAAAAGGAATGGTGTTTCCGAAGGTCGCGTCGAGATCGATGATGAAGCTCTGATCGTAAACCGAATACGTCGTTGAGCTCGTAAAGTCGGCAAAACCGAAATCAATGCCAAGCGTTGCGTTGTAGGAATCGAGATTGCCGCCATATTTGTCAGGACGACGCGACCGGCGTGTTTCGCGGTCGCCGCCGCCAAGAGCTGGATTGATAAGCTGGGCGTCGCCCGGATCGCTTTCTTCATGCAGCGCCATAAAGCGCAAATAGGCGTTGTCCGTGGGCTCCCACAATATGATCAGTCGGCCGCCCCAGTTAACAACTGAGTTCGCGTTTTCAACGCCGGTGCCGATATTGTTGACCCATCCGTCTTCGTTTCGATAGAAGCCGACAGCGCGTACGGCGAGCTTGTCTTCAACAAGCGGGATGTTCAACATTGCATTGTAACGTTGCCGAACGGAATCATCGTCTGTGAGGCCGAAATCGACAAGGGCCGCCATGTCGAACTCATCAAGGTCAGGGCTTTTCGTCAGCAAGCGGATGGCGCCGGCAAGAGAGCCGGAACCGAACAGCGTTCCTTGGGGGCCGCGCAAGAATTCAACCCGTTCCACGTCAAACAGCGTTGAATCGAGCTGTGTCGAGTTGCCGTTCGCCGAGATGGGCAGCTCGTCAATATAGACGGAGACTGAATTTTGCAGGTTTGCCTGATAACCGTTCGTTGCAATGCCGCGTACGGAGAATGTGTTGAAGTTCGCGGTCGGTTTATTGAGGATGGCGCCCGGCGTTTCGAACGCGAGCCCCTCGTAACCAACAATGCCTTTTTCCGTAAGTTCGGCCTGTGAAAAGGCTGAAACACTAAGCGGCACATCCTGCAGGCTTTCTTCCCTGCGGGTCGCTGTAACGACGATTGTATCGTCTGAATCCTCCTCGGCCACGGCATTCGGCGCGCTCGATTGCGCAAAAACTGAACCTGAGAAAGCAAAAAAGGCGACCACGGATGCGGACGCGTAAAGCGCGGTTTTCATAAGATTTTCCCTCCCGGCGAGCCAGTCTTATTTGCCAGCAAGCCATTTTTTACCCTTGCGATCCTATGAGAAAAAATGTTCACTGACAAGTGTGTGAATGAAATGATCGTCGGAGTTTGAGTTTCTCTTTTCGCGCCGGCAGCGCAATTGATCCTTGTCGGGAATGAATGAAATGTGCGTGCAGCGTCGCCCGGGCAGATATACGTCGCTAACCGGTAACGGCGATCAACAGCTGCGTTTATCGTGGCTTCCGGGCTTTTGGAGGTCATGTCAGCGCCGTTGAATATATGAAGTCAATCAGGTTCGGTAGCCGACACAGCGTATACGAATTTGATGAAAGAATTTGTCCGGTCCGGACACCACAGAAGACGGGGGCAATTTTGCCAGCAGACGGAAATCCGACGCGTAAGCGTCAAACGAAGGCCGAGAAACGCGCCGAAACCACAGAGCAAATTCTCGATGTGGCGGAGTATCTGTTTTCTCAACATGGCCTTTATGGCGTAACGCTGAAAGACGTCGCCACGCGCGCTGGCGTTCATCACACGCTTCTTCACTATTATTTTGACGACAAGCAGGAACTTTTTGACGCGGTTTTTGCCCGCCGCGCCGTTGTGACAAACGAGCGGCGGATGAAGGCGCTTGATATTTACGATCAGGAATCGGCGGGAAAACCAACCGTTGAGGGTGCGCTGCACGCTTTTCTCGATACGGATCTCGATCTTTATATCGAAGGCGGCGAAGGCTGGCGGAATTATGGGGCGTTAAGCGCGCAGATCGCCAACACGCCTGAATGGGGCGCTGAAATGATGGATCAACATTTTGATCCCGTCGTCTTGCGCCTGATTGGACTGTTGCAAAAGGCGCTGCCCGATGCTGCTGAAGAAGATATTTTCTGGGGCTATCACTTTGTCACCGGCGCATTGATGTTGACGCTGGCGCGGACAGGCCGGATCGACATGCTTTCCAGCGGCTTGTGCAAATCAAATGACTATACGGCGGTGAAGGTTCGCATGGCGCACTTCATGGCCGCCGGCATACATTCCATTTGCAAGGATCGGGCGAAAAAAGAGGCGCCGGACGGCTGACTGATCAGCCGCCTTTGGGCGCGCGAGACTGCAATGTTTAATCAACAAACAATCGAGCAAACAGTGAATCGAGAGAATGGAGTGCGTTACATGAGTTTGGCTAAACGTGTTGCAATTGTTACCGGTGCGGGCGGGGGCCTTGGCCGGCGACACGCATTGGAACTG
This sequence comes from Parvularculaceae bacterium, assembly GCA_021776465.1. GTDB lineage: Bacteria > Pseudomonadota > Alphaproteobacteria > Caulobacterales > Parvularculaceae > Hyphococcus. Next base: position 17,408 of record JAJFFU010000021.1, read on the forward strand.
GCGCGCCATGGCGCGAAGATTGTCGTGAATGATCTGGATAGTCAGGGCGCTGAACAAGTGGCGTCCGAGATCCGGGATAGCGGCGGCGAAGCAATTGCCTTTGCAGGGTCTGTTACCGACGAAAGCCGCGTGGCGACGATGATGGAGGAGACCAAAAAGCGTTGGGGCCGTATCGATATTCTGGTGAACAATGCCGGCGTCTTGCGCGATAAAAGTTTCGCAAAGATGGAACTGGACGACTTTCGCCTGGTGCTCGACGTTCACCTGATGGGGGCTGTGATATGCACAAAGGCGGTGTGGGAAACTATGCGAACACAGCGTCACGGGCGGATCGTCATGACGACATCGTCCTCCGGGCTTTACGGAAATTTCGGACAGGCCAATTACGGCGCCGCCAAGATGGCGCTCGTTGGGCTGATGCAAACCCTCGCTATCGAGGGCGAGAAATACGACATTCGCGTCAATTGCCTCGCGCCAACGGCGGCGACGCAAATGACCGGCGATGTCCTGTCGAAAGAAGCGCTGGACCGCCTTGATCCCGGCCTTGTCAGCCCCGGCATAGTCGCGCTGGTTACAGACGAGGCGCCGACCCGCGCGATTCTTTGCGCCGGCGCCGGTCATTTCGCGGTCGCCCATGTCACGTTGACCGAAGGCGCCTTTGTTGGCGGCGCAGACGACGCAGCGGGCCGCATCGCCGGAAAGTGGGACGAAATTACGGCCCGGAAAAATGAACTCGTTCCGGGTTTCGGCTTTACGCAAGGCCAGCGTGAACTGGCGAGCGCTGGCGCAGGCGATGCGCCAATAGCCGTTCGGTAACAGACAACAGAAAACCGTCCGTATGCGACTGAAAAACATGCGCACTTTGCGCCGATAAACCGCCAAGGCCGGCGTCAGACCGGCAAGGGCTCAATATGAGGAGTGAAACGCCAATGGCTGTAGGGAATAACGCGGCTGCGACCGCGAGCGATCCGAAACAGAATGAAGTTAAAGTTATCGTCGCTTCGTCGCTCGGCACCATGTTCGAGTGGTACGATTTTTATCTCTACGGCCTGCTGGCCAGTTACATTTCCGTGCAGTTCTTTTCCGGCGTTAACGAGACGACAGCGTTCATTCTGGCGCTCGCTGCGTTCGCCGCCGGGTTTGCGGTGCGCCCGTTCGGTTCGATTGTGTTCGGCCGGATTGGTGATGTCGTCGGACGAAAATACACGTTTCTCATCACCATGGGACTGATGGGATTGTCGACATTCGCTGTCGGTTTCCTGCCAAGTTATGATTCGATCGGCATCGCCGCGCCGATCATTCTCGTGACCCTGCGATTGTTGCAGGGCCTTGCCGTTGGCGGCGAATATGGCGGCGCGGCGACTTATGTCGCCGAACACGCGCCCGAGGGTAAACGCGGCTTCTTCACAAGTTTCATACAGACGACTGCAACGATCGGCCTGTTCGCCGCATTGCTGCTCGTGATCGGTTTGCGGTCGATGATGGGCGAGGACGCGTTCGCCTCATGGGGCTGGCGCGTGCCATTTCTGTTTTCAATCCTTTTGCTTGGCGTTTCTCTCTGGATCAGGTTGCAACTTGCGGAAAGCCCGGTCTTTCAAAAGATGAAAGACGAAGGCGCAACTTCCAAGGCGCCGTTGGCGGAATCGTTCGGTCGTTGGTCTAACCTGAAATTCGTGTTGATTGCGCTTTTCGGCGGCGTCGCCGGGCAAGCGGTGATCGGTTATACGGGCCAATTTTATACGTTGTTCTACCTTGAACGCATCGCCGATGTTGATCCCGCAACGTCGAATATATTGCTGGTGATCGCCTTGATGATCGCAACGCCGTCTTTCGTTTTCTTTGGTTGGCTCAGCGACAAAATTGGCCGCAAGAAAATTATCATGACGGCTTGCGTGTTAGCGGCGCTGACGCTGTTTCCGCTGTTCAAGGCGCTTACATACGCCGCCAATCCTGACTTTGCGCGGGCGACGCGTGACGCGCCGGTTACGATTGTCGCCATCCCCGATCAATGCTCATTGCAATTTGATCCGATCGGCAAAAATACGTTCGACAAGACAAGCTGCGATATCGCCAAATCCTATCTCGCGCGAAACGGGATCAATTATTCAAACATTGTCGCATCCGCCAATGAAACGGCGTCCGTGCGGATTGGCGAAGTGATTATTACTGCGCCCGACCCGTCCGCTTATGACGACGCACAACTTGCGACGGAGATTGCAAAGTTCCAGCGCGATGTTGGCGATCGGCTGGTCGAGGCCGGCTATCCGAGCGAGGCGGACCCGGCGAAAATCAACCGACCTCTCGTCATCGCAATCATTGTTGCGATCATGCTCATGGTGACAGCGGCTTATGCGCCGTTGGCGGCAATGCTGGTGGAGCTTTTCCCCGCGCGCATTCGCTACACGTCCATGTCGCTTCCCTATCATATCGGCAATGGCTGGTTCGGCGGGTTTCTGCCGACGACGGCGTTCGCCATCGTCGCTGCGACCGGCAACATCTATTACGGCCTCTGGTATCCGGTGCTCGTAGCGGGAATGACCGCAGTGGTTGGCATTCTCTTTTTGCCTGAAACATTCCGGCGAAAAATTGATGACTGACAGGATCACATCAGACAGATCGGGCATAACGACAACGCGCCGGCGCTTTCTCGTCGCCTCTGTTGCTGCTGCGCCGCTGGTTTCAACCGCGTGTGCAAACTCGGCGGCAGTTGAGGGGACCGAACGCGTCGCCGAAGACCTGCACCGCTATATCGGTTTCGGCGGCAAACAATCCGGCGGCGCAGGCGACGAGGCCTGCGGCGCATGGCTCGAAACGGAACTGGAAAAAGCCGGCTTCGATACTGAACGGCAGTATTTTTCAGCACCCCGGTTTGACGCAACCCGCGCTGACTTGTCCGTTGGTGGCGCGCGCGCGACTTTATGGCCGCAACCGATCGTCCACACGACACCGGCGGAGGGCATAACGGCGCCGGTCGTTCGGGTCGATGGGCAAGGACGCGCTGCGCGGGCCTTGCAAGGGGCGATCGCCCTGATTGACCTTCCATTCGGGCGCTGGTCGTCGATGTTTTGGGAGCCGGTCCGCAAGCCCGTGGCGGCTGCGTTCGCCGGCGGCGCCAGTGCTTGCATCATTGTCACCAACGGACCCAGCGGAAAAGTCATTGCACTGAATACGGACGGCCGCGAGCCGCTTTATCCTGGACCGATAGCGCTGATGGCGCCGGATGACGCCGCGCCGTTTTACGCAGCGGCGATGGAAGGCCGCGATGCAACGATGGTGATGACCGGCGAGGGCGGCCGGCGCAACGCGTTCAACCTGGTCGGCAGGCTCGATCGTGGGCGGGGCCGGTGGCTTGTCGTTTCAACGCCGCGTTCAGGCTGGTTTACCTGCGCCGGCGAACGCGGCGGCGGTATCGCTGCGTGGCTACACATCGCGCGGTGGGCGAGCCGCGCGGCGCCGGATTACGATTTGGCCTTCGTCTGTAACAGCGGCCACGAATATCAATATCTTGGTGCTGAAGAACTTCTTCACAGCGTCGCGCCCAAGCCGGAAGAAACGGCGTTCTGGCTCCATCTCGGCGCCAATCTCGCCTCGCGCGATTGGCACGACACGGTCGGTGGGCGAAATCCGTTGCCCGGAACAGATTCGCAACGCTATCTCGTTGTGAGCCCCGACCTTGTGCCGGCGGCGCAAGAAGAATTCGCCGGCCTCGCCGGACTTGAAGCGCCTTACGCCAGTGATGCGCTGTCGGCAGGCGAGCTGACCAATGTCATCGAAGCGGGATATGCGCCGGTCGCCGGCATTTTCGGCGTGCACCGGTTTCATCATGGGGAAGACGACGACGAACGCTGCGTCTCCGCTGAAGCCGTTGCGGAAACAACTGCGGCATTCCAGCGATTGCTGCAACACGCTTTGGAGAGAGGATAACAATGCTGAAATTTTTCATGACGACCCGACTGTTTCGTGCGCTCTCAACCGGCGCCTTTGTGCTTGTTCTGGCGTCATGCGGCGCGCCGTCATCGCCCGATGCGACCGCGGTAATTCCGGTAGTGCAGACCACGCACGGAAAAATCGAAGGCCTTCGCGATGACGCACTCAACATTTTTAAGGGCATTCCCTACGCGGCGGCGCCGGTTGGCGAAATGCGATGGACGCCGCCTCAGCCTTCTGCGAATTGGGACGGCGTACGAAAGGCGACAGCGTTCGGTCCAAGCTGCGTACAGCCGACGCTGCCGCTAACAAGCATTTATTTTGATCCGCCGGCGGAAATGTCAGAAGACTGTTTGTCGCTAAACGTCTGGGCCCCGGCGGACGCGGCGGACGCGCCGGTCATTGTCTGGATACACGGCGGATCGCTGCGCATGGGCGGCAGCGCTCAACCGACTTACGACGG
>JAJFFU010000201.1 GCA_021776465.1 Parvularculaceae bacterium
TGGTCTCAGCCGTATTTTTTGACGCTGATGACGGAACAACGCCGCATTTCAGCCTGTTTATATCGGACCCGACGCGCAGGGATTTCGTAACCGCAGCGTCAATCGCCACAGCTTTGCGTCTCACAAAAAGCGAAGCGCGTATTGTGCACGGACTGATCGTAGGCGGCGGTGTCGCAGAGGCCGCCGGTCATGCCGGTGTGTCATTGAGTACCGCGCGCTCATATTTGCGGGACGTGTTTCAAAAAACCGGCGTTTCCAGACAAGCTGATCTGGTGCGATTGGCGATCTTAAGCGCAGCCTGAAGGCAATGAAGACAGCCTGGAATTCCACATTGCAAATTCCACAGTGCGAATTCCACAGTGCGAATTCCCGTTACGCTTCCTTACCTAGGACTGGCGGCAATACAGTTAGATCAAACCAATACTCATCGAGTTCACGAATGACGCGTACGAATTCATCGTACTTTATCGGTTTGGTCAAATACGAATTTGCGCCGCGCTCATAGCTTTGAACAATGTCCGATTCCTGATCCGACGTAGTCAAAATGACAATCGGCAATAATTTGGTCTGCGGGTTATTTCGAATTACCGAAAGAAGATCGAGCCCGCTCATGCCAGGCATATTGAGATCCAGAAGAATCAGGCTGGGCGTCGGCGCATCCGCTGGCGGAGTATATGCGCCATTCCGGCCTAGATAGTCGAGCGCTTCTTTACCGCTCGAAACGACCCGCAGCGTCGCAGACAATCCCCCCTGATCGACTATGCGCTTAATGATCTGCTGGTCAGCTCGGTCATCGTCAACAAGCAGTATAATTGGTTTTGAGGGCTCCATCCGCGTTCTCCTGTAGCGCACAAGCGATGTTTTCTGAACCGTCCCGGACGCAACTAAAGCCGAAACGCCTTCCTGAAAATCACTGTGCTCGCGCCTATAGTTTACCTCCAAGCACTCAATAAACGACTACATAACCTGCGCAAAGTTCGATAAACTCGTTTTAGGCGCAGTTTACAAAATCCTGACCACTACATGCGGTGAATTCTATCAGGACGGCGTCCCTTAATCAAAAGACGTAAAAATTGCCCCGCGAGCCCGATAGGGTGCGGCATCTTCGCGTCAATGTAAAGTTCCAATACGCGCCGTCGACTCACGCGCCGATTCAGCCAATGCGCCCATCAAATGGAACGATAATCGATTGATAAAAAATGTTTTCCGCTTGTGCCGACCAAGTCACGCAAAACAAAAAAGACGATCAATTGAAGGTATGCCAACCAACCCGAACTAAACCGTACAGCAGTACAGAAGGCAATTCAGTCCCTCTTGCACAACCGCACTGCATACCGATCTGACGAAGCTAGTTGGCAGAATACGGCATGACAAAAAAAAGGCCATCGCGAAAAACGATGGCCAGTTTGGGAGCGTAACACTCTTAAACAAAACAGTCGAGGGTATCGGGCTATGCGGCTATGCATCCGGATGGCGTTTTCGGTTTCGACGGAGATTGCGCGATCGTAGCGAACTCTACAGCGAATCCGCTCTCGACATGCCGACGCACAATGCCATGTCGTTTTCCGACAATGACAGCGGTCCCGATGGCGGGCTTGTCGTCGGATTGCAGCAAACATCCCGACTGAGACATGTTCGCGAGAACACAAAATAGATTGACGCCCAATGCATCAATATGAACCGTCGTTTGTACTTTGCAATCGAGCCTTTCATGCCGGCGCTTTTCAAGACCGTCTGCCTCGCAAGCCTCCGCCCCGGTCAGGGCGCCAAAGTTATTTCCCGTGTTCACGGGCATCGCGATAGGATCAAGCGAGAGGGCAACGCCGCCGGTAAACGTTCTTACCACGCGACCCGTTCTTTCACCGATTTCCGGCGCCGACACCAACATAGCCTCGCCTTTTTGCGGGCGCCCCTCGATAAGGAGGGCAACACCCTTGGTCGAGTAATCGATGATCATTCCGCGCTCCCGCGCGCCGCTTTCGCGTAAGACTTCGACGGAAATATTGCAGGCCGTACGTGTTTCGGTACGTCGTATTGTCCTGTTTAACATGTCAGCCTCCACTCGCTTGTTCATCTGTCGATGATGGAACAATAGGAAAAAGGCCGATCCGGAAATACCGCAAAATTAGGGTGAATTCAGGCGGGTTATTTTACTGACCTGAAATACCGTCCCTTTTGATGCGGATTAGCGTCATTAAATCCGCGACCACATGCTGCGCTCAACCCGGACCCGCGTGATTTTCGTTGAAGACGCGCCCTTTTCCCCTTGCTCGGCAGCGCCGGTGGGCTGAAACTCGGGTCGAAACAACACGAATTTCCGGCCGAACCCTGTCAGCGCATATTCCGGCATAACGCCGGCCGACATTGTTTCTATCCCGTATCGAAGGTCCCATACCGCCGAAACCGGATGCTTTAATGCCGTTTTTGTGTGTCGAAATGGCTTGTCTTCCGGGCGTTCCAGCCAGTATATCCTATACAAGGGGCAATAATGCGGATATTTTTGCTCGTCTTGTAACAGATAGCCGAGCGCCCAAAATGCGGGTTCTCCAGAACCCGGAGCTATTGGCGCAATATCACCCCCACAGCATTCAAAAGGACAGTTTTATTGAAATTGCGAAGATCGCTTCGCAACGTTGATTCATGATGACCTGTTTAGAATTGTCGCACGCGACGTGTACGCAGTTGCAGCATTTTATGGGCACCAAAGAAACGGCTAATTCAGACGAATGCTGATACATAGCCCGCAAAACACCGATTCAAGCCGTCTCTTTAACAGCAAGAAAGACAGACCGTTGCTTCAAGAAAATTCAGACGCTCAATACAAGAACGAGATGTCAGGTAGTTTAGGGGAAAATCTTCCTGTCGGCGACACTCCATCCAATTCAACTGTTACCGACAATCCTTCCGATGCGCTGAACCTGCAATCAATTGGAATCAGCGTTTTAAAGAAATATGGAATTCGTCGAGCGGACGACAATCGCAGAAGTGTCATTCAATTGATAACGACACTTGTGCCATTTTTCGCATTTCTCGCCATCATGATTGCGTCCTTGCAATATGCCTATTGGATAACGTTATTGCTGGCCGTGCCTACTGCCGGTCTTCTTGTTCGCCTGTTTATATTCCAGCACGACTGCGGTCACGGTTCGTTTTTCAGTTCTCGTTTGGCGAACGACTCGCTTGGTCGGTTCATCAGTATTTTTACGCTGACACCGTATGACCATTGGAAGCGCTCTCATGCGATGCATCACGCAACGAGCGGAAATCTCGACAATCGCGGCCAGGGCGATGTGCCGACTATCACAGTTGATGAATACCTTGCGATGTCACCCTTGAAGCAACTGGGCTACCGGATATTTCGAAATCCGATATTCATGATTATGATTGGCGTTCCGATTAACTTCATTTTCCTGCAACGCACCCCCCTCGGCAGCGATATTCGTAACGTCGGCGCCTTGCGTAGCATTTTTGGCTTAAACCTGATGATGCTTCTCGTATTCGGCGGCGCCATGATGGCATTTGGCGTTGTTCCGGTTCTAGTGGTGTATCTTCCGGTCATTATTCTTGCGTCTTCAATTGGTGGTTGGTTGTTCTACGTCCAACATCAATACGAGGACACATATTGGGCCCGAAAAGAAGACTGGGACTTTCATAAGTCGGCCGTAACTGGCAGCTCTTATTATGAATTGCCGCGAATTCTGCAGTGGTTTACCGGCAATATTGGCCTGCACCACATTCACCATTTGTGCAGCCGCATTCCGAATCATCGTCTGCATGATTGTTGTGAAGAATTTCCCGAACTTGAGAAAATCTCCAAGAAAATTACGCTGCGCGGCAGCCTGGATTGCTGGCGTTATTCTCTCGTGGATGAGAAAAATGGCGTCATGATCGGCTTTCGTGAACTTCGCGAGCAACGCCTGGCGAATGCGCCGAGCTGACTACGCTTCTCACTTTACAATCGCTGAGCGAACGCTCCTGCCGAGTTTACGCTGGGTATAAAGCGCGCGCAATTATGACTTTGATTGAGCAGTCATCAGATCGAGCGCGCTGAGTAATTTTATCGCTTTATTTGTTTTGTACGCACCTAACCGCCCGGTCCCGATCAGCTGGGCGCCGCTGGCGGTATTCAATACGATATTGCTGATTTTGTCAGCGTTGCTGGATAGCGGAATAACCTCGCCAATCTTCAATGTCGTAAGGGCAGAAAGTTTTGCCTCGTAAGTGTCCAGGATAATATCTAGTTCGATCTCGCTGTTCACGACATTTTCGGTCAGCTCATGGCGCCAATGTGAGTCTTCATCGCCGTTGGCGTCGCGTTTTCGGCCCTTTTCAAGGAGCCCATGAGATTCAAGGTAGCCCATCGGAAAGTGAAAGTTTATTGCGGTTTCTGCGTTCTCGTCTCCGTTATTCAGATCAATCGAAATATTGCACAGCGTCAATTTCTCAATGCCGGTAACGTCTTTTGCCGAATATGAAATCGGCGCCACCCGAGCGACGGCCTGAACCCGGTTCAATTCGGCTTTCGGGAAACCATAGTTGTTCAGCCGCACGAGCACGTCGTTCAGAATTAACGTAAGAATAACCGCATCAACTGACGTAGTGGCGCTTCCTGTATCTTCTAGCGTAAGCGCGCCGCCAAAAATCGCCTCAGCGATTGCGCCGGCGACCCTGGACGAAACGCTAACGAAAACGGAACCGGCTTCCCGCGATGAGTTGGCTACAAACAAAACATGCGTGTTTTCGAGACCGTCGAAAGAACGCTGACCGCTCAAAGCACTGAATGATGCGCCCGAGACCTCAACAGTACTGCCGACCTGATCATTTACTCTGGCTGCAAATTCCGCCCCCAGATACATTGCGAACTCTTCGAGGTGTGGGTACGCCGAGATTTCAAAGTGCGTGCTTTGAATTTTCTTTAAGAGTACGCTCGATTGGTCATTTGCCATGAATATACACCACGTTCTGAGGTTAATGAATTCAATAGCGCGCAACATATTTCAGGAATACTAATGCGCGGCGAATTCCGCCGTTAATGATGTTAGCGTGAAATTAAGGCGAGATGCCTACCCTTCGCCAACGACCAACACCTGTATGCTGAGTAGTAAATAGTGGCCGCCGACCAACCCATCATCAAAAAGGTGAAGAAAGTGTCGGCCGAAGGGCACCACGGCGGCGCATGGAAAGTTGCGTATGCCGACTTCGTAACAGCGATGATGGCGTTCTTTCTGCTGATGTGGCTATTGAACGCCACAACGGAAGATCAACGCAAAGGGATCGCGGACTACTTCAACCCCACTGTTCCGATCAGTCAGATTTCCGGCGGAGGCTCCGACGTTCTCAACGGCTCGACAATTTTCGCGGAAAATACGCTTGCGAAGGACGGTTCCGGTGGGAGCAAAACGACGCAAAATGAGGCCGGCGATAAAGAAGAAGGCGAAAAGGACGCTGGACAGGACAAAGGCGACCATGCCGCGGGAGCACCGTCGAACCTGGAAGCCATTGAACAAAACCTGCTTGATCAAATCGACGGCGAAGACGCGGACAGCCTTGTGCGTCATATCCAGACTCATGTGACGCCTGAGGGGCTTGTCATCGAACTTGTCGATGTTGATGGCAGCCCGTTATTTAATGTTGGATCAACGAACGCCTCGGCGACGCTTCATCTTTTGTTAAAAGCTGTTACGTCGAGCTTATCGCTCGTCGAAAATGAAATATCGATCGTCGGCCACACGGACAGCCTCGCTTACTCCGGTGCGCGAGATTATTCCAACTGGGAATTGTCCACAGATCGCGCCAATGTTGCTCGCCGATTGATGGTTGCAGAAGGCTTTCCGCAAAACATGATCGACGCCGTATCCGGCAAGGCCGATACCGAACCGCTGGTAGATGATCGGTATGCGCCACAAAATAGAAGGATCTCAATAACTATATTGAGGTCGTAGTTTCATACGCCAATATGGTTATGAGTATTTTAAGGATAACAGGCCAAACTCCCACTCTAGTTTAGTTAATAATTTTGCAAGGGTGGGTTGCTGTCATGGGTCTATCTTCTTCTCTTAACGCTGGCGTCATGGGATTGGCAGTTAATGCGACCAAACTCGCGACAATTTCAGACAACATCGCAAACTCCGAAACATACGGATACAAGCGCGCCAACACTGAATTTACGAGCCTCGTGCTTCAGCAAGGGAATGGCGCCTATACAGCCGGCGGCGTTCGCGTCTCTACGTTTAAAGATGTCGCCGCTCAGGGTGCACTGATTTCAACCGACAACAGCACCGATATTTCAGTCGCTGGGCGCGGCATGATTCCGGTTACGACCCCGGGGGGCTTAAACGCTCCGGCTGGCGATCGACCGTTGCTTTTTTCAACGACGGGATCGTTCGCACCGGATCAAAACGGCTTCCTGCGCACGCAAGGCGGATCGTATTTACTTGGCTGGCCCGCAAACCCTGATGGCACAGTGACTGCGCCTGGTCGAAACAGCTCTGCCGGGCTGGAGCCAGTGCAGGTGACCGCCAACCAGTTCACAGCGTCTCCAACGACGCGCGTTGAACTCGGCGTAAACATCCCCGCCACGGCGACGCAGACAGGCTCTGACGGCGCCGCCTTCGATCTGCCGGTACAGTATTTTGACAATCTTGGCAGTTCGCAGACCCTGGCGGTTTCATTCACGCCGCAGGTCCCGACCTCGGGTTCCAGTAATGCCTGGGCGGTGTCCGTTATCGATCAGGCCGGCGATCCGACAACACCTGTTGCCGCGTTCGATCTCGTATTTGACGACGCAGCGGGTAGCGCGGGATCAATTCTCAGCTTAACGCCGGGCACAGGTGCGGCATACGACGCCACCACCGGCATTGTCACCGTCACGACCGCATCCGGATCAATTGACTTGGTTGTCGGCTCGCCAGGTTCCGGCGGCCCATTGACCCAGTTTTCTTCCAGCTTCTCACCAATCGGCGTTCGCGCTGACGGCGCACCGATCGGTAATTTAAGCGCGATCGAGGTCAGCGAGGGCGGTTTTGTTGAAGCAATTTTCGACAATGGCTTCCGTCGGACGATTTATCAGGTGCCCCTCGGCGACGTGCCGAATGTCAACGGCCTGACGGCGCTCGATAATCAGACCTTTGGCATCTCCCAGGCCAGTGGCGATTTCTTTCTCTGGGATGCCGGAACAGGGCCAGTCGGCACGACTATCGGCTTTACACTGACGGAATCAACGACCGATATCGCCGAAGAACTCACCGATCTCATTCAGACGCAGCGCGCCTACGCGTCGAATGCGAAGATTATCCAAACCGTCGATGAAATGCTGCAGGAGACGACGAACCTTATTCGTTAACTCCTCAGCTTACATGCATAGCGACAGAACGTCATGAGCATTTCGTCAGCATTATTGAATGCGACTTCGGGTCTTAGCGCCGCATCGCGGCGCGCCGACGTCTTATCTAATAATGTCGCAAACGCCCTCACCCCGGGTTTTGCGCGACGCGATGTTCATGTCAGCGAAAATGTCGTGAATGGGCGTGGCGCCGGCGTTCAGATAAACGGTATCACCCGCGCAACGGATCAGGCGGTTACGACCGACCGACGTCTCGCGGAAAGCGCATCCAGCCGTGATCAAGTGGTCACAAACGCACACACGACTTTTAACAGTGCGCTTGGCGAACCTGACGACGCGTTTAGTCTCTTCGCACAATATCAAAATTTTGAAAGCTCGCTGCGGTCCTTGTCGCAAACGCCAGAATCCCAAGCGCTGCAATCTCAAACGCTGGATACCGCCAGAGCATTGGTTTCAAACCTGCACGACCTCAGCGCGCAGGCCCAATCCGCGCGGTTGCGCGCAGACGGGCAAATCGCGCAGCAGGTCTCGACCATTAATGACACGCTAAAACAAATCGAAAGCCTGAACTCAGCGATTAGCGCCGCCACCGCAGGTGGACGCGACGCAACAGCCCTGGAAGATCAGCGCAAAGTCCTGATCGATCAGATTTCAGAAAGCATTCCGGTTCGCGAAGTTCGCCGCGATCGAGGAAAAGTTGACCTGATCACTGAAGAAGGCGTTTTTCTGATTGCCGGAAAAGCGCAGGAAATTGAATTTACCGGCGCAAATACCGTCGGTCCAAATGAAACGCTCGCCAGCGGCGATCTTTCCGGCTTATCTGTAAATGGTGTCGTTATTACGCCGGGTGGCAATGGGACTTTCGCGCTGCGGCAAGGTTCAATCGCCGGGCTGTTTGCTGTTCGCGATGAAATCGCGACCGGGTTCCAAGCAAAACTTGATGGCCTCTCACGCGATGTCATCGAACGATTTCAGGATATTGATCCGACGCTCTCATCAGGCGATCCCGGCCTGTTCACCGACTCGGGATCAGCGCTCGATCCGACCGCTGAGACCGGGCTGGCCGCACGCATCTCGATTAACGCCGCGGTCGACCCGGAACAAGGCGGCGCCATCTGGCGGCTTCGCGACGGACTTGGCGCGACAGCCCAGGGCCCTGCTGGCAACGCTGATATTATTGCGACCTTCCTCGATGCCCTTACGGGTCTCAAAGCGCCGCCGGCCGGTACTGGCGCCTCGGGATTTCTGTCCGCAGCAAACATCGCTGCAAACGTTACGTCATCGATCGGACAGGCGCGCCTCACATCAGAAACCAAACTCGCAGCATCCAGCGCCCGCGCGCAGTCACTGTTCGAGGCTGAACAACGGGCGACCGCAGTCGATACCGATCTTGAACTTCAAAAACTGCTGCTGATTGAACAGGCTTTCGCTGCCAATGCACGTGTTATTCAAGCCGCTGATGAGTTATTGACCCGGCTGATCGAGTTGTAAATGACCAGTATCAACGCACCAGATCTTGTATCGTTTGCGCGCCTGTCACGCGCGATCGCCGATATTAAATCCCGCGCCGACGTCGCTCGCTCAGAATCCGTAACCGGACGGCGCGAAGATGTCACGGCAGCAACAAATGGCGATGTTGGAAGCGCACACCGCCTCAAAAAGGCGGTGGCCGACGCACAGTCTTTTCAAGAGCTTCTGCTCGTATCGAAAATTCGCGCCGAACGAACGCAGACGTCATTGGGCGCCGTTGGCGGTGAAGCCGTGCGCATCGGAACGGATATACTGTCCGCCACCGGGCGCGGCGACTCCTACGCTTTAACCACACTCGCCGCAGAGGCGCGCGCAGCAGTTTTTAATATATTCAGCTCGCTCAACGTGAGCGAAGGCGGGCGCGCTCTATTCAGTGGCGATGCATCTGATCGGTTGCCATTTGGCGATCCAGAACAATTATTGTCGGATGTCGAAACGATCGTCGCCGGCGCGACCGATACGGCCGATGCGCAAGCGCAATTGGATACCTATTTTAACGATCCCGCAGGCGGATTTGCGACCAATATTTATCTTGGCGGCGATAACAAAGTCGCCCCGGTTGAAATCGCGCCGGGCGTTCGAATTGACGTTTCAGCGACTGCCGCAGACCAACCGATAAAAAACCTTTTGAAGGGCCTTGTCGGGATCGCTGTTCAAAGCGCAGCATCGTTCGCTGACTCAACAGATTTTATTGAAAACAGCGCCGCTATATCCCTCGACGCCGATGGCGACATAACGGAATTGCGCGGCGTCATTGGCGTCGGCGAAGCACAAATCGCTACGGCGATCACCCGTTACGAGACAGAAGAAACAATTCTCACATCGTTGTTTAATCAGAAAACAGGCCGCGACCAATTCGAAGCGGCGTCTGAGCTGCAGCTTTTAGAGACCCAGTTGGAAGCCTCTTACCTCCTGACGGCGCGATTGGCGCGCCTCAGCATCACCAATTTCCTCCGGTAAAATAACATGCGGATTTATCCTCTCATCCTTAGCGCCTTTTCGCTTTTCGCTTTTTTCGCTGAAGCATCTGCAGCCGTTAAGCTCAAAGACCTCGTCGAAGTCGAAGGCGTGCGCGGCAATGATCTTGTCGGCTATGGTCTTGTCGTTGGCCTCGACGGCACAGGCGACGGCTTACGCAATATACCCTATACGGAAGAGGCGCTCTCAAGCCTTCTGGAACGTCTCGGCATTAACGTTCAGGGTGAGGAATTTCGCCCGAAAAACGTCGCCGCCGTTCTGGTTACCGCAACATTGCCCCCTTTTGCACGCGCCGGAACGCGCATTGACGTTACGGTCTCCGCCATTGGTGACGCCACCAACCTTACCGGCGGCATGTTGATTATGACGCCCCTCAACGCCGCTGACGGATTGATTTACGCGGTCGCCCAGGGCCCCGTGCTTGTTAGCGGCTTTTCCGCACAAGGCGATGCCGCGTCCATTACTGAGGGTGTGCCGACCGCGGCGACCATTCCCAACGGCGCGCGCGTTGAAAGAGAACTCGCCTTTGACTTCACTGAAATGGAAAATCTCCGCCTCACCTTGCGCGCACCTGACTTTACAACAGCGGCAAGAATTGAAACGGCGATCAACACACGGTTTAACAAGCCGATCGCACTGATGATCGACTCAGCCTCGGTAGACATCGCCATTGACAGTAGTTTTCGCTCTCCTGCGCACATGATCAGCGAAGTCGAAAATGTCGAGATCAATCCCGCGCAGAAAGCCCGGATCGTGATTGATCAGCGTTCGGGAACGATTGTTCTTGGGTCCGAAGTGCGCATCTCCAGCGTCGCCGTCGCGCAAGGCAATTTGTCGATCCGCATCCGTGAAACACCAGGTGTCTCACAGCCGAACCCGTTTTCGAGCAATGGCGAAACAATCGTCGTTCCCCGAACGGATATTTCTGTCGACGATGCTGGCGACCAGCGCGTTGCTGTTATCGAAGAAAACTTGACACTTGCTGATCTCGTTGACGGGTTGAATTCATTGGGCGTCAGTCCGCGCGAGATGATCGACATCCTCAAAGCAATTAAGTCGGCCGGCGCACTCCACGCCGAGCTAGTTCTCCAATAAAGATAAATGACGTTGGTTTAACGCTCGCTGTCGCGAGTTTAGCCGGGCGTTGAATACGCAATCACGTAGATCACATCTACGAAAATTCGACCACTGCCATTAATGCTGTCCCGACGCGCAAACTACGGTGCGTCTTTCGGTCGGGTTATACTGTTGTTTAATCATAAAAATGCATGCCGAACTCTCGCGAAACCACGTTCAGTATGCTGCAGCGTGGTGGCGCTTCGTCAGGGTAATGTGTGGTGGCCGATGAAATGTTGGCGGATCTTGAAGGGAAAAATTCGCAGAGGAAAGTCGTTATGCCTCTTTTGACGCTACTTCCGGCGTTTTGTCCTGCGTTTCGCCTTCGTCGCCCTCTTCATCATCGGAGGTTTCTTCGATCAATGTTATCTCACCCGATGCAGCCAGTTTACGGATCACCGTCATGAAGGCCGCCTGTGCAATTTCAGCGTCACGTACAGAGGTAATTTTAAGCTCTTCGAGTTGCTCTTCATATTGTTTCGCCATGCGTTGGGAAATATTACTCATAATATACTCAACAGATGATGGCGCATTCTGACGTCCAAATTTGACAGCCAGAAGGAAGTCCTGAACTTCAACTTCCTTGATCGCCATTGGAATGGCGTTTGCTGGCACGCGTGTTGGAATATCCGGAAAGGTCAACATCGACTTTCGAACATCTTTCATGATGTCCGGCGCCGACGTATTGATGATTTCAAGCAACGCCTCTCGTTTGTCAGTGACGACGTTGTTCATCATCGCACCGATCATGTGACCTGGGTTACGTGCGGTCGTAGATTTGCGCATTGGCGCAAGGAATTCCTGCTCAATCGTGTCCATGAGCAAGCCAAGCGCCGCTGGATTAATGTTTAACGGCTTTGCTAGTCGCAATATCACTTTTCCAGCGATTTCGGCGTCTAACTGATTCAGAATATTTGACGCCTTCTCCGTATTCAGCTTTGACAAAACAACGGCCACAATTTGCGGTCTTTGCCCGGCTAGGTATTCGGCGAGTTGGCCCTCGTCAATGCGCTCTAGTTTCGCCCAAACCGTTTCACCGCCTTGAATATCGATTTCGTCCATCAGCCGGATTATTTCGTCGTCGGTTTTAAACTGGCTGAGCAGTTCCCGCGTTTCATCAAAGCCGCCGCGGATATCGTTGTCTTCCTGGGTGAGTTCCGAGATAAACTCATCGACGACTTGCTTTAATGCGGCGCGCGGTACGGTCTGCAAATGAGCATAGGCTCGCGTGAAAGCACGCAAATGCTTATCGCCAATTCGTTCGATAATCGGGCCCGCCGCCTCCGGCCCAAGCGATGCGACGATAAGCGCTGCTTTTTGCGGCGCCGTCAGCGAAAGACGATCCCCGCCACTCATGCCAGCGGGCGGTTTCGCACGGTTCAGGTTTGCAAGCGCTGCTGCCATATTTTTATGTCCCGTATCCTTTTACGACCGCGCCGGCGATTGCTACCCAACCGTTTGCGAGGACGAAGAAAGCCAGTTTGAACGGCAGCGCAACCAACGACGGCGGCACCATCATCATGCCCATCGCCATCAACACTGACGCAACGATGAGGTCGATTATTAAAAAAGGAAGAAAAATAATAAAGCCAATCTGAAATGCATGTTGAATCTCGGAAAGCATGAACGCCGGAACAAGAATTGACAAAGGCGTTCGCTCTCCTTCGGCGGCTCTGTCGGTCGCCTCGCTCAGACTTTCAACTGCCGCAGGCGATACCCGGCCTTCCATAAATATCCGGAACGGTTCAACGGCGCGCTGAAATGCCTGACCTTCAGTGATATTGCCGTCAAGCAGCGGCTGAACGCCTAATTTCCAAGCCTCTGCGAATACTGGCTCCATGACAAAGTATGTCAGGAACAGCGCCAGGCTCATAATCAGCATATTCGGCGGCGATTGTTGCAGACCGACAGCTTGCCGCAAAATCGAAAAGACAATCACCATGAACGGCAAGCATGTCACCATCATCGCGATGCCTGGGGCCAGGCTCAGCACGGTCACTAATAGAAAGAGTTGCACGACACGCGCGGAAAGCGCGCCTTCGGCCAGCTCGTCCGGCGCGGCAACTTGCGCTGCCGCCGGTCCCGCCAGCAAGACAACCGCAATTGCGGACAAAATGGCAATGCTGAGTTTCATGACGCGCTGTTTTATTCCGACAGGGCCGAGATATTGACGACTTCTGTGAGCTTAACGGCCAGTTGGCCTTCAACGTCCGGCGATTGAACAAGTTCGCCCTTTGCGATGACGCGGTCCTTCACCATCAATTCGACGGGATCTTCCAACTTTGCATCAATCGGCAGCAGATGATCGCGGCCCATGGACAAAAGATCACCGATCAGTGGGCGCGCTTTGCCAACGGATACAACAACCTCAATAGGAACATCGAAAATAACGCGTTTCAGACGGTTGCTATCGGAAGGCTCACGCCGCTCTAGAATTGGCGCTTCTCCTTCGATATCTTGTTCTTGATCAAGAACGATATCTTCCGGCTGAGCTTCCGCCGCTTGATTGTCAGTGCTCGCTTGGTTTGACATTTTTGTCTTCGTCCCTCAGTTCATGCATTGCTTGCTCAAGAGAAGCGATAAAGCACGCTGTTGCTTTTTCTGTATCAATCGATATTCCGCCGTGATCCCACTCTGCGCAAACCTCAAACTCAGATAGTGTCTCGTCCACCAAGGTTTTTGCACGCGCAGCGATCGGTAGCGCCGCAATTGCGGCGCTCACGGTTTCAAAATTTGCCTGCGCAGTTTTGATGATGAGGTTAGCTTTGTCGTTTTTCTGAACGAATTCGCTCAGTGCAGCCGTAGCCTCGTGAGTGAAGCCACTGGCCGTAAGCGCAGGGAATATCTTCTTCACGGCAGAGGAAAGCGCCTCGCAGAGTTGCGACGCAGCCAAATCATCAAACGAAATCAGCTTTTCTTTCAACGCGTCGGCGGCGCGCTGAAGTTGAACATTTTGTTCCATAGCGCGGGAAAGCGCCGCCGCCTCACCGGCCGCAAAGCCTTCCGCATAGTCAGCAGCGCGCTTTTGTTGGGCTCGAATATCACTTGGATTGCCCCCGATGGCATCGTCAAACTGCTCAAAGATCATGGCGGATTCGCTCATGCCGTTTTTTCCGGTTCTTCGAGCCAGGATTGGATAAGGCCAGCGGTCTCATCCGTTTTGTCGGTCGCCAGTGTCCTTAACGCATCGAGCGCATCAGGCGGCGCAGCGGGCATATGCGGTGTTGCCGACGCTGTTAATTGTTCGATCGAACCGGCCGCGGGATCGGCCGGCGCAACGGCCAGTAACGGTTTCACAACAAAAAGCCCAAGCACCAGCGTAACGATCGCCAGGACTGTCACTTGAATGATTGTCATCACGTAACGCTCAATCAGTTCGGAAACGAGATTGCGCTCAGCGACGACGCCGTTGTTGACGATCGGCTCGAATGATAAGCTATGGATCGTAAGCGTATCGCCACGTTCAACATTCACACCGGCCGCCATTGTTACGAGATCACGCAATGCACTTAGCTCTTCTTCTGCGCGCGGCGTGGAAATAGATTCTCCATTCGCATCCAGCGTCACAACATCGTTGAGCAAGACAGCGACACTCAGGCGCTTGACAGAACCGGGAAGTTTTTCCCGCTCACGACGAATTTCTGAAAGATCGTAAGTCAGCCGTTCATCGGTCTGCGTTCGCTCTGAATTCGATTGCGAGCCGCCGCCATTTACGTCGCCTTCAGGAAGGTTGCTGGCGACTGTTACGGCGCTGCTATTTGCGCCGGACGACGTTTCGGTGACTTCGGTTGTCTCTCTACCGGAAACAACGCGGCCAGCGGGATCAATGACCCGCTCTGTAATCGACTCTCGTTCCGCATCGATCTCCAGGGCAATCTGCACCCGTGCATTGCCGGTACCGACGCGCGCTTCCAATAAATCCAAAATATCGGCTTCAAGCTTTTGCTCACGCCCAATAGCGTCAGCTTGATTAAACGCGTCCCGGCCAATCTCGCCCGGGCTCAAGATGACGCCCCGATCAGAGTCAAGCACGGCCACCTGTTCAGCGGTCAAGCCTGGAACCGATGACGACAATAAAAAGCGCACGGCATTTGCCTGACCCGTGCTCAGCTCGCCACGGGCCATCGTTACAGTAACAACGGCTTTTGGCTTGGGTTTATTTCGTGAAAATGAACCTGAGCGCTCTTGCGCGATATGAACGCGCGCTGATGAAACGCCGGGGGTCGCGAGAATGGTGCGCGCCAGTTCACCTTCCATCGCACGCCAATACGTGACATCGAAAATTTCCGACGTCGTCGAAAATCCATTCAGGCCTTCAAAGAGTTCGTATCCCGCCTGCCCTTGTTGGGGTAGGCCTTCGCGGGCGAGTTTCATACGCACGCTGTCGCGCTGACCAGTGGGCACATAGATAGAACCGCCGCGAACGTCGATCGCAACGTCCATACGCTCAAGCGCATCAACGACATCCCCAGCCGCGCTTGAATCAAGCCCGCTATAAAGAAGCGCCATGCTTGGCTTCGACGCGGTTCGCGCCAACATAGAGAAAGCAAATATTGTTGCAGCGAGCACTGCGGCAAGCACAAGTTGCTTGGACGCAGGCAAGCTAGTCCATACTTTTACAATTCCGGGCATCATTCTAATACCATTAACGCGAATGCAAACGAAGCACTCTCAAAACGTGGTATTGCGTTTACCATTTGATCATTAAGAGGAGGTTACAACTCAGGGAAATCTTCCACACGGACACGCAAAGAATTTGGGTGACAAGGATGAGCGAAGAAGAAGAAACAGAAGACGTGGAAGAGGCGCCGGCAAAGCCCTCGCCTCTAAAAATCCTTATACCAGCAGCGATATCTGCTGTTGTGCTGGGCGGCGTTGCCGCCGGCGTCGCATTCGTTATGTCTGGACCTAAAGCCGAATGCGTCGGCGTTTCTGGAGAGATGGCGCACGGCGAAAAGATAACAAAAAATTACGATGATATCGCATTCGTTAATCTGGAACCGCTCGTTATCTCGTTAGGCCCTAACGCAAATTCAGATTATCTTAAGATTTCCATCACGCTCGAGACGTTTGGCCCACAAAAAAAGAAGATCGAGCACCTCGTCCCGAAATTTCGAGACGTTCTAAACACGTATCTACGCGCAGTTGATGAAGGCGACATCGCCGAACCAGCGGCGATGATCCGTCTGCGTGCGCAAATGTTGCGGCGTATTCAGTTAATCGCCCCGCCCGATACGATTGAGAATGTCCTCATAACCGACTTTGTCTTGAACTAGGAGCTTGGACAATGAGCCTGATCATTGATTTTCTGTTGCTCGCCGCATCCGGCGCGGCATGTTTTTATTGCTGGGTGCTCAGCACGCGCATAAAATCCATCACCAATACAAAAGATGGCATCCATACGGGCATCGTCGCGTTGACCCAGTCCGCAGAGGAAATTCAGTCTGCGATTGCGTCAACTAAAAATGCTGCGACCGAAAGCTCCACCACGCTCGAACAACTTTTATCCGAGGCGAATCAAAAAATTCCCGAATTGCGTGATTTGATGACTCAGATCACCGATATCAGTCAAACAGCGGTTCACGAAACCGAAACTGCGACGACGAACCTCTTTGAAATGCTTACCCCGCACATCAAGGAAGCGCAGGAAGTATCCTATCAACTGCTCGATGCGCTCGAGGCGTCATACACATCAAATGCGGTTTCTCTCGCCGACACAAATGAAGGTGCGTCGTCACCGGCGGCCTCTGGCGCACCCACTCAAGAAATAAACTTATCCGCTGTCGTCGATGACGACGATGATATACCCGCAGAAGGAGCGGCCGCGTGAAGATCAACCCGCTTGTCATAATCGCGATTATTTTCGGCCTTTCGTTTGTCGGGCGGATGATTGGCGTCGCCGACGCATCATTAAACACGCCCAGCAAAGCGCTTTCCGAAAAGTCGCCGGCGGTGCATGACGCCATGGCAATCGCTGAAAAGCCGATGGCGCTAGCTGCGACGAGCGAACCTCAAATTATTGACGAGCGAACTACAGAAATTTCACGTGCGATGAAAGATCCACTGGAAAAAGAGCGCCTTTTACAAGCTGTTCGGGATCGTTATGCGGCACTGGATAAAAAAGAAACCGATCTTGACGATCGGCTTCGCTATTTGGAGGTCATCGAGGCGCGGGTTGACGAAAAGCTCGTCGAATTGAAGACATCAAATGCGTCCTTATCTGAGCTTGTCTCTTTTGCTGATGAAGCGGCGCAAAGCGACATCGATCTTTTGTCCAAAATGTATGAGCAAATGAAGCCGAAAAAGGCCGGTGAAATATTTGACAAAATGGACCCGACTTTCGCGGCTGGATTCCTTACGCAAATGAACAGCGAGAACGCTGCGCTCATCTTAACAAACATGAACACCGACAAAGCATATCAAACGAGCATGATTATCGCGAGCCGCAATGCCGCGGTACGTCGGCAATAATTGCCGACGCATTTTACGCCATATTAAGCATAAATCTTCACAGTCCAGAGACAGGCGTCACACCCGGTGCGCTGGTAGAGGTGTTGTTTCATGGGAGCCATTCTTGGCATCGTAATTACGCTCGTCATGGTGTGCGGCGGCTATATGATTGCTGGCGGCAAGTTCAGTATCATTTTGCATTCGCTTCCCTATGAGATGATGATCATTGGCGGCGCTGCAATCGGCGCTTTCATTGTCGGCAGTAGTGTTAGCGTCATCAAACATACCGCTGGCGACATCGCTAAGGTTTTTACCGGACCGAAGTGGAAGAAAAAAGACTACACAGATCTCCTGTGCCTGATGTTCTCGCTCGTCAGAATTGCGAAGGAAAGTCCTGTCGAGATCGAGCAGCATATCGAAAACCCAGACGACTCGTCGATTTTCAACCTCTATCCGAGGATCATGAAAGATAGCGCGGCGATGGAGATGATCTGCGACACGATCCGCTCCATGATAATGAATTTTGACAATCCTCATCAGGTCGAAGAGCTGCTGGAAAAACAGATTGAGGCATTGCACCACGATAGTCTTCATGGTGCGCACGCATTACAGAAAATGGCGGACGGTCTTCCGGCGTTGGGCATCGTCGCCGCTGTTCTCGGCGTTATCAAAACGATGGCGTCCATCGACAAGCCGCCGGAAGTGCTTGGCCAGATGATTGGCGGCGCCCTCGTTGGAACTTTTCTTGGCGTTTTTCTCGCCTATGGGCTCGTTGGTCCGTTTGCGGATAAAGTGAAGTCCATTCACGAAGAAGAACAACTATTTTATACGCTTATTCGCGAAGCGCTTGTCGCCAGCCTGAATAAACATACGCCGCAACTTTGCGTTGAGGTGGCGCGCCGTAACGCGCCGAGAAATCTTCGCCCGAGTTTTTCAGAAATCGAAGAAGCGCTGAAAGAAGTTCAAAAGGCCGCATGATGAGAACCGGTTTTATCATAAGTTTGGCGGTGATTGCCTTCTCTCCCGCTCTGGCAAACGACCCGTCCGTCTCTATTTCAGCAGGAGAACATGGCGATTTTTCGAGAATTGTCATTGCCAGCGGCAATCAAAATCTGGCGATTGAAACGTCTGGGCAAATTATTCGCTTAAGAAATATTGACGACGCGACGCAAGTTGACCTCGCCGACATTAATGATCGTAAAAAAGCGTTTCGTATCGAAAGCGCGAAACGTGTCGGTGAAGATGCCATAGAATTGCAGATGAACTGCGCCTGCATGGTCCGAACCTTGCGCGCTCCCGACGGTAAACTCGTTATCGATATTACAGATTCAAGCCGACCCTCTTCCGTTGACCGCCCTTCCGAAAAACCAGCGCACACGCCAAAACCGGAGCCGCGAAAAACGGTGATCGACGATACACTGACCGTCGCGCAAGCGCATGATCGAATGGTCGATTTGCTACAAAAAGCGGCCGATGACGGCATCGTTATGATGAAGGGGACATCAATAACCACCGCCGAAGAAAGTGACGCTGTAGAACAAACATCTGAACCCGTCGACTTGACGGCGAATATTACGATGGTCGATCGCGAAAAAGCGATGCTCGAGCCAACGGAAACGCGCGCTGAACAATCTATCCTGCAAGGCGTCGCCGCGCCGACGCCAGCGGTCGAAGCAAGCGTGCAAACGCACCAATGTCTGAGCGATCATGCATTGACCATCGACGGCGCCATCTTTGAGGAAAGTCCTCTTGTTGAAATAGAGGCTTTGCAAGCGCGGCTCGGTGAAACGACAGGCCTGGAGAAAGAAGCAGTCTTGCGAAAACTCGCCAACGGCTTTCTGGCGATCGGTTTTGGAGAAGAAGCGCTCTCGGTATTGAGAGACAAAAACGATAATGCCGTTGCACTGCTTGAAATCGCTCAAGTCGTCGCCGAGCGCCCACTTGACCCCGCGGGGCCTTTGCTGGGCGCTCCGTCGTGTTCGGGCGCACATGCCCTGTGGCAAGCCGTTGCGACACCTGGCCTTACGGCGCCGGAACTTTATGAGCATTCAGGTCGCACGATCGAAACGCTTCCCTCGCGGTTGAAAACGTTGATCGCGACACGGCTCGCCGTAAAAATGGCGGATATTGAGGCCTGGATTCCGGCGCAAGACCTTCTCGACGTTGCCCGTGGAGACAGTGAAAAGCTCTCTCCCGAACTAAAGTTTGTTCAAACGCGCCTCGACGATCATGATGCGAAAGACGGCGGCTCGCGAGAATCGCTCCTTGAAGTCGCAACCCAGAATTCCGCCGCGTCAGACGAGGCGTTATTTGCGCTTGCACAGTCATACGCCGATCAAGGCGGTGTTCCCCATGATGGCTTTATTGAAGACATTGGAGCGCTTGCAAAAATCGGCGGATCCTCGCGCGCTGCCTTTTTCGAAGCCTATTCGTGGGCTGCCGCCGGCAACCTCAACGCCGCGATGCTGTTGTTAAAGAACGAAGCGCCGAAATCGCCTGACAAAGCGAAAATGGCCAGCGCATCGGCAAACGCAATGATTACGCGTGCGTTCGCCGACGACGATGTGCTGCTAAAAACGGCCGCGCTAGACGCCTATCTCGCGCATGAAGTGTGGATCGATCCGTCGAGCGATCTAAGCGCTTTGCGCACAAGCGCCGCCGACGTCGCTTTCGAAGTCGGGCTTCCAAACCTATCTTTCGAGCTGCTGTCGAAAAATGCCCCCGTGTCTGATCGCGATACGAATAAAAAACTTGCAACGGCCGCCCTCGCCGCCGGTGACACAAACGCCGCGATCCGCTTTGCCGCCCCGTATGCTACGGATCCCGACTTTGGAGCGCTCGTTGCCGAAGCGAATATTCGCGAAATGAATTACCACGCGGCACTCGCCACAGCAGCGACAACTGTAGATGAAAAAACCCGCGCCAAACTGAAATCTCGCGCAGGATGGCTGTCTCGCAACTGGCAAGCGGCCGCTGAAGGGTTTCGCAGTATCGATCCCAATGAATTTGATGCCACCGCCGCAATTCGATACGGGCTCAGCGCTTATATGAGCGGCGAAAATTCGCTGCCAGGCGCCGTCGACGCGACTCTTTCGGCGCAAGCAGCGACAATCAAAGCCGGCCTGAACAATCTATTTTTCAAAATACCGGACGGCCCAAGGCTGGAACGCGCCAGGGCGCTGACAGAAGCAACGGCAACAGAGCTCTACGCATTCGAGGAGATTTTGAGCGATGGATAACGCTGGATATGTAGGGCTGTCACGACAAATGGGTTTGCAGCGCGAGCTGTCAACAGTCGCGAACAATCTCGCCAATATGAATACCAACGGATTTCGGCGCGAGGGCGCGATTTTCGCTGAACATATTGAAGCGCTTCAAAACGAAAACCCAAGCCTGTCAATGTCAACGCTCAGCAGGCGCTATGTAGACCTCAGCGCCGGCGAGCTTTCGATCACCAATGAACCTTTAGACGTCGCAATCGATGGCGACGGTTTTTTCCTTGTCGAAACACCGGGCGGTGAGCGCCTGACGCGTGACGGAGCCTTCTCGCTCAATTCAGAGCGTGAACTTGTCAACTCCGGGCGATTACGCGTTCTCGACGAAAGCGGCGGCGCCATCACAATACCGCAGGGACAAAACGACATCATCGTCGCCGAAGACGGATCGATCTTCGCCGGTGGTCAGCCGGTAGGAAAACTCGGCGTCGTCAACGCCGATCCGTCTGGCCTCGTGCGCGAGGGCGGAAATTTGTTCGAAGCCCAAACCGGTTACGCACCTTCAGATGATCCGCGGGTTCGCCAGGGCGTTGTCGAGGGGTCGAATGTCAACGCAATTGAGGAAATGGCGCGGCTGATCGAAGTCCAGCGCACTTACGAAGCGAGTAAACGATTCACGGAAGACGAAAACGAACGGATCACGCGAACCGTTCGCACCATGGGGCAAATTTAGTAGATCGCGTCCTTAGTATGAGGAGGAAATTATGCGTGCATTAAGCATCGCCGCGACGGGCATGGACGCCCAACAGAAGCGGGTCGAGGTTATCTCCAATAACCTCGCCAATATGAATACCACGGCGTATGGAACGCGGCGCGCGGAATTTGCGGATCTGCATTACCAGATCGTCCGTGCAGCTGGCGCTTCGTCATCGGCCACTGGCGAGGTGGTGCCGGAAGGCGTCCAACTTGGCCTCGGCGTCAAGACGTCATCAATTTCGGTCGACATGTCCCAAGGCACCTTGAAAGCAACGGGCGGTGATCTCGATGTTGCAATCGAAGGGCGTGGCTTTCTGGAAGTCACACTTCCGTCGGGAGAGACTGCATACACGCGAGACGGCGCCTTGAAGCGCTCGTCTGAAGGCGTTGTCGTCAACGCAGATGGCTTTGCGATTGCCGGGAATATCACCATTCCATTGGACACGCGGCGGATTACTATCAATCCGGACGGTGAAATTTTTGCGCAGCTCGCTGGTCAAACCGCTGAACAGTCAATCGGCACGCTGACCCTCGCCTCTTTTGCAAACGAAAAAGGATTGGAGCCTCTAGGCGGCAACCTTTATCGCGAGACCGCTGCGTCTGGCACGCCAACGCAAGGCCAGGCGGGCCAGGACGGGCGCGGGACGCTCAGGCAAGGCCATCTTGAAGAATCCAACGTCGACGTCGTCCAGCAGATCGCCGAACTGATTGAGGCGCAACGTGGCTACGAGCTCAATTCCAAAGTCATTTCCGCCGCCGATCAGATGATGGGCGCGACAACGCAGATCAGGTGATGTCATGAAAAAATTCGCCGGACTAATCGCTATGTCAATACTCGGTACAACTGTCGAAACGGCAGTCGCCGAGGATATTGTCGCCGCTCGAAATATTCGTGCGGGATCCGTTATCTCCGCCTCCGATATCGTCACGCCCGCAGACCGTTTCGCATTGCGCCGCGCCGTCGATATTATCGGGAAGGAAGCAAGCCGCGCCTTCTATCAGGGGCAGGCTATCGACGAAACAAACCTTCGCCCGCCAACGTTGATCAAGCGAAATTCAATTGTGCAAATGGAG
Source organism: Parvularculaceae bacterium (assembly GCA_021776465.1). GTDB lineage: Bacteria > Pseudomonadota > Alphaproteobacteria > Caulobacterales > Parvularculaceae > Hyphococcus. The sequence goes on from JAJFFU010000201.1 coordinate 22,462, forward strand.
TTCGCGCGCGGCACGATGACTATATCCGCCGAAGGACGCGCCCTCGACAATGGCGCGCTGGGCGATCGTATTCGCGTCATGAACCTTGGATCAAAACGCATTGTCACGGTGGTTGTCACCGGATCAGATTCAGTAAAGGCAAACATATGAACAAGGCAGCATCTTGCGTGGCTGCAATCGTCGCATGCCAGATGACGTCGGCATGCGTCGGGCGCCTGGACCACGCCTTTTCGGCACCGCATATGTCGGCGCCGGGCGCCCAGCGACAAGAAGTGCCGGCCGCCGCGGCGGAGCGCCTTGCCCTCGCCGGCCTTTCCATAACGGAAGACGATGAGGACGCATCGGCCGGATCACTTTGGCAATCCGGGCCCACATCATTATTCGGTGATAGACGCGCGCGAACGCTTGGCGACATATTGACTGTCGTCATTGAGATAGACGATGAGGCGGAAATCAAAAACCGCACGGACAGAACGCGCGACGCCAACGAAGGCCTTTCTATTCCAAACTTTTTTGGATTATCCAGCCTGGCCGCAGACGTCTTGCCAAACGGCGCAACATTGGCGCCGGCAATTGACGCATCATCGTCATCGGCATCAAACGGAGACGGCAATATCCGGCGCGAAGAAAAGGTGACTTTACGGGTCGCCGCCACTGTAGCGCATATGCTGCCGAACGGGCACATGGTGATTACAGGCAGTCAGGAAGTGCGCGTCAATCACGAACTGCGCGATCTACAAGTTGCGGGTATCATTCGCCCGGAAGATATCTCCCGACAGAATACAATCACCTACGAAAAGATTGCTGACGCGCGGATTGTATACGGTGGGCGCGGCGTCATTAGCGATGTCCAGCAACCCCGTTACGGCCAAAAAATCCTTGACGCGATCTTACCATATTAAGAAGCCATGATAAAAATTATTGCCATAGCTGTTCAAGCGCTCGCCGTTGCAGGCGGCGCATTTGCCGGGATCACGTTAAGCAGCGGATCGCCGAAAACGTCTCACGAGGCGTCAGAAACTGCTGCTGACGATCACGACGGTGATCATGGCAAAGACGACCACGCCAAGCCGAAAAAAGAGAAAAAGAAGAAAAAAAAGGCAAAGAAAGACGACAAACACGGCGGCGGTCATGACAAGGAAAGCGATGAAACCACCGGCTTCATGAAATTCAGCCGGCAATTTGTCGTGCCGGTTGTGTCGCGCGATAATGTTTCTGCGCTCGTTATTATCGATATAAATTTGGAATTGGACCCATCGGCAACGGAGAACGCGTATTCGCGCGAACCGAAAGTGCGCGATGCACTGTTAAAAGCGCTGCTTCAACTATCCAATGAAGGGGCGTTCGGCGGCGGTCTCCTCGAGGAGGAAAATCTCGATGATATCCGCGCGCGACTTCTGGCGTCAGCAAAAACGGTTCTAAGTGACGATGTAATCGGCGTGCTGATCCTAAACGTCGCCAGACAGGACATCTGACGCGCTGTCTTTTGCATCAGACGATATCGTTGCACTGCGCAACGCCGCTATTTCCGCTGGACTAACGATCGCACCGTTTTCAAGAACCAGCCTTACGCCAGATTCTTCGAAGCGCGCCTGCACAACCCTCGTAAAGGCGATCGGCTGCTCGGTTCCCGCAAGGCCGTCTTCGTCATAACGATTCACAGACACAAGATAGTCGCCATTTGGCGCTGTCCCGCCCTCACTGTTTTCACCACGCCAGGTGAACTCCCGACGCAGGTTATCGCCCTCTTCACGATAGACGACATTTCCGGATAAGTCAGAAACGACAATTTCTGTCGCCGTGCCAACCTCGCCGGCAGGGATCAGATAGGATAGCGCGGCGCCTTCAAAATGCGCGGCGCCGCTGGTCGTCTCGACGTCTTTTCCAATCCATCGCGAGGCCTCATCGATCGCGCTGACGCTCAGTCGCTCGGTAAGCGCATCCAGCTTAACATTTGTCGCGATCTGCTGTTCAACCGCGGAGAAGCTCGCCAATTGTTCAACAAATTGCGTCGAATCTAGCGGGCTTAGCGGGTCCTGATTTCTAAGCTGCGCCGTCAATAGGCGTAGAAAGCTTTGGAAATCAGAGGACGCGGTTGCTGCGCGCTCGTTCGTTGAGGTTGCCGCCGGCGCGGATTGACCGCCGCCAGACGTGGCGTCATTTACTGCTTGCATCGTATTCTCCCGATGGACCTACAAAAGCAGGTCAAGTTGTGCGTTTTCTCGCAACGAAAGGTAGACCTTGTTCCTTGAACCGGCGGCGTCGTTGTAGTCATCGGACTGCGCGGTAGAATCGGCGCTGTCTCGATCATCGGCCACTTGCTGCTCGCCTCTGCTTTGAAATTCAAAGCTGATTGATCCAAATCCCGCTTGTTTTAACTGTTGCTCCAGATCGGCAATGTTCCGTCTAAGATAATCTAGCGTTTCTGCGCGATCCGCGCCGACAACGGCTTTGATCGCGTCCCCGCCTTCAACATTGAAGTCGATGCGCACGCGGCCTAAGTCGGGCGGGTCAAGGCGCACCTCGATGGTATCGCGACCATTGTGCGCGATTACCGCCGCCTGGATCTGCGGCAATACGCCGGAATAACCGGCGAATGAATGCGCGGTTGACGACGCAACAAATGACGAGCCACCGACGATCCGCGCTGCGACGCCTTGCGTAGACAACGCCGGATCAAACAAAATGTCTGAATCGATTGTCCCAGCGAGACCGCCAGCCCCTGCCGTTAATGACGCCCCCAGGAAACCATACGCATCCTGCGAATTTAATGCGGCCTGCAACGTTTGCGTATTTTGCTGACTCCGGACGTTAAAAATGCCCGCTTCAGAGGTTGCCGGCCGCGATTCTGCAATTCGCTCAGCTCCCGGCGAAAATTCTGCATGCGTTCTCTCAAATTGCGATAGGACGCCAAACGCAGAAACGGAACGCCCAATGACGCCGGGCGTTGCATCCGGTCGAAGAGAAAATGATATGGCGCCATCACGGCGCGCATCAATATTATGCGCAGGATCGCCAGTGCGCGCCGTCTCACTCAATTTGCTCGTTATCAGAGCCGAATTAAATCTCTCACTCAGCGACGCGGACAACTTTATTGTTTCAAGCGATGCTGTCGCGAATTGCTGATCCGAGGTGCGTTTCTCCGCCGCGGTTACGAACGCCACTTTAAATCTTTCGTCAATCAAATTTGAAAATTGATAAACTTCGCTCTGCGAGATAAGCCCTCGAATACCGCTTGGATAATAGTCACCGCGCTTGGCATTATCCAGATATTGGAGATTGAAACCGACGAGCCCATCAATTGATGTGTCTTGATCGCCTGTAGCCGGCGTCTCTGCTGTACGCGCCGATAGACCGGTGTCGATTACTTCACCGCGCCTCGGCGCGCCGTCGGCTTCTGTCTTCTTCGGGCGCCCATTCTTGTCGCGATAGCCTGCTGACTCGAAGATATCAGAAAACCTATCCGACCCAGCGTTTGCGTCGTTGTCCCGTCGCTCCGCCGAATGTCGCTCCGTAGACGGGTTACTTACGGCTTTTGGCAGGAAAACCCCGACAACGCCGACTTGTCCTGAATTATTCATCAATTGGCATCCGATAAATATTTGTTAGGCACGTTATGTCAGAAATTGGTTACTAACTGTTTGCGTCAAATTTTATTAACTAGTTCGAGCGCGGGAAATAGCGTGTTAAAAATAGAGCCCCTGATTACAGCGACATCAGCCGCTCCGGAAAAACCGGCGCGAGATGAGGTCATGCTCGAGCGCGCGAAAGAATTTGAATCGGTTTTTGTTGCTCAGATGTTAAAGCATAGCGGTTTTGAGAAGGCGCTTTCTGCTGACAGCGGTTTTGGTGGAGAGAATTACGCCTCACTATTGTTGAACCAGTATGCCGCGAAGATTGTCGATAATGGCGGCTTCGGGTTGGCGGAAAAAATATACGA
>JAJFFU010000202.1 GCA_021776465.1 Parvularculaceae bacterium
GGCCCAGCGGCGTCATCGGGCGGAAAGGCAGGCCGCTTCCATCGCCGCGAACGCGCGCGCGCGGTGAGAAAGGCTCTGTTTTTCTGACCTGTCCATCTCAGCGAAGGATTTGTCGTACCCGTCCGGTACAAAAATCGGGTCATAGCCAAAGCCCTGACCGCCGCGCGGTGGGAAAGACAATGTTCCGTGGACGTCGCCAGCGAAAAATTCCTCATGCCCGTCCGGCCAGGCGAGGCAGAGGACGCAAACAAATTTCGCCGAAAAATCGGTAGCGCCTGCGTCTTGAAGCGCCTGCTCGACCTTGGCCATTGCGGCGCCGAAATCTCTCTCGGCCCCGGCCCATCGGGCTGAATAGATGCCCGGATCGCCGTCCAGCGCGTCCACGGCGAGCCCGGAATCATCGCCCAAGGCGGGCAGGTTGGACGCTTTTGCAGCCGCATGGGCCTTGATGGCGGCGTTCTCAGCGAAGGTTTTTCCGGTCTCTTCCGGGTCATTCAGGCCGAGGTCGCCAGCCGATATTGCCGCAATGCCGTAGGGCGTCATCAACGCATTGATTTCTAACAGTTTTCCGGGGTTGTGCGTGGCGATAATCAAGCGGTTTGAGGCCAGTTTCCGCACAATTTTGCCCATGTATTTATCCCTTATCGGAAAAAAATTATCGTTTTTCGGCAAAAAAGACTTGTATCGTTTTTCAATAAGTGTATATTGATAATCAACAAGACGCCGAAACAACCGGCGCAACGGAGGGCCCACAAAGAGGCAAAAAAAAAGCGGCCGGACGAACCGACCGCTCAAGAAATCAGAATGAGCCGCGTCAAAACAACACAGGAAAAGAAAAGGAGAAACCCCATGTCAAACGAAAACTCAACATCCAATTTCGGTGGAATCGGCGGAATTGTCAATGGTCTGGCCATTGTCATCACCATCACACTCGTCGGCGCCGGCTATGTAACGGCGGTCGGTTCATTCGCCGGTCTGGCCTGATGGCCAGAATCGTTCATGCTGCGGCGGCGCTTGCGCTTATCGCTCTTGCCGCCGCATGCCTGCTCGCCATGGCCGTCCCGGTCCAGGGCGTTGCTGCTGACGGATCGTCGGCCCAGGCGCGTCCCGGTTGCCAGACTGTTTTGTGCATGTTCGCGGTCAGCTAGGCGTCAGCTACGGAACGGGTAATCGGAGGATAAAAGTATGCGTGCGATCGGGAAGGGTTCGCTCTCGTCGATCTTGGCGGTCGGGCTGCATATTACCCGCGTTATTTTATTTATCGCGGTCTTTGGCCTCGCCATGGCGATGATTTTCATGCCGCTTGCCAACGGTGTTGGCGATGTTGTGTCAAGCATGGAAAATGTCGATCTCGACGGCGAACTCTCTGTCAGCCGCAGCGACTATTTCGACGTCGCTTACAGTTTCATCACGGCCCTCGTGATGCTTTATGTCGTCACCCGCCTACTGGAAATTTTGAAAACGCTGCGCTTCGGTGCGCCGTTCGTAAAAGAGAACGCCGATCGTTTTCGGCAGGTCGGCTATGCGTTGCTGATCGGTGAGGGCGCGAAATTCGTGTTCAGTTTTCTCGGGATGATCTTCGGCGCCGATCTCGATATCGACATCGAATTGATCGCATGGCTCGCCATCATCGCAGTGTTCGTCCTGAGCGAGGTTTTCCTCGAAGGCGCCCGCTTGAAAGAAGAACAGGATTTGACCGTTTAGTATGTCAATTTCAGTCAAATTGGATCGCGTGCTGCTCGATCGCGGCATGTCGCTGACGGAGCTCTCAGAGCGCGTCGGCGTGACGATCGCCAATTTGTCTATTCTGAAAACTGGCAAGGCCAAGGCCATTCGCTTTTCAACGCTCGAAGCGATTTGCAAGGAACTCAATTGCCAGCCTGGTGATATTCTCTTTTTTGATGACGGCGAAACCGCCATTCAGGCGGCTGAATAGCGCTTATCGATAGGGCGCGGATGCTGGCTGGTCATCGCCCATTGTCTCAAGCCCGGCGCGCGCCGCACCGATCGTTCGGCTCCGCAAGGCGAAAATCCCAACAACCACCGCCAGCGACATGGTGAACATATACGGCGCCAACGGCGACAAGGCGTAGAGGTTCATCCCGATAAAGGGTGAAATGATAAAGCCTGATGCGCCAGCCGCATTGACCAGCCCGATCGCCGCCCCTTGCTCGGATTTTGAGACCGCCAGAGACGCCGCTGCGCCAACGCCCGGCATGGCGAGGCCGGCGCCAAAACCGGCGATGACCAGCCCGAAGATGGCGGTGCCGACGGCGGGGGCGGACCAGATGAGGAAATGGCCGACCGCGAACAGCGCCGGGGCGACGCGCATCAAGTGTCGCGGCTCAAGACGAAAACGCTGCACGATAATAAGCTGTGAAAACAGGGAAGCCATGGCGCCGCCCATCAGCCCGACGCCAACAATTTGCGGCGCCTCGGCAGTCGAATAACCAAGCTGATCAATAAAAAAGAACCCGATCGTCTGCATCGGGATCGAATTCATGACGCCGTTCATCATGGCGAAAGCCATGATTGCGGTCAGGCGCTTGTCGAACACGCGAACGCGTTGCGGCGCCTCGCGCGCTGTCGGCGCGGTGTTTTCCGGCAGAAATAAAAACACAGAAACAGCCATAACAGCAGCCAACACCGCCATCGCATATAGAGGCGCCATCGCGCCAAACACCGCCGCAGCGGCGCCGAATCCGGGCCCCAGCATCGCGCCCAGGCCAAACGCGGCGGAAAACCCCGCCATGCCCGATGTTCGGTCCGCAATGCTCGTGCGGTCGGCGATATAGGCCTGCGCTGCCGGCGGGCCGGCCGATCCGATCATGCCGTAAAGACTGCGCGCGCCAACAATCAGCAAAAACAACGGCAGCCCGGACATGGCCCCGACGAGACCGAGCCGAATGCTTGATGCAAACAGCGCCATGGAAACGGCGAACCCGACAAGGCCGATGACGATAAAGAATTTGCGCCCGCGCTGGTCGCTGGCCCGCCCCCAGATCGGACCCATGATCACCCAGAAACAGGCCGACACCATAAAGATCAGCCCGGTCTGCAAATTGCTGAGGCCGATGTCGCGCGC
>JAJFFU010000203.1 GCA_021776465.1 Parvularculaceae bacterium
ATGCGCACTAATGGTCGAAAATCCCGGCTCGCGCAAGGGTCTCAGTCGAGTTCGGCCTTCCGTGGCCGGGCGTATTTGGGTGATGGAATCCGGTAGCGGATTGCCGCGGCGCGGATCGCAAACGTCGCGAGGGCGGCGACCGGCGCGCCAACGCCGGCGTCAATGCCGATCGACATGAGGATCACATAAACGCCCGCGCCGGTCAGCGCCGCCGTCGCATAAATATCCTGCTTCAATATAAGCGGCGGCTCGTTGAGCAACACATCGCGAACGATGCCGCCAAATGTCGCCGTGACAGCGCCCATGAAAATGGCGATTACCGCGGGCGCATCAACCGCGAGCGCCGCCTGCGCGCCGAGCACAGCGAAGACGGCGAGCCCGACAGCGTCGGCCCAGATCAGGGCCTTCAATCGCGAATCAATAATCGGCTGGGCGAGCGTCGCCGTGGCGGCGCCGGCGAGACAAATGAAGATCGCTGACGGCGCAGCGATCCACCAGACCGGGAACACACCGAGAAGCACGTCGCGAATGGTACCGCCGCCAACGCCCGTTACGAAGGCAATCATAGCGACGCCGAATAGATCCATGTCGTTGCGGAGCGCCGTCAGCGCACCGGAGACGGCGAACACGAAGAGGCCAAGCACATTTAGGGCGGCGAGAACAGCAGCGGTTTCCATACACGCAGCTTTGGAGCGATTCAGCGCATAGCGAAACTGTCTTTAAAGCGACCGCGCGATCAGCAGTTTCATGATTTCATTGGTGCCGCCGTAAATCCGCTGGACGCGCGCATCCGCATACATGCGGCTGATGGGATATTCGTCCATATAGCCGTAGCCGCCATGAAGCTGGAGGCACTCGTCGATGATTTCGTTCTCCATATCCGTGAGCAGCATTTTCGACATGGAGGCCGTCGCCGCATCGAGCTTGCCGGCGATGAGCTGTTCGGTACAGTAATCAACGAAAACCCGCGCCATGGTCGCGCGCGCCTTGCACTCGGCGAGCTTGAACTGCGTGTTCTGGAATTTGATGATCGGCCGGCCAAAGGCTTGCCGCTCCTTCACATAGTCTATGGTCAATTCAAGCGCGTGCTCGATCATGGCGATCGCTTGAACGGCAATCTCCTGGCGCTCCTGCGGCAATTGCTCCATCAACTGGAAAAAACCCTGCCCTTCATCCGTACCGAGAAGGTTTTCGGTCGGTACTTTTACATCGGTGAAAAATAACTCCGATGTATCCTGCGCCTTGTTGCCGAGTTTCTTCAGGTTGCGCCCGCGTTCAAAGCCGTCCGCATCATCGGTTTCAACGATCATCAGCGAGACGCCTTTGGCGCCTTCCGCCGGATCTGTCTTGGCGACGACTATAACGAGATTGGCGTTTTGGCCGTTGGTGATGAATGTCTTTTGACCGTTGATAACGTACTGATTGCCTTCTTTCAGCGCTGTCGTCTTCACCCCTTGCAGGTCAGAGCCCGCACCGGGTTCCGACATGGCGATGGCGCCGATCAACTCGCCCGTGGCCATGCGGGGCAGCCAACGCCGTTTTTGTTCTTCGGTGCCGTAGTGAAGGATGTAGGGCGCGACGATCGTATTGTGGAGTGGCGCGCCGAACCCTTCGACGCCGCATTTGATCTGCTGCTCTATCGAAATCTGCTCATGGGCGAAGTTGACGCCGAGGCCGCCATATTCCTCCGGCATGGACATACAAAGAAGGCCCTGCTCGCCCGCCTTCTCCCACGCCCACCGGTCGACCCGGCCCTGATCGCGCCATTTCTCCACATGCGGCGTCAGCTCGCGCGTATAAAATTTCGCGACTTCCTCCTCAAACATGACGAGTTCATCGGTTTTCCAGGCGGGACGAGCGGTTTCTACGGCAGGCATAATGTCATTCCATTGCAACAATGGAGCGATTTATCCGATAATCGCGGCACTCATGACAACAGGTTTTAGCAGTCAGCGCGCCAGAAGCGGCGACAGCTCAGAACTTGAAATCGACGCCCAGCCCCAGAATAAGGAGACTGCTCTCAATCGACGTCGACGCAGAACCGCGAAACAGATTTTCCGGCGCGGCGCCGGACTGGTCGATATCGCGCTCCTCATTCATGACGTAATTAACGCCAACATGAAGCGCCGCGCGGTCGCTCATATCGCGCGAAAATCCGGCGGCGAGCCACACGCGATCACCATCAGGAATACGCGGACTGGCGAATGCGTCATTCACCGGCGAGTCCTCAATCATAAGGCCGGCGCGCAGTGTGAATGTCGGCGACACTGCATATTCAGCGCCGACGGAATAACTCCATACATCGTTGAAATCCTGCGTCACGATATCCGGCGGTTGCGCGGGGTTATCAAAAAACGCGGCGATCTCTTCAAAGCTGGACCACTCCGTATACGTGATAGACCCCAGAAGCGTTAAAGCCGGCGTTGCATCAAAAGCGACGCCCGCTTGTGTCGTTGCCGGCGTCGTCAAATCAGCGGTGAACCCGCCATCCAGAAGCAACCCGAACCCAGTCAGCGCCTGCGCCGCCGTCGAACTGCGAAGGTCGAACGTCGCGTCGCCGTCAAATTCATGGTCGATTTTTGACGTATAACTGGCGCCGACGCGCAGTCGGTCGCCAATCGCCCCTTGAACGCCAAAAACATATCCGAAATCAATTGCGTTTGTGTTCAGGGCAATGAACGCGTCATCGGTTCCGGGCGTGAAGCCGGGAACCATCAACGCCGTCGCAATACCGGCAGCATCAATGGCAGCGCTCGCGGCGAAGTCGAAATACTGAACACGCAACCCGCCGGCGACGGACCAGTCGTCGTTGAGCTGAATACCGAGAATGGTCGTCAGCGCGATGGTTTTCGTTTTTGATTCCGTGCCGTGATAGCGCAGGACAGATTGCTCGGCGTAATTTGAACTGAGGCCGAACGGCACATTGACCGTGGCGCCGATAGTGATGCGATCATTGATCTGAAAGGCTGATGCGCCAATTGGAAAAATGGCGCCCTTAATGACGCCGTCGCCGGAAGCATCGCCCTGAACCGGGACGACGCCAAGAAGCGTCGCCGTCGCCTGGTCGTAATCTGAAAACCCAACGCTGCCGGAAATCGTCGAGGAGGTTTCAAAACCCACAACGCCGTTAATGGCCGCCGGATTGTAAAATGCATTGCCGGGCGTGGCGTACGCGGCCTGCGCGCCGGCCATCGCCGCACCCATGGATTGGGCGTTTTGCGATCTGATATCGAAACCCGCCGCATGGGCCGGCATCGCGCCGAGCACCGACACAGCCAGCGCGCCGCCTGCGGCGACTAGGCGGCCTGAAAGGGCAAAATAAGAGCAAGCGGATTTTAAGTTGGATTTCGTCATCGTCTACATCCTGACACTGTTCGCGATTCACGAAGACTGAAATTTAACGAGCGCATACACTGCTTCGTAAGAAAGCCAGTCAGTCTATTGCGATGGTGCTTAGTCGAGGACGCTTGACGAATGCTTAAGCGATGCAATCATCATGGCCGGAAAATTCAGTCGCTGTCCGAAAGGCGGCGAACGAGGGCCGATGTGTCCCATCGCCCGCCATCCATAGCCTGAACATCAGCGTAAAATTGATCGACCAGCGCTGTAACCGGCAGGCGCGCGCCGTTTTCTCGAGCCTCCGTCAGGGCGATGCGAAGGTCTTTGCGCATCCAGTCCACGGCAAAACCGAATTCGAATTCGTCATCGGCCATGGTGCGGGCGCGATTTTCCATCTGCCAGCTTTGCGCCGCGCCGCCGGAAATCGCCTCCAGCACTTTGTCGATATCGAGGCCGGCGCGGGTTGCAAAATGAACGCCTTCGGAGAGCCCCTGCAAAATGCCGGCAATGCAGATCTGGTTGACCGCTTTCGTTAGTTGTCCGTGTCCGGGCGGCCCCACATGAACAATCCGCGCGCCATACGCTTCCATCACGGGGCGCGCCAGCTCAACATGGGCGCCGTCGCCGCCGCACATGATCGACAGCTTCCCGTTCTTTGCGCCCGCCTCACCGCCGGAGACCGGCGCATCAACAAAGCCAACGCCAAGCTCGGAAAGTTCATCATGCAGACGTCGCGCAAGAGACGGCGACGCTGTTGTGTGATCGACAACGATTGCGCTCCGCGGCAACGCGCCCGCCGCATGCGTCAGCACTGTTTCGACATCCGGGTCATCGCCCAGGCACATAAAAACAAAATCGGCGTTATCGACTGCCGCGTCCGGCGTTTCCGCAACTTCGCCGGCGTAATCTTGCGTCCATCGGCGCGCCTTTTCCGGCGTGCGGTTATAAACCGTGACGGCGTATCCGTTCGCGGCCAGATGCCCGGCCATCGGATAGCCCATGACGCCCAGTCCCAGAAAAGAAACGCGTTTCATGGCGCTTTTATCCCGGAATGATAATTGCTGGCGAAGTAAACCAGGGGTGCGCCGTCAACGATATCGAACCGCACAACTTCGCCAATTAAAATGACATGATCGCCGGCTTTGTGGCGACGATGAATGCGGCAATCAAATCCGGCGATGCGCGATTTTAACACCGGCGCGCCGGTCTCCCAGACTTCGTATTCATCTGGCGTCAACGGCGCGGGCTCACGGCTGGCGAAGCGGTTTGATAGCGCCGTCGCATCAGCGTTGAGCATCGATACGGCATAATTGTCCGCTTCCATGAAATGCGGATAGGCCGCCGCCTTCAACTCAAGGCACCAGAGCACCAGCGCCGGGTTCAGCGAGACCGACGTGAAGGAATTCACAGTAAGCGCGCGAAAACCGCCGCTTGCGTCAACACAGGTCGCGATCGCGATGCCTGTCGCAAATTTCCCAAACGCATCCTTTAGCGGTCTGAATTCGTCCGCCATACCGAGTGCCTTCCATCGCGCACGCCGCCGTTTCGGCAACGTATTGAAAATGCTTCCATCTTGTGGCGTTAACATCTATTCGAGAAAATAAAAAGCGGCCAGCCCGGCCGCATCATTGCTGCGAATTGGCGCAGCGCAACGTTAAAGTTGGGCGAGCAATGGACTTTTTTGTCGATGCGCATTGGCAGATGTGGGCGACGCTGGCGATCATTTTCGTCACGATCGTCGCCTATACGCTTGACCGGTTCTCACTCGAACTGGTTTCCGCCGCGGCGCTTGTTGCGTTGTTGGCCCTGTTTCTGCTGGCGCCGCTGCAAGACGGCGCCCAGAACCTGCTCACCACCGAAGACCTTTTGTCCGGCTTCGCCAGCCCGGCGCTGTTCGCCATCCTCGGGCTGCTGATCATCGGTCAGGGCATGTTTCAGTCCGGCGCGCTGGAACATCCGACGAATTATCTGTTGCGCATTTACGGCAAGCGTCCGGTTTCCATCACCGCGGCGATCTTTGTCTTCATCATGGTGATCAGCGCGTTCTTAAATAACACGCCCGTCGTCGTGATGTTCATTCCGATCATGGCGGCCCTGGCGCAGCAGGGAAAAATCCCGGTGGCGCGGTTTATGATGCCGCTTTCTTATCTGTCGATTTTCGGCGGCATGACGACGATTATCGGCTCATCGACCAACCTGCTTGCAGCCCAATCCTATCGCGCGACAACTGGCGGCGAAATCGGATTTTTTGAATTGACGCCAATGGGGCTGTTCCTTGCCGGCATCGGCATCGTTTATATGCTGACGGCCGGACGCTGGCTCATTCCGATCCGCGCCAATCCGAACCAGACAGCCATAAACGAGCGCGAAGGTAAACATTTCATCGCGCAAATCGAAATTACCCGCGGCCACCCGCTTGTTGGCAAGGGGCCGGTCTCGGGGCTGTTCGTCGAATTGCCTGACATTACGGTTCGCATGGTGCAGCGGCGCGAAATGGCGATCCTGCCGCCATTCGATGACTTCAAATTCAAGACCAGCGACGTCGTGATCGTCGCGGCGACCCGGTCTGCA
>JAJFFU010000204.1 GCA_021776465.1 Parvularculaceae bacterium
CGACGTACACGGCGGCAACGGCATATCCGACGAATATCACGTCCTGCGCCACGCCATGAACCTGGAAACCGTCAACACCTATGAAGGCACGCACGACATTCACGCGCTCATCCTCGGCCGCGCCATGACCGGATTGCAGGCTTTCCAATAGAGTGCGTCGGTAAATGGTCGGAATTTTGCGCCTGAGAACTAAGCGCCGTCGAGGGCCTGGTATACTCATCAGCACTTAGTCATTAATTTCGATATTTTTGCGTAAATAACGGATTTAATTGGGGCTTTTCTTTCATTTTTTGAGATCTTCGATATTATTCGATCCATTAAACACGTCTGGACACGATCTATGCGCAATTCCCTATACCTCTTCATCGCCTTACCGCTCGTTGCGATCGGCATTTCATCAACTGGCGCGCACGCCCAATCGCCGTCACAGGTCGAACTTCGAACGATGCTGCTTGAACTGAAAAAAGAGCAATCGGCCCTTAATGACAAAATCGACCGCGTGGAAGCATTACTGAACGGTCAAACGCCAATCGTCTCAAACGCTGATGAAAACCCGCCAGATGTTCTCAGTGCAACGCAATCAACGCGCACTGTAGGGTCAGATAATAACGCGGCGCTTCAGCGCGCAGACGACCGGCTCAATGTCTCGGGCGACCTTCAAGTTCGGTATGAGAGTAATTTTAGCGACAAAGACGCACCAGACCGAAATCGCGGCGCCGTGCGCGGGCGATTGCGTGCAAACTTCAAAGTGAATTCAATTGTATCGCTGGGTACGGAAATATCGACCGGTGATAGCGACGACCCAAACTCTGTTCACGTCACACTGTCCGATTTTGTGGATGATTTCGACGTCAGTCTGAGCCGGCTTTATGCCAGGCTGGATTTTGAAAACGGCGTTAGCCTCGTCGGCGGCAAATTCGCCAACCCGTTTACACGAAGCGATCTTGTCTGGGACGGCGATGTAAATCCTCAAGGCGCCGCCGCGATATATGAGTTTTCACCCGGCGATAAGATATCGCTTAAAGCATCGGCGATTTACTCAATCATCGACGAAGCGTCATCGGGACCTGATAGCGATATGATCGGCGGGCAGTTTAAACTAGCATTCGCGCCCCATGCCGATTGGAAATACTCAGTTGCGATCGGTTATTACGACTACAGCCTTGATAATCTCGCCAGCGCTGACCCCGGCGATTTTCGAGCCAATTTGCGCGACCCAATGGGGGGCTACCTTTCCGATTTTGACCTGCTCGATGTGCTGGCAAGCGCCAGCTACCTGGGATTCGGCACACAATGGCCAGCGTCCATCTCTTTTGATTACGTCAAGAATTACGGCGCCGCCGTCAGCGCTGATGAAGGTTTCAGCACACAACTCTCACTAGGGCGAACGACGCAAGCAGGCGACTGGCGATTTGCTTATGGTTATTCGCAAGCAGAAGTTGATGCCGTCCTCGGCGCCTTTTCGCATGATAATCTTGGGCTGGCGACCAATTATCAATCACACGTGTTCGGAATTGACTACGCATTGTTTGATCACGTCACGCTGAACGCAACGCTTTATCGTTACAAACCATTGGATGCGCTCTACGCCGGCGCAAACGATCCAGATGACTGGCTCAATCGTCTGCGACTGAATATGTCGGTAGGTTTTTAACAATAACAACGCAGGAACGGGCGATGCCGCATCTATTTCATTTTCCGGGCGCCTGTTCGCGCGTGACCATGAATGCGCTTGAAGAAATCGGCGACGACTACACAGACGAGCCGATCAATTTGCGCCGGGGACAGCAGCAGTCCGACGATTACCTTCGCGTCAACCCGAAAGGTAAAGTGCCCGCATTGGTCATCGACAACTTCACGATTACGGAAAATCCGGCGATCTTATATTACCTTCACCAGACGTACCCGGCGGCGCAATTGCTTCCCACGCGAAAAACACCGCTGGCGTCCTCCATCGGCCTGACAGATATGATGTGGTGCAGTTCGACACTCCACATTGCTGTGCGGCAAATCCTGCGGCCGGACAGTTTTACGACAGACACAGGCTCTCTCGATGGTGTTCGCCGCGCCGGAACGGCGGTGTTCGCCAAGGCCGCCGAAACCATGGCGTCACGGCTCGCTACTTGCGATTGGTGGTATGGCGAGACCTGGTCAATTCTCGACGTCTATCTTTATTGGACCTATTCAACGGCCGGCAAAGGCGGTTTTCTACTTCGCGAATTTCCAGTAATTATGGAGCACGCCCGGCGTGTGCAGTCGCGGCCGTCATTTCAGCGAGCACATGCGCGCGAGATGCAGGCGGCGGCTAGCGTCGGTCTCGAACAGGACTTTGCCAGAGCCGACGAACAGTTTCGGTAACACTACCCGAACGCTCAGCGACCGAATTCGCGTGCGCCGCCAATTTCCATTCGCACACCAACGGCAAGTGCGTTTCGCGCCGAAGGCCCCAGGCCCGGATTGACAACATACTGAATGTTCGGCTGCACAACGAACCAATCGGTAACCGGCGCGCGGTAACTCAGTTCAGTTACCGTCTCGTGAAACGACGAAGCAGGGTTTTCGATCCGATAGCTGTTCGATGTTCCGGCATAGGCGATCGCAATTCCGAGTTGATCGTCACCACTACTCAGGAACGGTCCGTTGTATACAAGCCCCGTTGCGTAAAATTGTGAAAAATCGTTGACCGATCCGTTCGCCCAGCCGGCGCGGAAAAAGCCGGACAGCTTTTTCGCCCCCGATGCACCGACAATCAGCGAACCCTCGCCGCGAATATATACGCCATAGTTCGTTTCCAGACCTCGCCTATCGAGGCGTTCCGTCGGCGACGTATATCGCCATGCGCCACCGATCACCCGAAACCGACGCCGCCGATAATCGCCTTCCACAATCGTCAACGCGCCGTCATTTTCGCTCAGCTTTATTGCCGTTCTTTTCAGCCTGTCCGGGTCTCCGGCAACACCGTCCAATGCCGCAACACGCAGAGAAAACGAATCGGAGACTTCATAGTCCAGACGCAAAGCAAGCGACGTGATGGGAAAAATCGACGGCCCGCTCTCACCTGATTGCGAAATGTCAGCGCCGATCCCGTGGGCGCTGCCAATAAAAAACGATGATGTCTCCAGGGCATCAAATTCTGAATTGAGGTCATAAAGTCCAATGCGCGCCGAGATCGGGCCGCCGCCAAAGCGGTGTTCGACCCACGCTTCGTACAACCGGAAAGCTTCAACCGGCGCCTCTATGTTGCTGATGGTTAGCGCATCACCGACAATGTCGCCCGAAAACGACGCGCCGTTATTATAGAGCGCGTACACTGACGCCGTTGTGTTATCCGCGCCAATCAACGTTTCTAAATCGGCATTCAAAATGATGTCGAGATTGTCGAGATATCGAACGCTGTGATCGTCGCCGCCCGACGCTAATGTCCAGATATCTCCAGTATAGCTCAATTCTAACGCCAGCGGCGCTTCTTCTTCATTGTCCTGCGCGCGCGATTCATGAGGCGCGAACACGACCAGCGCCATTGTCAATCCAGGCAAGCTGAATAGCCGAGCTTTCTGTTCGGAACTCTTCATTGAAGCAACCATGAGGCGACGGCTCTAGCGCTATTGCGCGCCTTTTTCTTTCGCCGTCTCAAAATAAGTCAGCACTACATGGGTGTGCGCCTTAACACCGACTTTCAAGACCGCTTCATCTATGTCGAAGACCGGCGTGTGATTGCCTTGTGCTTCGCGATAGCTTGTGAAATTCGGCGTCGATCCCAAAATATAATAGGCTGAAGGGATTTCTTCGGCGAAAAACGAAAAGTCTTCCGCTGCGGCGCGCCGCGTCGCATCGGTGTTCACACCGGGCGCACCCGCTGCGTTGCGCAAGCCGGGCACAATGCGACTGACAAGCGCGACGTTATTAACCGTCGCGGGCGTTTGACCCAAATAAGAAATCTCAGCGCTGGCTCCGTAGGTCGTCGCCAGCCCAGTCACGGTTTCTTCGATTTGAGATTGTATGTCTGCCAACCTGTCCGCACTATAAGTGCGAATGGTGCCGGACAATTTGGCCGTGGTCGGAAGAATATTTCTGCGATTGCCTGCGTTTAGCGAACCAATGGAAACAATCGTTGGCTCTTCAAGGGCATTGACCTGGCGTCCCGAAATCCGCGTCATCGCTTTGACGATATCGGCGCTCAACTCGATGAGATCGGTTCCCTGCCAAGGCTTCGCGGCATGTGCGCCTGTTCCCGTCAGCGAAATATCTATTCCGGTGGCGCCCGCGAGGATTCCCTTTGGGCGTATGTCGATCAACCCCACCGGTCCGGGTTCTACATGCAATGCAAACATGGCTTCCGGTTTCAATTCGTCGAAAACGCCTTCGGCGAGCATGCGCGATGCGCCGCCAGTTTCACCCGGAGGCGCACCCTCTTCAGCCGGCTGAAAGATGAACATAACAGTGCCGGCCAGATCGTCCTGCATTCCAGCGAGAACGCTCGCGGCGCCCATTAAGATCGCTGTATGGGCGTCATGGCCGCAAGCATGCATGACCGACACAGTTTCGCCCGCATATTTTCCCTTCGCCTTGGACGCAAAAGAAAGTCCCGTCGCTTCCTCGATCGGTAGCGCATCCATATCCGCCCGCAACGCGACGACCGGTCCGGATTTCCCGCCACGCAAAATTCCCACCACGCCAGTTTTCGCGACGCCAGTCTGCACATCCATGCCGAGTGACTTCAGGTGTTTCGCGACTAGCTTTGCAGTCCGGTATTCTTCATTTCCCAGTTCAGGGTGCTGGTGAATATCACGGCGCCAATTGATAACTTGCTGCTCGACAGACGACGTCGCTGCTTCGATCGTTTCGCGATCTGCAGCATGTCCATTCGTGAGCATGATCGCGAAAACGCCAAGAGCCGCCGGGATCCATACACTTTTCATGACGTTGTTCCTTTTAAATACTCAATTTCACTAGGACGTTTGCGGCGCAGGGTCCGGCGCTCCCGGATGATTGGATTGCAGCTTTCTTTTGCGCGTCGTTCTACCCAGCCACATGACAATTCCCGTGACGCCGAACAGTGCTGGCAGGAAGCCGCTCACAAAAACAAACAACTTCCACAAGAAACCCCACGAGCCGCCCAAATGGATCCGCTCCATTTCCTCCGCCGCGAGATCTGCGGCGCTGGGTTTTGCTTCATGCAAAAGCTGCGCGGCGCCCGTTTCATCGTTGACTGCAAACCGTTGAAGACAGTCGGGGCCTGTTGGGCACCGTAAGTGAACGGACCAAATTGGCCGTATGTCTGTCGGCATGGAAATAAAAGCCAGGCGCCCGCCATCGCCAGCGTCGCGGGCGATCGCGATCGCCGCGTCTGCGCTGAGTGACGGGTTAGCCATGGGCGGCGCCGGCGGCGGCCCCTCTTCGTGACTTCGGCCAGCATGATCCGGCGCCGCTTCGCCCGCCAGAAAAGAGATCGGCGCGCCAAGTGAATTTGGAAAGACAATCCAGGCACCGGTGAATGCGACAATTGCAAGCGGAATGGCGCTCCAAAACCCAGCGAGGTAGTGCAAGTTGGTGTTGGTGTCGGGACCGCGCCGCCAGCGCAAGCCTATTAAGAAGGCGCCATTGCGCGGCCACCAAAGCCACACGCCGGTCAGCGCTGAAAATGTCAACACGAAACCAAGCACGCCAACGAGGGGCCGACCAATGCCGGGCGTCGCCAGATGCCCGTGCAAGGCATGCATGTACCACATCGTATCGGGCGCCAAGTTCCATCGCGCAACCGGTTCAGCCGTAGACGGATCAAGCCACACGCGATATCGCGCTGGTGGTCCGACGCGTTTGACAGCATAGGGTTTGCCGCCAACCAGCACACCCTGACCGGCATATTCCGGCATGCGAATGGCGCTGACCTGATCGCCTTCCGGTAAGGCGCTTAACGCGCCTTCGATATATCCTGTGACAGGACGCTCATCATATTCCTTGGCGACCTCATATCGCTTGGCGTGGAAAAATTGCTCGGTCGCCTCGGGCCATACCAAAGCTGATCCGGTCAGCCCGAGCAGGACAAGGGGAAGGAACAAGATGATACCCAACCATCGGTGTGTCACGACCCAAAACTGACGGAGCTGCTGCAGTCCGTTCTTGCGTTGATTAGCTGATTTTTTCACGGTCCCGCTCTGATTTAGATTTTCCGCCGACATACCAATCGTCTGAGGACGCTTCGTGGACAAGCACTCGGATCGATTCGACAGGCGCACCGAGCGTTTCGGAAACAGCCTGCGTCACCCGCTGCGCCATGCGTCCCTTTTTTTCGTCACTGCGCCCTTCGAGAATGTGAACATGAACAATCGGCATCAGGCGCGCACTTTAAATCCAGTGACGCCGAGCTTTTCGACCTCAAGCGAGATTATATCACCAGGCTGCAGCGCGACGGCGGCGGTCGCGCCGCCAGCCATGATGATTGAACCGGCATCAAGATCTACCTCGTCGCCAGCAAGCCGCGCAGCGGCCGCCAATGAGCGTAACGGATTACCGAGAATTGCCGCGCTCGATCCGCATTCGTGCATATGGCCGTTCACCGACATGATCATACCAAGATTGGAAAGGTCAAAATCAGGTTTGCGCCACGCACCAACAACGAAACCTGATGAACTGCTATTGTCGGCGACAACATCGGTGAGCGAAAATTTGAAATCCCGGTAACGGGAATCGATGATTTCCAATGCAGGGGCCGCTGCTTCAATTGCAGCTGACGCCTGTGCCAGGCTGACTTTGCCCTTCAGCGGCGCTTTAAGCAAAAATGCAATCTCTGGTTCGACGCGGGGATGCACGAATTTGGCGCGATCAATTTCACCGCCGTCCTCGACGATCATCGCATCTGTCAGACGTCCCCAGATCATATCGTGGACGCCCATCTGCTCCATCTTGGCGCGGCTGGTAAAGCCCATCTTGACGCCAACAAGGTTTTCACCGCGCGTTAAGCGGCGCGCAATGCTGGCGCGCTGAATGACATACGCGTCTTCGAGCGAGATATCTTCCTGCGCGGAAATCTGCGGCGTTGCAGTAGCCGTTGCCGCTGCATTGTCGAGTATTTCCGCCAGGCTGCTAATTCGCTCGCTCACAACGCGGCCTCTTTTTTCTTTTTCAAATCCAGCGCCACGTCGACAATCATGTCCTCCTGGCCGCCAACCATTCTTCGCTCCCCGAGTTCGATCAAAATGTCCCTTACATCGATATCAAACCGCTCCGACGCAGATTCCGCATGCCGCAAGAAACTCGAATAAACGCCCGCATAGCCAAGCGACAACGTTTCCCGGTCAACCCGCACAGGGCGATCCTGAAGCGGTCGCACCAATTCTTCAGCCGCATCCATCAGCTTGAATAGATCGCAACCGTGATTGAATCCCATTCGGTCAGCGGCCGCGATGAAGACTTCGAGCGGCGCATTGCCCGCCCCCGCCCCCATGCCCGCCAGCGAAGCATCGACACGCGTTACACCGTGCTCCACGGCCACGAGTGAATTGGCGACGCCAAGCGAAAGATTATGATGGGCGTGAATGCCGATCTGCGTTTCCGGCTTCAACGCATCGCGCAAGGCGCGCACACGGTCTTCAGCGTTCCTCATCGTCAGGGCGCCGCCGGAATCGGTTACATACACGCACAGAGCGCCGTAGGATTCCATGAGCTGCGCCTGCTGCGCGAGCATGTCAGGCGGCGACATGTGCGACATCATCAAAAATCCAGCGACATCCATACCGAGGTTTCGCGCCTCTTCGATATGCTGCTTTGAAATGTCCGCCTCGGTGCAGTGGGTCGCAATCCGCACCGATTCAACGCCCGCATCCGAAGCGGCGCGCAAATCCTCAATAGTGCCGATGCCCGGCAGCAAAAGCGTGGTCAGCTTCGCGTGCTTAACTGCGTCACGCGCGGCGGCGATCCATTCAAGGTCTGAATGTTTGCCGAAGCCGTAGTTGAAACTGGCGCCGGACAGGCCATCTCCGTGAGCGATTTCTATGGCGTCGACTTTTGCCGCATCAAGCGCAGAGGCGATCGCAACCACATGCTCAATTCCATATTGATGGCGAATCGCATGCATTCCATCGCGCAAGGTAACGTCTTGTATATAAAGCTTTGTCATGACGCATCCGCCATTTTCTGAATGCGGCCCGCGACCCGCTCTCCGACGGCCAGCGCCGCCGACGTCATAATATCGAGATTGCCTGCATATTTTGGCAGATAGTCGCCCGCACCTTCCACTTCCAAAAAAACAGTTACCTTCAACCCGGACGCCATCGTACCATTCGGCGTGCGGATCATTGAGTTATGGCCGAGCTTTTCGAATTGAACGTCTTGCTTGAGCCGATAGCCAGGCACATAGGCGCGCACTGTTTCGACCATGTCTTCAACAGATTTTCGGACCCTGTCCTCGTCATCCGTATCGGCGAGACAATACACTGTGTCGCGCATCAACACCGGCGGCTCAGCCGGGTTTAAAATAATGATCGCTTTTCCCTGCCTGGCGCCGCCAACGACCTCGATGCCGCGCGACGTTGTTTGGGTAAACTCATCAATATTGGCGCGCGTGCCCGGCCCTGCTGAAAGCGAGGAAATCGAAGCGACAATTTCCGCGTATTCGACAGCCGCCACCCGCGAAACCGCCGCGACAATGGGAATTGTCGCCTGGCCGCCACAGGTCACCATGTTGAGATTCTGTGCATCGGTCATCGTATCGAAATTCACGGACGGTACGACATAAGGGCCCAGCGCCGCCGGCGTCAGGTCAATGACTTGCTTTCCATCGGCTTTTAACACCGGCGCATGAGCCAGATGCGCTTTCGCCGACGTGGCGTCGAAAACGATGTCAATGTCGGAATAGTGCGCCATCCCCCGCAGGCCATCGAGACCTTCATGGGTTGTTGGCACATCAAGCGCGCCGGCCCGTGCGAGCCCGTCCGACTGCGGATCAATGCCGACCATTGCGGCAAGCTTCAGCGCGCCATCGCAACGTTGCATCTTCATCATCAGGTCTACCCCGATGTTGCCCGAACCAATTATCGCAGCTTGCGCGTTCATGAATTCACTCTTGAGAAAAATTTGCGGTCACAGCGCCAAGGCCGCTGATCCGCGCTGTAAAACAATCGCCTGCGGTCGCGCTCACCATGGGCCCCAACGCGCCGGAAAGCACGATGTCGCCTTCAGTCAGCGGCGTTTCGAGTTCCACCAATGTGCGCGCCAGCCAGAGAACCGCGTTTAGTGGATTGCCCAGACAGGCGCCGGCGCAACCAAACGAAACCGGGTCGCCATTTTTGTGCATCACTGCGCCCGCAAGGCGGAGGTCGAGCTTGTCGATCTTTTTCGGCGCGCCGCCAAGAACAAACAATCCAGATGAGGCGTTATCCGCAATGGTATCGAAGATCGATATATTCCAATCGCGAACGCGACTGTCGACAATCTCAATGGCGGGCAATGCATACGCGATTGCGCCGATAATTTCAGAAATTGAAGGGTTTTTGTTGTCGATCGTCTTGTTCAGGACAAACGCGATTTCCGCCTCTGCTTTCGGCTGAATGAGCCGGGCCATCGGCGCCGCGTCGCTGTCCCCGATTTCCATGTCAGCGAAAAGGCAACCGAAATCAGGTTGCGCGACACCGAGCTGTTTTTGGACGGCACTGGATGTGAGGCCGATTTTTCGACCGACAATGCGTCTGCCGGCGGCGACTGAACGCTTTGTTAATTGGTCTTGAATGGCATAGGCGCCGTCCAGCCCCAAAGGCTCTACTGCCGCGCGGACAGGATCGCAGGGAACGCCCTGCTCGCGCGCGTCCTCCAATTTATTGACCGTCTGGTTGATGATGTCCTGGTTCATCGTGCCGGATTTTCACTCTGCCTTGGCGCGCCATACGCGAGACGCTTGGCGCGCATTCAACGTTACAGTTTGACGCAAATATTTTTGAGTTCTGAGTAAAACTCGAGGCCGTGAACACCGCCTTCACGGCCGATGCCGGAGCGTTTGGAGCCACCAAAGGGCGTGCGCAAATCACGCAAAAACCATGAATTCACCCAGACGATTCCCGCCTCAAGTCGCGCTGCGTTTTTGAGCGCCGTCGAAACGTCTTTCGACCATAGTGACGCCGCGAGGCCGTAAGGCGTGTCGTTAGCGCGTGCGACCGCGTCCTCGACATCGTCGAACGGCGCAAGATGACAGCACGGGCCAAAAATTTCTTCGTGCAGGACTGATGAATGATCGGAAAGCCCGGTCCAAATCGTCGGCTCGACCCAGAAACCGTTCGCGAATGACTTTTCAACTTCCGGAACGCCGCCGCCCAGTAAAATCTGTGCGCCATCATCAGCGGCGGTTTTGTAGTATTTGAGGACCTTACGGCGATGTTCGTCACTGATCAGCGGTCCCAAAGACGTCGCCTTGTCGAACGGATCGCCGACAGTCAACGCTTTACCGCGCGCAACGAGACGTTCGGCAAAATCGTCAAAAATTTCACGCGCGACGAACACACGCTCAGTACCGAGACAAACCTGACCGGAATTCATATAAACGGCGCGGGCAATGCCATCTGCGGCCTTTTCGAGATCGGCGTCTTTGCAGATAATTGCGGAATTTTTTCCGCCCAGCTCAAGCGAAACCGGGCGAACGCCGTTGGCGGCGGCGCGGGCAATTACCTCGCCAGTTTTCGTCTCACCCGTAAACGTGATGCCATCCACATCAGGATGCGTTGTCAGATATTCGCCTGCACTGTCGGGGCCAAATCCGTTGACTACATTAAATACGCCGGGCGGAACGCCAGCCGCATTCATGACCTCGCCAAGCAGGGTTGCCGTCGATGGCGTCTCCTCTGACGGCTTCACCACAACAGTGTTGCCGCAAGCAAGCGCGGGCGCAATTTTCCACGTTGTCAGCAAAAGCGGAAGGTTCCACGGGCTGACAATCGCAATGACGCCGCGCGGTCGACGTAAGGCATAATTAATGGCGCCGTCGCCGTCCGGTGTGGGCATTTCAAAAGCTTCGGTCGGCACGCCGTAAATCAGGTCAGCGAAAACGTTGAAATTCGCGGCGCCACGGGGAATATCCAGATGTGACGCAAGCGTGACCGGCTTGCCCGTATCCAGGATTTCCGCACGCAAAAACGCCGCTTCACGTTTGGTAATTTCTTCGGCAATGCGGCGGAGCACACCGACGCGTTCTTGAACAGACATCTTGGACCACGGACCGCTCAAGGCGCGCCGGGCAGATTGTACGGCTTGATCGACTTCTTCTTTGGTGGCGCTCGCAACCAGCTTGACCAATTCACCTGTCGCCGGGTTCACTTTTTCAAATGTATCGCCTTTACCGCTGACATATGCGCCATCAACAAAGTGGCCCACCGCCGCAACGCGCTTTGTCAAAATCTGCGGTGAAGTAACGCTCATGGATTATATTCCCTGCCCAATGAAGGGGGTTTTCTGCGCCCGATCGGCAAACTGATAAGGACCGTACCATCAAAATTTCGAAATTCAATACATTATGAGAATTTGTGGATCGAAAATGTGCGAATTTTCCACTAACTATTAAGAGTTTAGCAAATCGGGCCGTTTGACAATTTCGAAAATTTTCCTTGACACCGATTGAAGCGGCCTCAGAATTCAGGCATCCCCCGGACGAGACCGCAGGAAGACCCTTAAATGGAAGAACACCAAGCCTCCCGCCTTGTTCGAATCGCCTCGCGCGCGCTCGGCCGGCACGGGCTCGCGCACGCTTATGGCCATTGCTCGATTAGAATTAACGCTGACGAGCTGCTTGCATCGCCAGCCAAACCGCTCGGTCTTTGCGAGCCTGGCGAACCCTGCGTTCGTGTTTCCATTGAAGGCCCGTTTCCAGATGGTCTGTTAGGCGAGCTTCGTATTCATCGGGAGATCTACAAACGGCGTCCCGATGTCAGCGCAATCATCCGCTGCCAGCCTCCGAAAACCATCAGCTTGTCCGCCATGGGAAAAACGCCTGTTCCAAGACACGGGTTTGGCGCTTATTTCTGGCCCAAACCGCCCTTCTGGGGCGATCCGCAATTGTTGCGGAATGACGCAAGCGCTGCGCGTTTGGCAGAACTTCTTGGCGACCAGCACGCCGTTATTATGCGCGGCAATGGCGCTGTTATCGCTGGCGACACTATCCAGAAAGCCTTAACGCTGACGTGGTACCTTGAAGATGCTGCGCGCGTGGAACTTGATTGCCTGGCCTCTGGTTCAGATAACAATGTGAATTTGCTCAGCAAGGAAGACTGTGCAGGCCGCGCCGTTTTTTCAGGAAATATCATTGAACGAATGTGGGATTATCTGACTGCTGGCGACCCGGAAAACACGTGATCCTTTTCTTTCCGCTTGCGCCGCCGGCCGATACTCGCAAACATGACCAAAAGCAGATCAACAACGTTCATGGCCAAAAAACCTAATTCAACGAAAAAGAAGTCAACCAAAAAGAGCGCCGTTGTCGCGCAACTCCATTCGCCTGGACGCACGCTTGCAAATGAAACTTATTCGCAGCTTCGGGAAGACATTCTAAACGGCAAGTATCCGCCCAAAAGCAAACTCAAACTTGAGGGGTTGCTGGAGGCCTACGATGTCGGGATGTCGCCGCTGCGCGAGGCTTTGTCGCGTCTTGTCGGCGACATGCTGGTTGTTACCGAAGGACAACGTGGATTTTGGGTCGCGCCGCTTTCGCTTTCAGATCTCGATGATGTCACGCGTATGCGCGCGCTGCTGGAAACGCAGGCATTGGCCCTTTCCATTCAGAATGGCGACAACGAGTGGGAGCGCGCGCTGACGGAGAGCTTCAATGCGCTAAGCGAAATCGAAAACCGGTTGCCAGAGGCAGCCGATGATATTTCGCCGAGCCTGTCGAAGCAGTGGGAACACTGCAACCGGGAATTCCATTCCGTGCTTGTCGCCGCCTGTAACTCGCCATGGCTAATCAGGTTGCGCAACATTCTTTATCAGCAGTCGGAGCGTTATCGCCGGGTTTCGCTTCGTGAATCGCGCGGCCACCGCGATATTCAGGATGAGCACAGAGGGATCTACAATGCGGTTATCAAGCGCAACACGTTGAAGGCATGCGATCTGATCGAACATCACCTTCAGCAAACGGCCGACGAAGTGCGGCGCGCAATCATCGATCAGGCCGGCCTCGGCAATGACAGCCAGGACCAGCCGCCGCAGCCGAAACGGTCTCGTCGATCATAGAAATTTCGAAATTTTCTTGACAGTCCCGACAGCGACGGCGTTTAATTCTTTGAACGCTGCTGTACAGGGACCGTCTCATGCGATCTATCACCCTCAATTTGCTTGCTATTTTGGCATCGGGCGCATTGGCCGCGTCCTGCGGTGACGCCGCGCCAGCAAAAACAGGGGCGCCGCAGGCGGATCCCCGACCGTCGCCGAACGCATCCATTTTAGCCGGAGATTTCGATTGGCCGCTGCATGGGAATACAAGCAACGAGACCAGATTTTCGCATTTAAACCAGATCAACCGTCAGTCCGTAACGAAACTTGGGCTCGCATGGGAATACGAGGATTTTCTGGTGAGAGGGCGCACCCACCGCGGCATGGAGGCGACGCCGATCGTCCGTGATCGAACGATGTTCTTCACAGGTCCATGGAGCGTCGTTTACGCAGTCGACGCGGTCACTGGCGACGAAAAATGGGTTTATGATCCGGGCGTCGACGGCGCCTGGGCCCGGCGCGCATGTTGTGACGCCATCAATCGCGGCGCCGCGCTGAAAGACAGCTCCGTTTTTGTCGGAACACTGGATGGATATCTGGTTTCCATCGACGCAGAGAGCGGAAAAGAATTATGGAAAACCGACACCCTCATTGACCGATCCAAAAGTTATACAATTACCGGCGCACCGCGCATCGCTGGCGATCTGATTGTCATCGGCAATGGCGGCGCGGAGTTGGGTGTGCGGGGCTATATCAGTGCGTACCACTACGCGTCCGGTGAGCTTGCATGGCGATTTTTCACGGTGCCCGGCGCAGGGCCGGATGAACATGCTGAACTCGCCGAGGCACGCAAAACCTGGGGCGATCAAACGCGCTTCGATCTCGGCGGCGGCGGCACCGTCTGGGACTCCATGACTTACGATGACACTGCGGGGCTGTTGTATGTCGGCGTCGGCAACGGTTCGCCGTGGCCGAAATGGACCCGCGATCCGGGCGGCGGCGACAATCTCTATTTGTCATCCATTCTCGCCATTGACGCAAAGAGCGGCGCGCTCAAATGGCACTACCAGACCACACCGGGCGACAGCTGGGACTACACAGCGACGCAGAACATCATCCTTGCCGACCTGGAAATCGACGGCGTGTTACGCAAAGTGCTGATGCAGGCGCCGAAGAACGGTTATTTTTACGTGCTCGACAGGATCACGGGCGAGTTGCTGTCAGCGGAAAACTACACCCCGGTGACGTGGGCGGGCGGAATTGATCCAGAGACCGGCCGCCCGCGCATTTCCGATTCTGCATTATACGATCAAGGCGCGCGTGTTGTCTGGCCCGGAACGCCCGGCGGTCACAATTGGCAACCCATGGCCTTCAGCGAAAAAACCGACCTCGTGTACATTCCAGTGCTTGAGATGCCGCAAAAATTTTCCCTGCAGGAAGGCGCTGCCGCGCTGCCCCACACCGTGAACACGAAAGCGAACGTGAAGGCGCCGCCATTCGCGGATGACGATCCCGCATTACCGGAACAGGCGCCCGCTCCTTCTATGCGATCTTATCTGACGGCATGGGATCCGGTAACACAAAAGCAGGTCTGGCAAAGCGACGATCTTGGATGGTGGTCCGGCGGCGCACTCGCGACCATGGGCGGCCTCGTTTTTCAAGGCGCATCAGACGGCGTCTTTCGCGTATTCGATGATACGACCGGCGACTTGCTTCATTCCATCGATTTCGGAACAGGAATAATGGCGGCGCCGATCACCTATCAAATCGATGGCGTGCAATATGTCGCCATCGCCGCTGGCTATGGCGGCGCGCAGAATGCGCGTTTCTTACCCGGTATGGCGGCGCGCGAACGAGAAAATTACGAGCGCCTCATCGTCTTGAAACTTGATGGCGCGAATGTGCGAACACCGCCGCGCCGCGAAGCGGTGGCCCCGTTCCCGCTTTACACGGAAGCAATAGCAGATCCGCAAACAGTAGCGTTGGGATTGTCTTTATACCGTCAGTATTGCGGCCGTTGCCATGCCCCAATGGGCGCTCCGAACGGATATCCGGATTTGTGGAACCTGCCGCCGTCGACGCATGATGCATTCCAGCAAATCGTTGGTGAAGGCGTCCTTGCCTATGGCGGCATGGCGGGATTTTCCGATGCGCTGAACGAAAATGAAATTAGCGCCATTCAGGCGTTCATTATCGACTCACAACAAAAACAAAGAACATTGGAGAAATAAAATGCGTCAATTCGCGATGCTGATAATTTCGATGGTTTTGGCGTCAGGCGCCGCAAGCGCTGCTGATACTTATGCAATGCAGTCAATCAGTTTCGACGCAGCGTCAAACATCCTCAAGGGCGCGCTGAAAGAAGCGAACAAACAAGATCGCAATGTGGCGATCGTTGTTGTTGATGCGGCTGGTGAAATTATAGCCGCGGCGCGGATGGATGGCGCAAAACCGATCGCCATGAAAATTGCGCTCCGAAAAGCAAACACGGCGCTGTTGTTTCGCGGCGCGAGCCGTAGTGCGGCCGGCGCGATTGATGGCGGCGCTGCATCGTTGCTCACGCTGGACGGGCTCGCCGCCCTTCCCGGCGGCCTTGCCGTCAATATTGATAGCGACTTTGTTGGTGCGATTGGCGTTTCAGGCGCGCCGGCGGATATTGATGAATTGATCGCCGGCGCGGGACTGAAGCGTATAAAAAATTAGCCGCGCCGATCTATGAACAGATCGCCGGAAGCGAGCTGACCAGATCGCGGATTTTGTTAAAGGCGGCCACGGCCTCAGGTTCGCCGTCCGCCACGAGCGTTACGTAAATACCGACGGCAGACGTGCCGTCTTTACCAAAGAAAATGATCGCTCGTGTTTTGCCTTCTCTGACCGTGCCGTCCGCCATTGGTCCGCCCGGCAGATCGACGGTGTAAATCGAGCTCAGCTTTTCTGGAAACAGGTGAATCATAAGCCCGTCGTTGGACTCAAGAAGACCGTCCGTTATCAGATCATACCATCTGTCATCCAACACCGTGTCATTGGCTGCAGTGATGGGCGCGAAGACCTTGGTGACGGTCCCAGCGGCTTCCACGACATATTGCACGGTTCCGGGGATGTCCTTGAAAAGTGCAGTGACCTCTTCGAAATGTTCCGCGCTAATGCCGTGAGACCACTCCGCCGGCAGCGCGTTGACGACCAACTCTTCTGCAATGCCGGTCGAACGCTGCACCACTAGCGGCGGCGACGCGGGCGCGTCCTTGTAAAAATTGCGAACAGTTTCGATTTGCGCGTCAGACGCGCAATGATTCATTTCAGCAGCGTTGACGCTGCTTGCCGCAACGATTGCGGCTGCGCTCAAAAACCCTATACGAGCTGTGTTCATATTGCCCTCCTCTTTTGTCGATGGCGAGCAACACTATCGTGAGCGGCAGGCGACTTTTCAACAAACATTGAGTGTCAGACCTGACACATTTGCGACCAATGTGTCAGCGTTGACGTCAAACTTTCCTTGTGCCGGCAAAGACTGATGACCTAGCTTTACTGCGATCATTCAACGCCTATTTATGCGAGGTTCCATGAATTCGTTCGAAAAATTTACGCGCCCCCTTCTCACGCACTCGCTGAGCAGGCGCCGCATACTCGGCGGCCTGACGCTCGCCGCCACAACGTTGACGGCGGCCGGCGCATCGACGAGCGCGTTTGCACGCAACAAAAAACGACCGACCTCTCGACTGATAAAAAACGGCTTCATATACGCAGCTGACCAACAGAACACCGTTCATCCTGACGGCTGGTTGCTGATTAAAGACGACAAAATTGCGGCGATCGGGTCATCCTCCGATCCCGCGCCCGAAGCCGACGATGTGGTCAACGCCAATGGCAAGATGGTGTTGCCCGGTTTTGTGAACCCGCACTGGCACGAAAGTTTTGTCGCGCCCAATTTTGAAAAACCAGATGACTCAGGCCTGACGCCCAGCCCATATGCGAAGGGCGGAAACATTGAAGCGCTTGGCGGGTTTTTCGGGTTTCTCTCGACAATCGGCAAGATTTTAACGCCAGAAGAAGCCGTCGCCATTGCGCGTTGGAGCTTGTGGACGCAATTGCGTTCCGGCACGACCGCCCTTGGCGATGTCGGCTCAACCAATAGCGCAGACGGCATGGCGAACGCAGCGCTCGATCTCGGCATGCGAATGCGCGTTAGTCGGTGGGGCGCCGACATCATGATCCCGAATGACGCCTCGCAATTCGTCCGTACGGGGGACGCTAAAGAACAGGCGGACGACTGGGAAGAGATCATGTCGAAATGGCATGATCATTCTTCGGGCCTGGTCAGCGCCATGCCAACAGTGATGGGCGCTTTCGGGAGCTCAGATGAACAACTGGCGGCATTGAAAACTGTGTCCGATAAATACGGCTCGCCTGTCGCGTCCCATATTGCCCCCGTTAAAAATGAACGTGAAGCGGTGACGCGTGCATTTGGACGCGCGCCCATAGCGCGCTTTGAAGAGCACGGCCTCGTCAACGACCGTTTGATGGCGGTGCACACTGCCTGGGCGAACGAAGCGGAATACAAATTGTTCCTTGAACGCGATGTCAGGATTTGTCATTCACCGGCGCATTACGGCCAACTCGGCGAACATACGGTCGACACCGGGCAGATCGGCCGGTTCTTGCGCGATGGCGCCAAAGTATCATCGAGCAGTGACGGAGATATTTCGTATATTGGCGCAATGCCGGAAGCCATGCGCGCTGCGCATCTTGGCCACAATGAAGCGCTTAACGATGTCCTCGCCTGCCCGCCCACGACGGCGCTGCTAACCGGCACACGCCATGGAGCGGCGGCGCTCGGTTGGGAAGACAAACTCGGTTCGCTGGAGGCTGGAAAGCAAGCGGACATTGTCTTGGTCGATATTAGCGACTGGCGCTATCGCCTTGGCAACCACCCGTTGCGGACATTTCTCGTTGCAGGCGGCAGCCAGGATGTTTCCGATGTCATTGTGGCGGGCCGTTTGGTGGTTGAAGCAGGCCGGTCCACAACCCTGGACGAAGAAACGATGTTTGCGGACTATCATAAAGCGGCAGCGTCCGCCCGCACGCGCATTGCGCCGCCGCACTAATCGCGGCGCGCTTGCATTGCGGCCATTTGTAGTTCCGCACGCAGGCCGCCGCCGGCGCGGTTCGACAATGTCAAAGTCGCTGCGTTGATCAGGGCAAAGCGATGCGCAATAGCGAGCCCGAGACCCGTGCCACCCCGGTTTGCATGGTTCTGACCGCTTAAACGCTGGAACGGCTTCAATATCGTCTCGAGCTGATCGGCGGGAATGCCGGGCCCTCTGTCGAGGATATTGATGCTTACCCGGTCCGGCGCGCAGCGCTCGACTATCACCTCAATTTCCCGGCCATATCGAATCGCATTGTTCAGCAAATTGACAATACACCGTCGCAAAGCGCCGGGTCTTGCGCTGACATCGCTGCCTGACTTTACCGCGAACACAATTTCAGCCCCCACATCGATTGCGTCCTGGACAATACTATCGATCAACGAATCGAGATCGAGCCGAACGGCTTGCTCCTCGGGCATAACATCATACGCCAGGTCCAGCCCTTCACGCACCAACTGGCGCATCTCATCCATATCACTCAGTAACTTTTCATAGAGTTCATCGCGATGAAGCAGGTCGAGCCGCAGCCGCATGCGTGTCAAAGGGGTCTGCAGATCATGCGCGATCGCTGACAGCATGTGGGTGCGCTCTGTAACCTGCTCGCTGATCCTGCCCTGCATTTTGTTTAAAGCCGTTGCGGTCGCACGCACTTCAGCCGGCCCGGTCTCTTCAAAGGCGGCGCCGTCAAAATTATCACCCAACAGCCTCGCCGACCGGGCAAGCCGGCGCAGGGGCGCGGCCGCGGATCGCGCTGAAAAAAAAGCGAGCAGCGCCGCACCAATAAACAGCGCGCCCATGTAAATGGGATCGAACGCTGACGGCGTGTTCACGATTGTCATTGGCGTTTCGATTTTCAGCCACAGCGACGACGCGTCAGAAAACTCCAGACGAGCGACCCAACATGATGGCGGTCTCAGTCGCCAGTAAGGATTGTCGCCGGCCGGATCGGCCCGCGCAGGCGTTTCTGGAAAACAAGTCGTCAACGGCGCATCGTAGGCTTCAATCCGAGTGGCGCTCGCGAACCGCCCGCGCAAGTAATCGCTTAGGCTTTCATTGACCGCGCCGCGCGCCGGCTGTTCGTCGAGCACATGCACGCCGGGCACCTCGCCACCGGAAAGGGCGGCGCCGTCGGCGCCGCTCAGCGCCGCGCCCGGAGATAAAAAAGCCGCGACGCGGTCGGCGGCGCGCGAATGCTGAAGATCCTCTAATGCGCCCGCCCTTTGCAGTGCGGAAATTCGCACGCCGGCAACACCGGCGATGAACAGGCCAACAAACAACAACACGAAAATGCGCCCGGCCATGGTGTCAAAGAAACCAATTAACCGTCTCATTGGGACGAGATGACCTCCACATCGAAACAGTAGCCCGCGTGACGAACGGTTTTGATGAACTCTTCGGTCGTCGCGTCGCGTCGTAATTTTGACCGCAACCTGCTCACCTGCAAGTCAATGGCCCGATCTTGAGAGGCGCCGAACTCGCCGGCGCCGAGGTCCAGCAATTTCTCCCGGCTTAACGTCACGCCTGGATTATCAACGAATATTCGAAGGAGCCGGTACTCCGCTCCGGACAGCGATATCATTCTGTCATCCAGATCGATCAGCGCCCGATGATCGACGCTAAGCGTCCAGCCATTAAATGAGTAGCTGGCATTGTCGGATCCGACTGCCGCCTCAGCGCGCATCGTCCGTCGCAAGATGCTGCGAATTCTTGCGACCAGTTCTCTCGGCTCGAAAGGCTTCGCCAGATAGTCATCGGCGCCAAGCTCAAGCCCGATTATTCGATCAACAGGGTCGCCCCGCGCCGTCAGAATAATGATCGGCGTGTCAATTTCTGCTCGTACTTTCCGGCAAAGCTCAAGCCCGTCCGTATCCGGAAGGTTTAAATCAAGCACGATCGCATCGACGCCTCCTTTGGCAAGGCGCGCCATCATTTGCTTGCCATTGTGGGCGACGACCGCATCATAGGAGGAGCGCTGGAGATGCTTCATCACAAGCGAGCAAATCTCCGTATCGTCATCGACAATCAGGATCTTATGGTGATGAACAGACAATGCGTTTCTCCGCCCGGCGCCGGGTGACTGGTGCTTATTTCGAAAATCTAGCGGGCGGGTCGCTGTTCAGCAATATGGGAAACCCGCGCGCTGGCCGTGAAAAAGCGCCAAGTTCACCGGCGCTACGCACAATGCCATTGCCGCCAACGATTTCCCGGCCCGCCGCCTATTTCATTATTTTCGAAATTATGGCAAGATCGCCAATCACGGCTGCACGTCTGGAGGGCGTCATGATCACGCGGCGCGATGCGCTGCTTTCGGGCGGCGCGAGCCTTGTCTGCGCGACCGCATGCGAACGCAGCACGCTGAAAACCTCGGGCAACCCGGCCCGCCTTACCGCCCAGAGCGGGACGTTATCGCCGTTCGCGTCCCAGCGCGACGCAACAGCGGTTTGGACGTATAACGGGCAAGTCTCCGGGCCATTGCTCCGGATGAAGCGCGACGAACCAATAAAATTGAAATTTGAAAACACGCTCCGCCAACCAACGTCAGTTCATTGGCACGGCCTCCGTATCCCAAACAGCATGGATGGTGTGGGAAGTATCACGCAGCCGGGCGTCAATTCCGGCGACTTCTTCGATTATGAATTCGCCGCGCCCGATTCCGGGCTGTTCTGGTATCACCCCCACATGAATTCCGAAAAACAGATCGCCAAAGGAATGTTCGGCGCAATCGTTGTGGAGGATGAAAACCCGCCAATTGTTGATCGCGAAATTGTCTGGACATTGTTCGACTGGGGACTTGATGAAGCCTATCAAATTCCGACCGACCGCGCGTT
The DNA here is from genome assembly GCA_021776465.1 of Parvularculaceae bacterium. Taxonomy (GTDB): domain Bacteria; phylum Pseudomonadota; class Alphaproteobacteria; order Caulobacterales; family Parvularculaceae; genus Hyphococcus. The sequence continues at coordinate 21,158 of JAJFFU010000204.1, forward strand.
TCAGCTTTGGCGCGGATTTCATCAATACGATCCACATCGAAAAATAACGACAAATGGCATTGATGCGCCGCCCGTTGCCCTGACCCGCGGTGAACGAATTCGGTTACGGATCGTCAACACGTCGTCTAACCGGCGCTATGCACTGAAATTTGATGGCCATGCGCCATGGATTATCGCATGGGACGGTAACGCCGTTACGCCTTATTCCGCAAATCATGAGCCAGTCATGATTGCAAATGGTGAACGCGTTGACTTGATCATCGACGGCGTGGGGTCGCCTGGTCAGGCATATCGAATTTATGATGTCTTCGATAAATATTACGACGACACTGCGCCGGAACTCGATGTGACGACGATCAATTATCGCGAAGCGCCGGCCAGGCGGAAACTGTCAGACCTGCCGCCGGCGACAGCGCCCGGCGCCAATCATATTCCCGAACCTGATCTCGCCAATGCAATCCCCATCGACATTGTTCTTGACCAGCAATTGTATGACATCGGCGACATCCCGTCGATCGGCGCAACGGCGCAACTCATTGCCGAAGCACAAGGCATAAAGCCCGGAACGAAGGTTCCTGTCTGGTCCATGAATGGCAAGCCGATGTTTGAAGATTTGCGAGAGTATTTTTGCATAGACCCGACACCGCTATTTGAATGCACGCTCGGCAAGACTTACATTTTGCGGTACATCAACAAAACGCCAACCGATCATCCCATGCACCTTCACGGACACACGTTCTTGATGTTGCGCAGAAATGGCGTCCCGTATCCGCGCCGTATGTTGCGCGATACGTTCATGATTATGAAAGACGAAACCGTAGAGATTGCATTCGTTGCAGATAATATTGGCGACTGGATGATGCACTGCCACCGGGGATTACATTCCCATGGGGGCATGATGACGACGTTCCATGTCAGTTAAAATACATGCAAATTCCCGGCGGCGTTACTCTACCGGGCGCGTTCCATACTTCGCGTCCATTGCGTTGCGCTCCAGATGAAGCGCGTGCTGTTCGCCGTACCAGAGGCCGGCTTCCAGATTATATTTCAACTGTTTCAGGAACCGGCGGCGTTCTTCCTCGGGCCATGACCGCACATCAATCCGCAATTCATAACGCGCCTGCGGCAACATTTGCACATACTCAGTTGCCGTGGGGACTGGGCGCCGCGTTTCGCCGGAAAGGCGCGCCGGAGCCGGCGCTCGCGCTGGCGGCGGCGCTGCATCATCGAAAAAAAAGCTGATTGCCCGGCTCATCGCGGCGGGCGCAACGGACCCGTGCCCTTCACCGTCAAATAATACATATCTGGACAACACACCCGGCGTTTTCGAAAGCAACTTAGACATCGCCTCCGCATCGTCGACTTGCGTTCGGTCTGCTACGCCCGGCAATTGCGGACGCTGACGCCCTGAATTTGATGGCGGCCGCGGACCGGGTTCAGCCGATTGCTCGAATTCGCCGACGCTAATAAAAACACGCGGCGTCGCGCCGGATGTTTCAAGCTTTGGCGTTAAGCGCGGAAGGCTTTCTTTCAAGGAAAATCGCTCGCCCCACCAAATTGAAGGGCTGGCCGCTAGATATGTCTGAAACGCATCAGGCTGGTTGATCAAACTGTGCAAGGCGAACAGCCCGCCGAACGAATGGCCAAACAAAGCCTGCCTGTTTGTATCGACAGGGTACGATGCTTCAATGCGTGGCTTTAGCTCGTCCAGGACAAAATGCAGGAACGCATCCGCGGCGCCGAAGCCTTCCGGCGTCGGCGCATCACCCAGTTGCATCGTCAGGTCGAGCGCGCGTTCACTGCGAATGTCGGCGCCCGCCGGATAACCGATACCGACAATAATCGCATTTTGTTGACCCCGCCCAGATCCTCGCGACCATGAGCGTGACGTTTCAACCATGGTCGAAAAATGCGCATTGGCGTCAGTCATATAGATGGCGGGAAAACCTTCCGCCGGAGGGCTTCCGAAAGGCCATGCCACAAATATTTGGTAAGTGCGGCCGTTGACGTCGGATGTCATGGTGAAGGTCGCGCTGTTATCGATCACCACGCCCAGATAGTCCGCGCTTTTTCCCGATTGATCAGCGCCGGCCGGCGCCAGACTGAGCACCAGCGCCGACAGCGCGCACAACGCCGCGCGCAAATTTCGCGTCAAATGCATTATCGCCCCTAACGTATTGCGACGGCAGCAATCAGATCGAACTGAAACTATCCGAACCGGCGTTCATCATTTTGGAACGCGCTTGTAACTACTTGCAAGGTTTGGGTCGCCCTCACCCTTGTAAACAGAAATATCCGGGTAAGGATAAAAAGTGCGTTCGCGATAGTTCTTGGCGCCTGGCTCATCTGTCATCAACATTTCAGATGGCGCAGCGCCTTGCTCCACCCATTTTTCAAGCGGCGAAAGCGCATCAAAAATATGCGGGCCGTGGCCGCCTGAACCATGATGCATTCCCGGCACGAGATAAAGCTGTGCAAAATCTTTCACGGCTTCTTCGCCGTCCATAAACTCGGTCATTTCGTTAAACCAGTTGATGGTGCTCACTGGGGAGATCAACACATCGGCCCAGCCATGGACGATGATCATTTTCCCGCCGCGCTCTTTGAACGCCCGCAAATCCGGAGAATCCGGGTTCATCATCTTGCTGGTCTTGCGAAGTTTCTTTTTGTCGCGAGGATAATAGAAATCACGCCAATTGTAGTCCGGCCCCGGCGCATCATCCATCACCATATATTGAATGCCGGATTGTCCCGCGGTCAGTGAAAAGGGAAGTTCGTCAGCGCCGCGCACAGGCAGAATTGGCCGCGCCCAATCGCTCTCAGTGCCGGGCGCAACGTAGTCGTCAAAATACTCATCGCCGTTCCTGTCCGTCGGGCGCGAATAAATTTTTCGCACGGCTTCGACCTGCGCTTCATTCAGGCATTGGTTCAGAATATCCGACTGGCCGGGTTTGCACAGCAATACAATCGGATCGAATTCGCATGCAAAGGGGTTATCGATGATCGTATCCTTGACGCCGTCAAGTTCATCGCAAGCGGCCAGAACCGCCTCATCGATCAGCGGCGCCTTGTCGCTGTAAATAACCGGCTCGTGATCATTTTCGGGGTAAACCGCCTTGGCCAGCCAGGCTAAATGTATGGCGTTCTTTTCATTATACGGAACAACAGGGGCTTTCACGATGATCCCGTCAAAGTCCTCGGGATATCGCTGCGCCGACATCAAGCCTGCATTCCCACCTTTCGAGAAGCCGGCGATATACGAATAGGTTACATCACTGCCATAGAATGACTTCGCGATGGCCTTGCCGAGTTGGGCGCTCAGATGATTTGCGAGATACGAGAAAGTTTCTTTCGCATCATCGTTCTTGTACCCCCACAATCCGTCAAAAGGCGCTTTGCTATAATGGCCGCCATTGTTCGTGATCGATGCGTAGCCGTCATAAAGGCCGGGAACAGTAATATCGGTGTGCACTTTTCCGCACCAGGCGTCACATGCTCCGAGCATGAACCTTCCGTTCCACTCGTCCGGCGCCGGCAACATTAACGAGAATTGAACATGCGGAGCGATATACCCTTCGACGTGACAATGCGCAGGGAAGGTTTTCATGCCGCTTGGCGTCGGGTTACCTTGCGAAATGCCGCGCTTGTGAAAAAAGCGGGTTTCGCGCGCGCTTGCCGGTTTCGCTTCGTAATATGTCGTCTGAACAATCTTAGCGGGGCTATCTGCAGCGCTTTCAAAATTGACCTGCGCCAGCGCTTCGCAACGCCGTGTCGGGCTTTCAATGCTGCTAGGCTCAACCTGCGCCAGCGCCGGTCCAGTTGCGATCGGCGAGACAGACAGCGCCACCGCCATACATGCTGACTGGATTGTCAAAAATCGCGCGCCCTTTAGAATAAGCATGAAATCACCCTTTTGTATCAAAGTTGTTTGTCATATTTTCGAAATTTTTACACAAATAGCAAGCGAATCTTGGAATTTCCATTGATTTTATATCAAAAATATCGAAAATACGCAACCAATGCGACGCTCTTCCCGAGCGGTTCCCATAGGGCAAAGCCCGTTATTACAGTTGACCTGAAAGGACGACGAATATGAAGAGCCAAGCCATGACGGCAGCAATCGCCGCTATTTTAGTCGCAGTGTCGAGCAACGCCAACGCGTCCCCTTCATTGACCGGAAACAAAATCGGCGACGTTTTCGCCTCCCCGCAAACGATTGAAGTGCGGATCGGCCGCGAGTTTCCCGCCTTTGACACCGATTTTTCTGGCGAGCTCGATCACTATGAATTCAGCAAATGGCTGAACCCCCTTGCTGAATTGCGCCTGAAATATGATGAGATTTCCGCCGACCGAAGTGAAATCGACGCGTTTATCGACACATCTTTTGTCGCCGCCGATGACGATGAAAACGGCGAAGTCAGCCAGCGCGAACTCGCCATTTTCTTCGGCGCCGACGTCGACTAACGAGGGCGCTGACTGACGGGATCGGGTTCCATGGCGCTCTCTCAGAAGAGACTTAAACTCTGACCACCCGATGAATTTCGTAAAGTCACCCGGCCCTTGATCTAGAAATCATTTCCCTGAGTATCTGACTGTCAGCGCACCACATTGTCACTGTACGGTGTTACCTGCGCTATGGGATCAATCTTTCTGCAACCTATCTCCGCATCCAGCTAAAAACTTTGTGTTTTACTTGGCGCAAAGTCCTTGTGGTATTTTTTCATGCGACATTGTCAGCGCCGGAAATCCCACTGGACGACGCTTACACCAAAAATAAAAACCGAAAATGAGGTTCAATCGACGCCGGTGGCGTCAGCAGTCCCCGCCCGTAAAATTGATTATTTCGCTGTCGCGTGGGCGATTATGATAATAGGTCGCGTTCAACGTGACATAGTCA
>JAJFFU010000205.1 GCA_021776465.1 Parvularculaceae bacterium
ATTGCCGGCCGGCATGTCGGCGAAGATGTTTGGTAATGCCTCAAAGATCAGCCCCATGCCCGCCGCCGGGTTTAGGGAATATGCAAAAACGATCGGAAAAATCATCAGCCCCGCGATGATCGCCACCAGCGTATCGGCCCCGGCGATAATCCCGGCATTGGCGGTGATGTTTTCCTTGCGGTCGAGATAAGCGCCGTAAGTAATCATGCCTGCGGAGCCGACGGCGATAGAGAAGAACGCTTGCCCCATGGCCGCCAGAACAACCTCCGGCGTGATGGCGCTGAAATCCGGTTTAAAGAGATAATTGATTGCTGCGCCCGGCGCGCCGCTGGTGATGGAATATATCGACAAGGCGAGCAGCAAAAAGAAAAACATCGGCATCAAGATCGTGACGAGTTTTTCAATCCCGTTTTTCAATCCGCGGGCCACGACCAGTACGGTCAGGGTAAGGAATAACGAAAACCAGACTATCTTTAAGAGCGCACCGTCATAAAGCGGCAACGCTGCGCCGGGCGCATGGTCGGCAAACTCGCCGGCGAACGCCATGACTGAGAACGCCATGATTTGGCCGGCGACCGCGCTATAGGTAGTGAGTACAATGAAACCGGCGAGGGCGCCGACCAGTCCGATAACGCCCCAGTTGCGCGTGCGGCCTGCGTCCTTAGCAAGCGCTGACGTGGAGCCGACAGCGGAGAGCCGTTTGGCTCGGCCGAACGCGATTTCCGCGCTCAGGATGGGCCAGGCGATGAGCGCGACGCAAAGGAGATAAATCAGTACAAAAGCTGCGCCGCCATTTTGGCCCGTTTGAAATGGAAACCGCCAGAGATTGCCAAGCCCGACGGCGATCCCGACGGCCGCCATCAAAAAAGTAAATTGCGAAGACCATTTAGCGACGGGGGCCGGTTTTTGCGTTTCGGACATATGCGGGTTCTCTGCGACAGCGAACGGCCGCTTTTAAGGGGTTTGCGCCGGTTTGTCCCTTTCTTTCGATGGGCCGGCGCCAGCGCAAATGAAAATGGCCGTTTGCTCAATAGCGCGGTGGCTCGATTGCGGCGCCGCGCTATTTTCGTATGGTCACGCCCATGGCCGACGGCGTTCCTTCTTCATCTCAATCCTTGCCTGCGCAATTCGCGGAATGGTTTGCTGCGCGCGGCTGGCGGCCGCGGTCCCATCAGCTTGAGTGCCTCTCTGCCGACAATGCCGGCCTGTCGCACCTCCTTATCGCCCCTACCGGGGGCGGCAAGACGCTGGCCGGTTTCCTGCCCAGCCTCGTCGCGCTCGCTGACCGAGACCGGCCGAAAGAGGGTCGCCTGCACACGCTTTATATATCGCCGTTGAAAGCGCTGGCGGTGGATATCTCGCGCAATCTGAAAACGCCAATCGAGGAGATGGGGCTCGACATCACGGTTGAAACCCGCACTGGCGATACGCCGCCGGCGCGCCGGCAACGGCAAAAATATCTGCCGCCGGACATTTTGCTGACAACGCCTGAAAGCCTTTCGCTGCTCATTGCGCAGGAAGGCGCCGATAAATATTTCGCCGGCGTCGAACGTTTGATCCTTGATGAACTTCACGCATTGATCCCGAATAAGCGGGGGCATTTACTGTCTCTGGCGATCGCGCGGTTGCGGACGTTGTCCCCGAAGCTGCGCCTTTCTGGTCTTTCCGCAACGGTTGCCGATGCTCAGCCGCTGATTGACTATTTGACGCCGCAAAACAAGGAAAGTGTGAAATCTGCAAAACTCATTCGCGCCAAGAGCGGCGCCAAGCCACAGGTCGATATTCTTTATTCGGACGAACGCATTCCCTGGTCCGGTCATTCGGGCCGTCATTCCTTCGAGGAAGTGTATCGTCAGATAAAAGACAACAAGCTCTGCCTCGTTTTCGTCAACACCCGCAGTCAAGCGGAGATAACTTTTTCAGCGCTCTGGCAATTGAATGACGATAATCTGCCCATCGCGCTACACCATGGCAGTCTTGAGGTGGCGCAGCGGCGCAAGGTTGAGGCGGCGATGGCGGCGGGCGCCTTGCGTGCTGTTGTCTGCACGTCGACGCTCGATCTCGGCATTGACTGGGGCGATGTTGATCTCGTCATTCAGATGGGCGCGCCCAAAGGCGTCTCGCGCCTGACGCAACGCATCGGCCGCGCCAACCACCGAATGAATGAGCCGAGCCGCGCCTTGATGGCGCCGGCAAACCGCATGGAAGTGCTCGAATGTATCGCGGCGAAAGAGGCAATAGAGGAAGGTGTTCTCGACGGCGAATCCCTAAGCAAAGGAACGCTCGATGTGTTGGCGCAACACATGATTGGCGTTGCCTGTTGTGCGCCGTTCGACGCCGATAAACTGTACACGGAAATCCGTTCCGCAAGCCCGTACGCTGATTTGCCGCGCAAGGAATTCGAGGACACGCTCGATTTTGCCGCGACCGGCGGGTATGCGCTGAAGCGATATGAACGCTACCGGCGGATCGTCAAGACCAGTGACGGCCTCTATCGAATTCGCGATAAACGCGCCGCACAACAATACCGCATGAATGTCGGCACGATTGTCGCGGCGCCGGCGCTTAATGTTCGTCTGGCCTCGGCGCGGAGCCCGAAACGGCCCGGTCGCAAACTCGGCGAGATGGAAGAGTATTTTTTTGAAAGCCTCAACATCGGCGATGCATTTTACTTTGCCGGTGAGACGCTTCGTCTTGAGCAGGTGACGGGAACGGACGCGATTTGTACGCGCACAACGCACGAATCGCCGCGCATACCCACATGGGGCGGGGCTAAATTTCCCTGGTCGACCTATCTCGCGGACCGCGTTCGCAAGATGCTGTTCGATCGCGACGCATGGGACGGATATCCCGAGCAGGTGCGTGACTGGTTGGCAAAGCAGGCGGAGGTCGCGACGATCCCCGCGCCAGACGCGCTGCTCGTTGAGACGTTTCCCCACGCCGATCGGCATTTCTTCGTCTGTTATCCGTTCGATGGCTGGCCCGCCCATCAAACGCTCGGCATCTTGCTGACGAAACGCCTCGAACGCCTCGGCAAGCAGCCCATCGGCTATGTGCCGACGGAATACGCGCTGTCGATCTGGGCCCGCCAGGACATGAGCGATGTTGATATGGCGGCGTTGTTCGATGAAGACATGCTCGGTGACGACCTTGAAAGCTGGCTTGCAGATTCAATCCTGATGAAGCGCACATTCCGCAATTGCGCGATCATTGCCGGGCTCATCGAGCGAAAACATCCGGGGGCGGAGAAAACGGGCCGTCAGGTCGCGTTTTCCGCAGACCTCATTTACGACGTTTTGAAAGAGCACCAGCCCGATCATCTGCTGTTGCGTGCAGCGTGGGACGACGCTGCCGGCGGCTTTCTGGACTTGGCGCGGCTGCAGACGCTGCTTACACGAGTGCGCGGGCGCATCGAACATTCGCAGCTTACCCGCGTATCGCCGCTCGCCGTCCCGGTGATGCTTGAGATCGGCCGCGAAACCGTTGCGCGCTCGGCGAATGAAGAGGCGCTGAAAGCCGTTTCAGCCGATATTATCGAAACGGCGATGGGCGAGGCGTAGCCGGTTATTTCGGATAGCCGGCCTTCAATGACCCAGTCTCAAGCCAGTCGAGCAAGTCGGCCGGGTAGCGTGCGCGAGACACTTTATCATAGAGCGCCAGGCTCTCGTCCGATAACGCGCCGCGCCATTGTTCATTGGCGCCGCGATTGAAAAATCGCTTGTTCGTTTTCCAGACGCCTTTGTCAGCGTCTGGCGCGGTATTGTCGGCGTTACTTTTCATCTCGTCGAATGTCGCCGCCTTGACCAGCGACGGCCAAGTCGCTTCGGGAATGTCAATGTTCAACGTACCGGCCAGGCGGCGCATCTCCCCGTCAAGATCCGTCTTAAGGTCCGCATAATGAAGAAAGTGAATATTGGGTAGCGCCTGAAAATCCCAAAACGTTTGCGCATGACGGAAATGCGACCAGAACGGCACGCCGTCTTCCTCCCAGTCAAATACGCCCTGGGTCATCCAGAGCGCAAACCGGTCGTTGATGTCTTCAGGTAATTCCGGCGGCGGTGTAAATTCCTGACCCTGTTTTTCCAGCAGGGCGCCAAACGCCTCCATATTCATGTTGTCAAAGTGGTTTATCGACGACATGAAAACGTCGCGCGGCTCGCGCCCGCAAAAGACGTATTCGACATTTTCGTAATAGGGCAGGCCGTCCAACGGCGTATGCGTTTTAATAACGCGGCGGTGTGTTTGCGCGTCAAATGCGGCAACGACATCGTCAATGGCGTTCGTCCGCATATCGAGCCAGCGCGACATCGCATTGAGCGGCGTCGGCAGGTCCGGGGATTGATGAATGAGCAACGCACATATCATTTGCGTCCATGTCGTACCGGCTTTGTAGGACGTGCAAACAAAGATATCGCCGTCGCGCGGCGTAAATTTCGACCAGCGCGCCGAATCGAAGATGAAGGTCTCATAACGGTGTTGTAGTGTTGGCGTTGCATTCATGTCATTTCCCCCAGTGATTTTTATTTATTATTGACCGGTTCGAACGCGCCGGGAATAGTCGGATAATGTCGAATATATCCGTGCATGGCGAATCCCTGACGCCTGATCCTCTGGGCTCTTTGTACTGGGCGGCGCGCGAAACGCTGATCGTTTCAGACCTGCACTTTGAGAAGGGATCAAGCTTTGCGCGGCGCGGCGTCATGTTGCCGCCCTATGACACCCGAACGACGGTGATGCGGCTTGAGGCGCTCTTTAATCGCTACGCGCCAAAGCGGGTGATTTCACTCGGCGACGCCTTTCATGATGGGGAGGCCGAGGCGCGCATTGCGCGAGACGACGCGGCGCGGCTGGCGGCGCTGACCGGCGCGGCCGATTGGCTCTGGATTCTTGGCAATCACGACCCGGAACCGCCGGCGCGGTTCGCCGGCGCCTGCGAGCGCGTCGCCATGATCGGCGCACTCCTCTTTCGCCACGAACCGACCGAAGGCGCCGCGCCCGGTGAAATCGCCGGCCATCTGCATCCGTGCGCGCGCGTACTATCGGAAGGCAGAACCCTGCGTCGGCGCTGTTTCGCCATTGGCAGGCAGGTGGGCGAAGACCGCCTGATCATGCCCGCGATGGGCGCTTTCACCGGCGGCCTTAATGTGCTCGACGACGCGTTCGCGAAGATCGCGCCCGAGCCCGTAGCCTGGGTCATGGGCCGAGACGGCGTTTATCCGGTCTCTGCTGAAAACCTCGCGCCGGATCGGGCGGTAAATCATGTGCGGCGCGCCGGTTGACTTGCGGGCTGTGCTCGATTATTTCCCGCCGCTCACCGCCATTTGAAGCGCTTGGAAAGACCCGTCCGATGAAAGTCCGCAGTTCACTTAAGTCTTTGAAAAAACGTCATAAAGACTGCCGCGTGATCCGCCGCAAAGGCCGCGTTTATGTGATTAACAAGACGCAAGGCCGGTTCAAGGCGCGTCAGGGCTAACTTTTTTGTTAAGGGCGGCCCGCGCCATTTTCCTTGGATTTTTAGGGTTTGAATTGTAGGCTTTCGCGTATGCGAAGGCCTTTTTCGATTCTTGCCGCGTTATTTGCGGTTGCGGCAGTGGCGTTTCCGGGTGCGACGGCGCTGGCGGATCAGACGGATCCGCGCCTCGATCTCCTGTTCGAAGAGCTGCGGACCGGCGAGGCGGCGAAGTCTGAAGAGAATGTCGCGCGCATCCTCGAAATCTGGGCGGATGCGGCGTCCGATACGGTCGATCTCTTGTATGAGCGCGCCGAAATCGCCCTTGCCGCGGACAATGAGCACCTCGCCATTGCGCTTCTTGATCATGTGATCGGCCTCGCGCCGAATTTCGCGCAAGGATATGCGCTTCGCGGCGCGATGCGCCTGAATGACGCTAATCGCGCCGGCGCGATCGAAGATTTTTCAAAAGTGCTGGAGCTGGAGCCGCGGCAATTTGAGGTGCGCACAGCGCTCGCCAACATCTTGCTCGCCGCGGGCGAAAAGCGCGACGCTTATGAGATGTTCCAGAAGGTTCTGGAATGGAAACCCCACGATGACCAGATCCGCCGCCGCGCCCGTGCGCTGCGCCGCGAACTCGACGGTCAAGAGATTTAATTTTCCACAATGCATGATTTGCGCCTTGTCTTGGCGCGCCGCCCGGCCTTTATTCTGCCGCTCTGAACGGATCGTTTATCCGTAGTCGGATTATATTTAAGGAGCGGCGTATATGGCGGACGGATCAGCAAGTGTTGAGGGCGCGACAACCATTGCGGCCGACCGGTTGCGTTCAATTATAGAGCGCGTTGAACGGTTGGAAGAAGAAAAGGCCGCCATCACGAACGACGTCAAAGAGGTCTACGCCGAAGCCAAGGGCGAGGGGTACGACGTTAAAATCCTGCGCCAGGTTGTGCGTATTCGAAAAATGGATACGGCCGACCGTCAGGAACAAGAAGCGCTGCTAGATTTATATCTGAGCGCGATTGGGGAATAAGACTAAGGGATTAGGTTTTTGGGAGTAGGGAGTAGGATTTAAATCGGTGTTACTAATCCCCAATCCCTAAAACCTATTCCCTAAAATCAACTCGCCCGCTTAATCTCCAGATCATGCTCGCGCAATTTGCGGTAGAGCGTCGAGCGCCCCATGCCGAGGCGTCTGGCGACTTCCGACATCTTGCCGTCATAGGTGTCGATGGCGAGGGCGATAAGGTCTTTTTCAATTTCCTGCAACGAGCGCAAGTGGCCGCCGCGGTCGAAGATCGCGACGGCTTCGTTCGCCTGTTCGCGGACATGGCCGATGTCGGCGCTGCCGCTTAAGTCAACGCCATCGTCGTCTGCGCCAGCAACCATGGGCGGGCCAGATACAACGCCCGCCGCATCAAATTCGTTAGCCAGCAGCGGAAAGTCGTCAGTTGAAAGATACGCGCCTTCGGCAAGCACGACCGCGCGGAAAATTGTGTTTTCAAGCTGGCGCACATTGCCGGGCCATGCTTGCGTCGACAATACCTCAAGGACTTCGTGGCGCACGCCGCGCACATCGCGGCCTTCCTCGGCGTTGTAACGCTCGATAAAGTGACTGATCAGCGCCGGAACGTCTTCAGCACGATCGCGCAGCGGCGGTATTTCGACAGGGAACACATTGAGGCGATAGAACAGGTCTTCGCGGAATGCGCCGCGTTTGACTTCCTCGCCGAGTTCACGATTGGTCGCGGATATTACGCGCACATCGACTTTTGTCGGGCGTTTGCCGCCAATGGAATCGACTTCGCTTTCCTGAAGCACGCGCAAGAGTTTGACTTGCATGTCCGCAGGAAGTTCGCCGACTTCATCAAGGAAAATCGTGCCGCCGTCGGCTTCCTGAAACTTGCCGGTATGTTTTGCGGATGCGCCGGTGAAGGAGCCCTTTTCGTGTCCGAAGAGGATGCTTTCAACAAGGTTTTCGGGAATCGCGCCGCAGTTCACGGTGATAAATGGACGGCCCGCGCGGTCCGATGAGCCCTGAATGGCGCGCGCAATCATTTCCTTGCCCGTGCCGGACTCGCCGGTGATCAGGATCGGAATATTTGACGCCGCCGCCCGTTTGCCGAGTTTGACCACATGGGCGAGCGCGCCGCTTTCGCCGATCAGATCGCCGAAGGCCAGCGCGCCGTCGCGTTTTCGCTTCAGGCGGGAAACTTCGCCTTGCAGCGTTGTCATGGAAAGCGCGTTCTTGATCGAAACGACGATCCGTTCAGGCGAGGCGGGTTTGACAAAAAAGTCAGCCGCGCCGAGTTGCATGGCCTCAACGGCTGTGTCGATGCCGCCCTGTGCGGTTAGCACGAGCACCGGTAAATCTTCGCGGAAAGTTTTCGTGCGACGCAAGGTTTCCATGCCGCCGAGACCCGGCATGCGTAAATCGAGCATCATCAGACCGACATCGTTGCCTTGCGGGCTGCGCAGGAGCGCCAGCGCCGCTTCGCCATTGTCCGCCTGCAATACAGGATAGCCCGCTTTTTCGCAGACTGCGCGCATCAATCGACGCTGCGTCGGGTCGTCGTCGACGAGCAAAACTGTCTTCGCCATGTTCAATAATTCCCTTGGGATTCGGCTGTGTTCAGAGGGGACTATCGCTGCGGCGGGTAAAGATCGGTTTAAATCCGTGTCAAATCGAAACGGATTTTCGCAGCACTTACTCGCTTAATCATTCGTTTACGAATTAACCGCGTGTTAATACGGGTTATTCGTTTATGCCGCCGGACATTGCCGCGCCTTTCGTAGCGCGCTAAAGCGGAATATCCGGACCTCAAGGAGCGGGTTGTGAGCGCAACTGGTGACAAAGTGAAAAAAACTGATTTTACGCGGCCGCTGAGTGATCTCGCTGGCGTGCGGCCGCCGGCGCCGGAATGGTTTGAGCAAGCGATCGCCGCCCCATCCGAGGAGGGCGAAGTCGAGGTTTCCGGCGCAAAGGTCCGCTTTTCCGCATGGGGCGAGGTTGGCGCGCCGGGGCTGCTGTTTGTGCATGGCGGGCGGGCGCACCGGAATTGGTGGCGTCCTTTTGCGCCATTTCTCACAGATAATCACCGTGTGGCGGCGCTCGATCTTTCGGGCATGGGCGATTCAGACTGGCGCGCTGAATATTCACTGGATCTATTGGTCGATGAGGTTTTCGCCGTGATTGAGGCGGCCGGTCTCGACAAGGCGGAACGGCCGATCGTCATTGGCCATAGCTTCGGCGGCTGGGTGACGTTGGGCGCGGTTGAACGGGCTGGCGAGCGCCTTGGCGGCGCTGTGGTCGTCGACTCGCCGCTCGGCGTACCCGATCCCAGTGAAGGCTATATCATTAATCGCGGCAACGCGTCGGCCGGTCCGGATCGCGGTATGCGGATTTACCCGACTATAGAAGAACCAATTTCACGGTTCCGTTTTTTGCCGGATCAACCGGCCGAGCAGCTTTACCTCCTGGATTACATCGCGCGTGAAGGGCTGCGAAACATCACCGGCGAAAATGGCGACGGTTGGACATGGAAATTCGACCCGCATAAGCGCGGAAATTTTGAAATACATTTCGAGCGCGAATTGTTGCGCGCCTCGCGTTGTCCTTTGGCATTTATCTATGGTGAAAAATCGGCGTTTTCGACCGGCGAAACCATCAACCACTTGCGCGAGCAAGCCCGCGGACGATCGCCCTTCTTCCTGATGCCGGAGGCCCATCACCATTTGATGATGGACCAGCCGATCGCCTTTATTTCGACCTTGCGTACGCTCTTGTCTTGTTGGCCTGTTCGCGTCGGCGGGTAGGGCGCGCACGCGACAAAATCGACAGGCCCGCCGGGTCAGGTCTCATTCTTGAAACGGGTGCGGATCTGTTCGCGGACCCGGTTCGCCAGAGCGGTAAATCCGTCCAACAAAAACGACGCCGCGCCAGCCAGATTGAATGGATAGTAACGCAACCTTACGCGTGGATGTTCGTCAGTCGTCCACTCTAACGTCCATGGAGCAGACCGCCCGAGGAATTCATGGCGCTCGACGCCGGCATTCGCGGCATAACGCACAACTTCCAGAAACAAAATCATACCCGGCGAAAATGCTTTATATGCTTCGTCAAAGCCGCTCTTAAAGCCCCACAATGCGTTGTCGCATAGTGCTACGATCTGAACGGCGACGGGGCGCCCGTCAATGCGCATGAACGCCAGCCGCAAGATACCGGCTTCGCTTGCCAATCGCGCATAGTGACGAAAAAATGCGAGTTGCTTTTCGTCAGACGCCAATGCGGTTTTCGATCGGCCTTTCCAGCCGCTGGCTTCGACAGTGATCGCCTCCTCGATCAACGCATCAACTTCATGTGGTTCCGGGGCGATGATGTCGATTGTAACCGCG
>JAJFFU010000206.1 GCA_021776465.1 Parvularculaceae bacterium
GATGGAGACATGGCGCCCGCCAGGGTTCAGCGCTGTCAGGTTGCGCGGAACGAAGTCGCCGCCGGTCATGTCGAGGACCACATCGGCGCCGCCGCCCTCGGCAATCTCTTTTTCCCATTCATCGGTCTTGTAATTATAGGCGGCGTCAGCGCCGAGACGCAGGCACGCAGCGCATTTGTCATCAGACCCTGCGGTCGCAATGACCTTGGCGCCCCACGCCTTCGCAAGGCTGATGGCCGTGACGCCAATGCCGCTCGTGCCGCCATGCACGAGAAGCGTCTCGCCCGGTTTCAATCCGGCGTCATCGAAAACATTGGCCCAGACCGTGAAGGTCGTTTCCGGCAATGCGGCCGCTTCCTCCATTGAAAGCCCGGCCGTTATCGGCAAACAGGACCCGGCATCGACGACGGCGAATTCGCCGTAACCGCCGCCGGGAAGCAGCGCACAAACTTTGTCGCCCACCTGCCAATCCGAAACGGTCTTGCCGAGCGCCGCGATCTCGCCCGCGCATTCAAGACCCGGAATATCCGTCGCGCCGGGCGGCGGCGGATAAAAGCCCATGCGCTGCAAAACTTCCGGCCGATTGACGCCGGCGGCGTGGATGCGGATCAGCACCTCGTTGTCAGCCGGCGCCGGGACAGGGCGGCGCGCCTCACGCAGGACGTCCGGGCCGCCCGGCTCCGTGATCTCGATAACGCGCATATCGTGGGGCAGGTCGGTCATTTGGGGCGTCCTTGTGATTTTCCGGCGGTAATATTCTTGAACCGGCGCGCCCAATTTCGCAAACTGCGCCAAAACCAATGGAGCGCCCCATGGATGACCAACCGCTAAACGATCGCCCGGACCTGACGCTCGGCTTTTTGAAAAAACAGGACCTCTACACGCTGTCCGTCGGCGATCTCGAAGAGCGCATCGAGGCGCTGAAAACAGAAATCACGCGCTGCGAAGCGGCGATGAATGACCGAGGGTCTTCGAAGACCGAAGCGGAGAAGTTATTTAAGCTGTAGGCTGATGGCGACTAATTTGAATGGCTGCTTATCGCCGATAGGCGACATTAGTCTGTCACATTTCGAATGACTATTTTCAGTTTGGAAGCTGTATTTGCATAGTTTAGGCTGCATCAAATCTTTCCTTATTCTCAGACATCCACCTTTCTCCATCGGCCTTTGTCTTATTCGGATTTTGCATCACGTCAGCATGAGCTTCCTTATAATGAGGCATGAGCGCCTGCATCCATTGTTCGAATGTTTCTCCATCTGCTGTGAAATCGCATTTTAGAGTCTTCATGATCGCGCTCCATCGAAATTGGTGTATTGAAAATAGGCTGAGAAATGAGCGAGGTTGTCAACCATTTGGATTAATCCGAATATGACGCGCGACCGTCCGGATTCGTGGCAGCTCTTTCAACCGAATTGGGATATGCTGAGAATTTCGAATAGAGCCGGTACTTTGTCGGCTCGAAGTTGTTTGTGCTCGAAGGGGGCGAAATGAAATTGTTGAAAATTGGACTATTGGCTTTAAGCTCGCTATTTGCGATTGCAGCGTGGGGCGTTCTCGCCGTTTTCTTGGCATTTGAAGGCTGGTGGATGGAGCCGGTAGCGCCGCAAGGCGACCATGACGCTTTTTTTGTTGAAACGAAACGTAACGTTGAAGAGTCCAATCGCGGCAATACGTCCTTCATTCTTGTCGAGGATGGTGAAGTCGTCGGAGAGCTCTATGCAAAGCATGAACGCTCGGTCGATGAACACACCGTGTTTCCGACGGCGTCGTTCAGCAAGTGGATAACGGCGCTCGGCGTCATGTCGCTTGTCGAAGAAGGGCGGGTCAGCCTTGACGACCCAATTTCCATTCACCTTACCCGCTGGCAATTGCCGGATGGTCCGTATAACGAGGACGACGTAACGGTTCGGCGCTTATTGAGCCACACTGCAGGCCTTACCGACGGATTGGGGTTTGGCGACTATGAAGCCGGCGAAAGCTTGCCGACATTAGAACAATCACTGGTTAATCCACGCGCGTCGTCCGGGAGTGACATCAAAATTGCAGTTGGAGCCGAGCCCGGAAAGGCATTTGCATACTCCGGGGGCGGCTATCTTATCTTGCAGCTTCTGATCGAGGAGGTGTCGGGTCAGGATTACGAAAGCTACATTCGGAACACGATTTTGGAGCCGCTTGAGATGCAGGAGTCGTCGTTCCGTTTTATCGGCGATGTCGCAAGTGCTACACAGTCTTATGATCTCGCCGGCGAGGTTGCGCCACAATTCAAATATGCGTCGGCAGGGGCAACTGGTTTTGTGAGTTCCGCGACTGATCTGTTGCGGCTGGTTAAAGCGCTCACGGCAAAAGACTCAGTTCTCGGTTTGAGCGCGACGACGTTAAAATCGATGCGTGAACGGGAAGCATCTGTCTTGGGAAGCGCAATCTGGGGACTTGGAACGATACTTTATGCGCCGACGAGCTCTGGCGACTACGTCTACGGACATGACGGCGCCAATGAGCCAGCGATCAACGTTTCGGTGCGTATAAATCCCGATACGGGCGATGCCTACATCATGCTAGTAAATGGACATCCGTCGCTCGCTTCAAATATCGGCTCCGATTGGGTACTGTGGCAGACCGGCAAACCTGATTTCTTGTCAACAGGCAGGGCGTTGAAAAGTGCTCTCCTGCCAACAATCATTGGCAGCGCCATCATTCTCATGTTGATTGCATTTTTCTCAAGGCGGCTATTTTCATCTGGCCGCAAATAAGATCGACGCCCTTGATTCCCGACATTCGTATTGCAGGCCGCGAGTGTCGCCCATGGGCCAATAAGCGTCACTCCTCCGGCAACGGAATAAATTCCTCTTCATCCGGCGGTAACGAAAACACGCTGTCCTTAAACCCAACATCCGCAGACGCCCGCCAGTCCTTCTTGGCCTGATCAATGCGCGCTTTCGACGCCGCGACGAGGTTCCACCAGATTATCCGTTTGCCTAAGGGCGCGCCGCCGAGCAGCATCAGGCGCGACGCGTCGGTGGTTTTGATCACCGGTTCGGCGCCGGGCGCGAAGACGGCCATCTTGCCGGCGTCATAGGGTTCGTCATCGACGGACACACTGCCGGTTACGACATAGATCGCGCGTTCCTCATAATCAGGGAGCGGTATCGTCGCGCCCGCGACGGCTTCGACGCCTAAATAGAATATCGGCGAATAGGTTTTGACCGGCGCCGTTTCGCCGAATGCTTCGCCGGCGATCAGGCGCATCACGGCGCCGTCTCGCTCAATCACCGGCAACGTTTCCTTCGGGTGGTGATGAAACGACGGCGCGCATTCAGCGTCGGCTTCGGGCAGGGCGACCCAGCTCTGGATGCCGTGCAGTTTCTGGCCGGATTGCCGCGGCCCTTCGTCGGTGCGTTCCGAATGGGCGATCCCGCGTCCGGCCGTCATCCAGTTGACGTCGCCGGGCCGGATCACCTGATCATAGCCAAGACTGTCGCGATGGCGGATCTCGCCGTCAAATAGATAGGTGACAGTGGCGAGGCCAATATGCGGGTGAGGGCGCACGTCGATCCCTTTGCCCGGCGCGAAGTCCGCCGGGCCCATTTCGTCGAAGAAAATGAACGGACCGACCATGCGGCGCTTGGCAAAGGGCAGGACGCGACCAACGGTAAATCCGCCAAGATCGCGAGTGCGTGGCTCAATGACGATTTCTATGCTGCTCAATTGGTACTCCTGGAGTGCTGGTTTGTCTTTCTTTGCAGTCAAAAAGCCGGGTTAGTTCGTTAATGCCACCGGCCGTCGCCCGTTGCCCTGACGACATAGAATTAATGTAGTAGAAAATATCAGCCAGGTCAGTTGACGGCCATCGCGCGACCACCTAAACGCGACGACCGCTCTAGGGCGGACGTCCAGAACTTCCAA
>JAJFFU010000207.1 GCA_021776465.1 Parvularculaceae bacterium
CAATGATTGAACCGCCGAGCACCAGCTGGCTGACCGGGTCGGGCGGGGTGAGGAAGGCGGCGATGATGAAGATGCCGACAATAGCGTATTTGCGGTTGTTGCGCAGGAACTGCGCATCGATCAGCCCGGCCCGCGCCAGCAACGTCAGAAACACCGGCAGTTGAAAGGCGAAACCGAACGCCATGATCAGCGTCGTCGTCAGTGAGAGATAGTCGCCAACGCGGGTTAAAAGTTCGATCGCGACGCCGGAGCCCTCGCCCGCATCTTGCTCCATTCCGACCGCAAACTGCATCACGAAGGGCATCAGCACGTAATAAACAAGCGCCGCGCCAGCCGTGAACAGGACAGGCATGGCGAGGAGGAACGGCAACGCCGCCGCGCGCTCCTTGCGGTAAAGACCGGGCGCGACGAACTGGTAAAGCTGATACGCCACCACCGGGAACGCGATGGCGACACCGGCCAGCATCGCCAGTCTCACGCGGGTGAAGAAAAATTCCAGCGGTGCAAAATACAGCTTCGGCTCGGCGCCCGCCGCGATGACCGCATTCTTGAAAGGCACCACGAGAAATTCATAAAGCGGCACGGAAAAAATAAAACAGACAGCAAACGCCGCGCCGATGGCGCAGAATGAAACGATCAGGCGCGTGCGCAATTCGGTCAGATGGTCAAACAGCGGCGCTGCCGACGCCTCGATCTCGTCGTCGTCTGAGGGTTCTTTTTTCACCGGCGTCGGGCTCATGATTTCGCCGCCGCGTCGCTATTGTTTTCGGCGGCGGCCGCATCATTGTCGGTCACCGGCTTTGGCGCCTGATCGTCTTTCAGGGCCGACGCCTCTTTGCGCAATTCATCATTGATGGGCTTAACGGTCTCTTCAAGCTCACGCTTGGCCTGCGTCACGACATTGTCGTTCTTCAGCGCATCGATCTCCTTGCGCAAATCTTCCATTTCGGTCTCGCGGGCCATCTGATCGAACGCAGACGTAAATTCGGCGGCCATGGATTTCGCCTTGGCGACCATCCGCCCAGCCTGGCGCATCATGCGCGGCAAATCCTTCGGCCCCACCACGACCAGCGCGATGACGGCGATCAGGATCAGCTCCAGAAAACCAAATTGAGGAACGAGGTTCATGCGTGATGGGGTCCTTCAAAACCCCGACGGATTACTCCGCCTTTGCCTTGTCCTCGGCGGGGGTCACATCCACCGCCTCGTCGCTGCGTTCGTCCAGCGATTTCTCGCCTTCATCCTGAAGACCTTTGCGGAACGATTTGATGCCTTTGGCAAAATCGCCCATCAGCGAAGAAATTTTACCGCCGCCGCCAAAAAGCAGCAGGGCGAGAACTAGAATGATGACGATCTGCCAGGGTCCGATAGCGCCCATGGGGTTTGCCTTTATTACTTACGCGGCCGGAATGTAGTCATCGGCAGCTGTATTAGCAAACAGCAGCCTCGTGAATTATTCCTTACGCGTCAGCGGTTTCACCGCCCTCTTCGTCATGAAAATCCTGAATAAATTCGCCATCGTCCGCCTCTTCGTCGTCCTCCACATCATCACCATCGACCGGTGACGGGACGCCAAATCCCGGCGGCAGGCGCGCATCAAGAAGCCCGGCGGCCTTTAGGTCAGCCAGTCCCGGCAAATCGGTCACCGTCTCCAGGGCGAAATGCTGGAGGAAATCGTCAGTCGTCCCGTAAAGGGTCGGCCGTCCGGGGACGTCCTTGCGCTTGCCGCGCATCTTGACCCAGCCGATCTCGAGCAACTGGTCCAGCGAGCCTTTCGCGACCTGAACGCCGCGGACATCTTCCACGTCGGCGCGGGTGCATGGCTGGTGGTAGGCAATGATCGCCAGCGTTTCGAGCGCGGCGCGCGACAGGCGCCGTGGCGCGACTTTCTCAATTTCAAGCACATGGGCGACATCGCTCGCCGTCACAAAGCGCCATTTTTTATCGATTTTCTGCAACGTGACGCCGCGGCCGGAATATTCCTCCGTGAGCCCATCAATAACCCCGGCGATATCTGCGCCAGCCGGCAGGCGCGCAGCAATGGTGCGGTGATCGAGCGGCTCAGCCGCAGCAAACAAGAGCGCCTCAACCATTCGGCAATGCTCAGCGGTATCTTCTTCTGTCCACTCAATCGTAGTCACAACTTCTGCGTCGTCGTCCTGATCTTCGCTCACGGGAACCTGTTCATCTGTTGTCGCGCCGAGTTCCTCGGCGAGCGCCTCTTGCGCTTCATGCGCGTCCAGGCCGTTGAAGTCGCGTCCGTCGTCGGCGTCAAGTTCGGTCATGACGGTTTCCTTTCATCGTCGGCCAGCGCTTTAATATAGATCGGTTCAAACGCGCCGAGCTGGCGCATATCGATCCGACCATCCTTGGCAAATTCCAGCGCCGCGTTAAACGCGCTGGCGACGACCGAGTTTTCCGGCGCGTCAACATCTTCGGCGTGAACGAGTGTGCGCAACTCCGTCCATTCAGGGATTGATCCTAGGATGCGTTCAAGGCGTAACCGCGCCATCTCAATCGAAAAAACAAGCGGCGGATCGACGTGATACTCGCGGTCCAGCTTGGATAT
>JAJFFU010000208.1 GCA_021776465.1 Parvularculaceae bacterium
ACATCGCCGGCGCGCTTGCGAAGGTCGATATTCTCCGGATCGACAGAAAGCGCAAAGGCCGCATTCGCCTGCGTGTATTCATGCGCACAATAAAGTTTCGTCGCCGGCGGCATAGCGGCGATCTTCGACAATGAGCGCCACATCTGATCGGGCGTGCCTTCAAAGAGACGCCCGCACCCCATGGCGAATATCGTATCCCCGACAAAAGCGGCAGCGTCATCGGCGAAATGATAGATGATATGGCCCGAGGTGTGCCCCGGCGTATCGCGCACCGTCGCGACACCGGCGCCCAGTTCGACCACATCGCCCTCGCCGACCTGTCGATCAATGCCGGGAATTTTCGCCGCCTCGCCCACCGGCCCGATGATGGTGCAGCCCCATTGCTCCTTGAGCGCGAGATTTCCGCCAGCATGATCGGGATGCCAATGGGTGTTGAGAATATGCGTCAAGCGCCAGCCTTTTTCGGCAAGCGCTGCGTTGATAGCGCCAACATCAGGCGTATCGACAGCGGCCACAGCGCCCGAAGCTTGGTCGCGGATCAGAAATGCGTAATTATCACTGAGGCAGGGAAATTGGTGAATATCGACGGGCATTGGCGGCTACACTTTCTTTGCGCCGCGCAATCTGACGGCGACGTTCCGATTGACGCATGGCGGCTGCGCCCAGCATAACGATCCAGCCGCCAGACCGCAAAATGACCGCAAAAGACGTCGAACGCCATGCGAACCGACATCCTCGACTATCATGAGTTTTACCGGACGCCCCTTGGCGCGGCCGCAGCGGACTTCATTAATGCGCGCCTCATTGAAGCCTGGGGGGATGCGAGCGGTTGCCGGATCGCCGGCTTCGGCTTCGCCAATCCCTTCCTGGCGGAGTTCGAAAATGCAGAGCGACGGCTTGCGCTGGCGCCCGGCGGACAAGGGGTCATTCGCTGGCCCGGCCACGGCGCCAATGCGGCCGCCCTTGTCGGCGAACGGTCGTGGCCCCTGCCAGACGCCTCGATCGACCGGCTGTTGATTATTCACGGGCTCGAAGAATCCCCGGAACCGCGCCGTCTTATGCGCGAGGCGTGGCGCGTCCTTTCCGATGACGGGCGCATTATCATTGTCGCCTCACACCGGCGCGGCCTGTGGTCAATTGTCGATTCAACACCGTTCGCCGCCGGCCGGCCCTATCTCAAGCGCCATTTGCTGCGCCTGCTGGATGAATCGATGTTCAGCATCGACGACGCCCAGTTCAACGCCGCATTGTTTTTTCCGCCTGTAAAAAGTCGGTTTCTCCTGCGCAGCGCGCGCGCCTGGGAGCGCGCTGGCGCGCGGGTGTGGCCCGGCCTTTCCGGCGTGCTCATGGTGGAAGCGCGCAAAAACCTGGCGGCGCCCGTCGGTCTGGTCCGAAGCGCCCGCGAACGCCGGCGTCGCCCGGCCGTCGTCACCGCCCGGCCCGCCAGCACGCCCCGAAACAGGACGGAAAGAGACGCGCCGGGTTGAAGCGGGGCGCGCCCGGGCGGTATAGCCGGGCGACAGAACTTTCATTCGCCAGTTATTAGAAAGACCACGCCATGGCCGCGCCGACGCCCCGTCCCGGAATCCTCGATATCAAGCCTTATGTGCCCGGTTCGTCGGACGCGCCCGGTGCGGAGACTGTCTATAAGCTGTCGTCCAACGAATCGGCGCTCGGCGCGAGCCCCGCGGCGATCGAAGCCTATAACAAGGCGAAAGACGAACTCTTTTTGTATCCCGATGGCGGCTGCACGAAATTGCGCAAAACAATTGGCGCGACCTACGGACTTGATCCGGCGCGGATCGTCTGCGGCGCGGGCTCCGACGAATTGCTGCAATTGTTGACGAAGGCCTATGCGGGTGTCGGCGACAATATCGTTCAGTCCGATCACGGGTTTCTAGTTTATGCTCTCGCTGCCATGGGCAATGGCGCTGAGGTCCGGTTTGCGCCGGAAAAAAACCTGACCTGCGATGTCGATGCGATGCTTGAGCAGGTTGATGATCGAACGCGCGTCATGTTCGTCGCCAATCCAAACAACCCGACCGGCACATATATTCCCGAAACCGAATTGCGGCGCCTGCGCGAGAACCTTCGCGAAGACGTACTCCTCGTCATAGACGCAGCCTATGCGGAATACATGGAAGAGCCGAATTACAGCGCCGGTTCCGCGATCGTCGATGACGGCGAAAACACCGTCATGACACGGACGTTCTCGAAGATTTACGGCCTTGCGGCCCTGCGCCTTGGTTGGGCCTATTGCCCGACCAGCATAGCCGATGTCCTCAACCGTATTCGCGGGCCTTTCAATGTGGGCGAGGCTGCACAGGTTGCCGGTATCGCCGCTCTTGAAGATCAGGCCTTTGTCGACAAAAACCGCGACTTCAACCGAAAAGAACGCGAAGTCATGATGCAGCGGCTCGGCGGGTTTGGCATCGAATGCGCGCCGGCCTATGGCAATTTTGTCCTGTTTCGCGCACCGGGCGGCGACGCCAACGGCCTGCAGGAATATTTACGCAAAGGCGGTGTCATTGTGCGCGAGATGGGCGCTTACAAGCTCGGCGAATGGTTGCGTGTGTCGATCGGTACGACTGACGGCAACCGGCGGTTTCTGGACTTGATTGAAGGTCGGCTTGGCGATGACTGATCATTTGTTTGAACGCGCAGCGATCATCGGCCCCGGCTTGATCGGCAGCTCACTTTCCCGCGCCTTGCGCAAGGCCGGTGTCGTAAAGTCGCTGGTCGCCTATGATAAAAACCCAGCGACTTCCGCGCGGGCGAAAGAAATCGGCGTCGTTGACGAGGCCGCGACAGATTTTGCGGGCGCCGTTTCGAAGGCTGACCTTATCGTCATCGCGGCGCCGGTCGGGGCCATCGGTGAAATTGCGAGCGCCGTTAACGACCATGCACAAAGCGGCGCGCTGATCATCGACGTCGGATCGGTCAAAGGCGCTGTTGCAGAGGCGGCTGCGCAATTGCGCGAGGACATTTCATTCGTTCCCTGTCATCCCGTCGCCGGCACAGAACAATCGGGGCCGGATGCAGGCTTTGCTGAACTCTTCGACGACCGCTGGTGCATCATCACGCCCCTCGACCGGCCGGACGAGGCCTATAAGACGGCGATCAACAAAGCCAAGACACTGTGGGAGCGGATTGGCGCTCATGTGGAATTCATGGACCCGGCCCATCACGATCTCGCCCTCGCTGTGACAAGCCATCTGCCGCACTTGATTGCTTTTACGCTGGTCGGCGCGGCCGATGATGTTGAATCCGTCGCGCAAGCGGAAGTTGTCAAATATTCTGCCGGTGGATTTCGCGACTTTACCCGCATTGCCGCGTCCGATCCGATCATGTGGCGCGACGTTTTTTTGAAAAACCGCGAAGCGGTGCTCGAAGTGCTCGGGCGCTTTTCAGAAGAGCTCGCGGTGATGCAGCGCGCGATCCGCTGGGGCGACGGCGAGGCGCTGGAAAAAGCATTTACGCGCGGGCGTTCATTGCGCCGTGCGATCGTTGATGCGGGACAGGAAACGGCCGAACCGAATTTCGGACGTGACAAAGACGGACAATAGAACCGCCGACGCGAAATCTTGGGGGAATGATGACCCCGCGCCGGCGTAGACCGCAGCATAAACCATGCCTTGGCCATTTGGTGCTCAACCGTCATTTTACAGGTTGATGGATGCTGCCGCGTAAACGCGCGCCAGCAACTATCTTCAAAAAAAGTGTTCGTGCTCTCCCACCAAAACGCCGCCTGCAGTAGCGGCGCCGTTTCAATGGGGCGCGACCTCTAAGAATAAATTTTTCAATTTATTTCCGGCGCCGCGGGAATGCCGCAGGCGCAAATCTCTCCCCACAGTCGATATAATTTCACGAAATCCCGGGAGTGTAAATGTTGCAGCGCACCATTCACCTGTTCAGGACGCATCCTTGTCGCCATCCATGAGGACAACTTCGTGACCCCATAACGTCTCTATATGCGTCATCACCGACTGTTTCGTCTCATCGCTCAGCGTGCGCCCATTGTGAACGTCATGGCGCAACCGCAGCGTGCGATCGCCGGCAAGATCTGCGGCGAAGACCTGAATATTCGGATCGTGCATGCCAAGATCATACATCGTCGAAAGCCGTTCTCGCAGGCGTCGGAAACCGCGCTCATCGTGAATGGCGGCGACCTCGACGTGAGACTCTTCTGAATCATCAGCGATCGCGAACATTCTGAAATCACGCATCACCTTTGGCGACAGATATTGCAGGATGAAACTCTCATCGCGAAAATTCGCCCACGCATCTTTCAGGACCGCACGCCAGTCGCCATGGCCGGCAATTTCAGGAAACCATTCAGCGTCTTCCTCGGTCGGCTCTTCGCAGATGCGCTTCAGATCCTCCATCATTGCAAAACCGAGCGCGTATGGGTTGATCCCCGAATAACGCGGATCATCGAATTCCGGCTGGAACACTACCGACGAATGAGAGTGCATGAACTCCATCATCGCGCCCTCGCCGATGAGACCCTTATTGTAAAGTTCGTTCATGATGTAGTGATGGACAAAAGTGGCGCAGCCTTCGTTCATCACTTTTGTTTGTTTCTGAGGGTAAAAATACTGACCGATATTGCGCACGATACGGACGAGTTCGCGCTGCCATGGTCGCAGGATCGGCGAGGCTTTCTCAATGAAATAGAGAATATTTTCTTCCGGCAATTTTATGTTGCGCACTTCGAGCTGGCGCTCTTCGGCGTCTTCGTCAGGCTCTTCGATGCTCGGCAATGTGCGCCAGATATCGTTGAAGGTCAGCTCTTCATGGGCGGCGCGGCGGGCAAGCTTTGCGATTTTGTCAGCGTCGGAAAGGCGCGG
>JAJFFU010000209.1 GCA_021776465.1 Parvularculaceae bacterium
TCAAAAGACGCTTTCAGTTTCCCGCAGCGGCACTGGCCTTTCACCTGCATTTGGCGCTAGCCCCTCAACGCAGCAGGTGTCGTCCAAGTTTCTTCCGTAACTTCGCGCGGATAACCAAACCAATCCAGTACCGGTGACAGAGTTTCATTCATAGCGGTAACAGTCTCTGGCATCATTTTTCTGACATGATCACCCGGCGTCACTTGTCGCTTGTGTACATTCGGGTCTTCTTTTTCTACAGAAAAATTCAAATGCTCTTTTAGTTTTTCATCCAAATCACCACGCTCGACAACGCCGAAAAACTCCTCTGCCTGTTTCGTCCAGAATTCCGTTTGCAGCACCATATCCTCATACTTCATAACCAAAGTATTTGGATGGTTTTCTATTAAATTCTTGATCCGGCTCATTCTATGAAAGTAACCCTTGGCCCCACCCACTGCGGATTGATCGATCGACATTGCGTTCATCGCCTCGCGCTTCTCTAAAAACGCCTTTTTCAGTTTTTCATCCTTTGGAACGACATGGCTCTTCGCCATCGAATAGTAGTTTGAACAAATACAATCTCTCGGATCACGTATCTGAACTATTAACCTGTTTTCCAAAAACCCGCCCATTTCACTGACATATATTCCCCGGAATGGTCCAAAATAATATCCAGGCGTCAACATTAGACCTGCATTCTTGATGCAGAATTCGGCCTCTGGGATTCCGCACTGTATTGCCGCTTCCGCAATGTTTGCTTGAATATAGCCGGCGGCATATGCGTAAAATCGAAAAATCAACCCGGCAATAGAGCTGCCAGCTTTATGCATCGTAATAAAAGCTACACTGTCGCCTCTGGAATTAAAATTCGACGGAACATTTGGCAATTTATAGTCGGGATTAGTCATAACGTTTGAAAAAACTCCGTATAACGTTTTTCAATTTTGATACATCACTTGCTTCACCGCGTTCACGATCTTCTCCGCATTCGGAAGGCTCAACACTTCCAAATTTGCGGCATACGGAAGCGGCGTGTCTTCCTGCGTCACGCGCGCGGGCGGCGCGTCGAGGTAATCGAAGGCATGTTGCGTTACCTGCCAGCCGACTTCGGCGCCAACGCCGCATGGCGCCCAGCCTTCTTCGACCGTGACAACGCGGTTTGTTTTCTTGACGGATGCAATCACTGTCGCCGCATCCATGGGCCTGATTGTTCGCAGATCGACAACTTCAGCCGACACGCCCTCGCCCGCCAGTTTTTCGGCGGCTTCCAGCGCAAACTTTACGCCGCGGGAGTAAGAAACGATCGTGACATCGGTTCCTTCACGCACCACTTTGGCCTTGCCGATCGGAAGCACCCAGTCTTCGACATCGGGCACGTCCATTTTGTCGCCGTAGAGTAACTCATGCTCAAGAAATACGACCGGGTTCGGATCGCGGATCGCCGCTTTCAACAAACCCTTCGCATCGGATGCTGAGTATGGCGCAATCACGATCAGCCCCGGAATATTCGCATACCACGGCGCATAATCCTGACTATGTTGCGCGGCAACGCGGGAGGCTGCCGCGTTCGGCCCGCGGAAAACAATGGAAGACGCCATTTGCCCGCCGGACATATATCGCGTTTTGGCTGCGGAATTGATGATGTGATCGATCGCCTGCATCGCAAAATTCCATGTCATGAATTCGACGATCGGCTTCAGGCCCGCAAACGCCGCGCCGACGCCTAGACCGGCGAACCCATGTTCCGTGATCGGCGTATCAACGACGCGGCGCTCGCCGAATTCTTCAAGGAGACCGCGCGAGACTTTATAGGCGCCCTGATATTCGGCGACCTCTTCACCCATGAGGAAGACATCCTCATCGCGGCGCATTTCTTCGGCCATCGCATCACGTAACGCATCGCGGATCGTCGTTTCAACCATTTGCACGCCGTCAGGGAGTTCGGGATCTTTAAGCGTTACGCCTTCCTCAGGGTGAACGCTTATCCCGATGTCTTCATCCTGAGGAGCCGGCGTCTCGAAGGACGAAGACGCGCCGCCATTCAGTTTCGACAGGTCGATATCATCTGCGCTCTCGCCATCATTCACAATCACGGCAATCGGCTCATTCACCTTGACGTTTTCGGTGCCTTCGGAAATCAGGAGCTTGCCGATAACGCCGTCATCGACCGCTTCGACTTCCATCGTCGCCTTGTCCGTTTCAATTTCGGCAATCACATCACCGGACGAAACTGTGTCGCCCACTTTCACGGTCCATTTGGCGAGGGTGCCCTCTTCCATGGTGGGTGACAGAGCGGGCATGAGAACCGGCGTTGGCATATGATATTTCTCTAGTTTCTCTCGGACCGCTTTTCCTAGCCGGAAAGGCCTGCACGGAACAAGTATGCAGCATCCAATATGCGGATGCAGGCTTTCAGCCGCCGAATACGGCGCCGCCCTCTTTCGGGTGCAGCCGGATGAGCCGCGAATCCGCGACCGCGGCCTGTCGGTGGAAGACAATCGCCTGATAGGCGGGGTCCTTTACCATCTCACCGAATGCAGCAGCGTTTGGATATTCAGCGATGAACGCGATGTCCCAATTTTCGGATGGCGGTCCAATGAGCGTCAATTTCGGATCCCAGGCGTGTACGATTTTCCCGCCGACGCCCGAAAAAATCGGACCGCTATCCTTGCCATAGGTCTTATAGGCTTCGGCGCCGGTGGCCTCGCGCCCGTCCTCATAGTCGGCTTTCTCGCGCAACCGGAGCAAATTCAGCATGTGAACTCGCCCGTCGTCGGGCAGCGCCATCATGGCGCCGAATTGTTCGCGGGTCGGGTCGATAAATTCAGCCATTGAATATTGCCTTCTGGTCATGGCGCAGTCCGGATGCCACGCATCGGCCGCGCAAACGTCTAGAAACTTTCAACCGCATCAAAGATCACCTCGACGAGCGCACGTTCTTCTTCGCTTAACTCGGGGCGCCAAACATCAAAAATCAAAACAATGCGATTTTCGGAAGACGGGTTCTTGGCCTCATGTTCAATTGAATCATCAAAGATCAGCATTTCGCCGTCGTTCCACTCGCGAACCTGATTGCCAACGCGCAACCAGCAACCCGGTGGATTAATCAGCGGCAAATGGCAGATCAGCCGCGCATTACAAATACCGCTATGGGGCGGGATGCCGGCGGTCGCATTTAACTTTGAAAACAGGATCGACGGCGAGACTGTTGGAATTTTCGGAACGGGCGCTGCTTTCAATATCTCCAGCGTCTTCGGACAATGCGCCATGTGGTCCGGGTTTGCTTCGCCATCCTGCCACAAATGGTAGGCCGACCAGTCCGTTTTACCGACAAGTTGACGGCCCATTTCGCTCATCTTCGGGACATCCACATTGTGTTGAACATACGGATCGAAAACAGCGTTCGCCGAAACAACGGTGGTGAGTTCCTCCCTGATCACGTCAGCCTGCTGAATAATCTCCTCAGACCACGGAAACTGCCGATGATCATAGAACTGGATGTGCGGCAATTCCGGGAAGAAAAATTTTGACGGGCTCTGCGGATAGATCGTTTTCTTGCCGAGCATGATGTCGACGGCCTGCCCGATGCGCGATCGACCGCAGTCATCACTAAGGCCCGCCGCTCTGACCTTCTCAGTCAAATATTCCTGATAGTTTTTGTAAGCGTCCTGACATTCCTGCTGGGCACGCGCGATATCTTGATGCAAATGCGATGGAACCGGCTGCATCGATTGCGCAGCGCGCAAAAACGCCTGGTAAAAACCGTTTGCGACGCGGGCCTTGCCGGTCGATTTGAAACAGTCCGCCTTGATGAGCAACGCGTCTGGGTGCGTTGGGTTTTTTTCAATGACTTTGTCAACGGCAGTCAGGCTGGTTTCAAAATCACCGACCGCGCGCGCCGCATGGGCAAGGGCAAAGTTCGCGTTGTCGCCAAGCGCACTGGCCTCGCCCGCCGCCTTTAGTCGGGCGTAAGCCTCTTTGGAATTGCCCGCACGGAAAGCCGCCAGACCCGCATCAATATCGCTTTCCATAAGTCATAATCCCGAAAATTATTCACCGTGGCAACGCGATCAGCGCGTTACGGCGCAACAAAGCCATAAACTAGTCTTTGTTTGTCGGCCCCGACAGTCCAAACACTCTTTTCAAAATGCGATCAACGATTGCCGTCGGCAGCAGATTGCGAAGCGCGAGCGAGCCGCCATTGCTCATTGGCGCGGTGTAGCGCGAATGCGGATGTTCTGCGGTCAGCGCGGCGTGAACCGCTTCGGCGACAACCATCGGGCCCGGCGCAGTCGGATGGCCTTTGGCGTGCCATGCTTTAAAACTGCGTACAGCATCAGCGTATGGGCCGC
The DNA here is from genome assembly GCA_021776465.1 of Parvularculaceae bacterium. Classification (GTDB taxonomy): domain Bacteria; phylum Pseudomonadota; class Alphaproteobacteria; order Caulobacterales; family Parvularculaceae; genus Hyphococcus. The sequence continues at coordinate 4,335 of JAJFFU010000209.1, forward strand.
CGGCGTCTACATGCGCTTGAAGCTCGTCCTGTTCCTGATCGCCAAACGGCGTGTTGATGAAACCGGGCCGAATCAACGACACTTTCAGCCCATAGGGTTCAATTTCGCGGCGCAAAGAATCCGTCAGTCCTTCGACCGCATGCTTGGATGACGCGTATGCGCCCTGAAACGGCGCGGCGATGCGCCCGGCGACGGACCCAATGTTGATGATGCGGCCACGACCGGCCTCGCGCATTTGCGGCAACACCGCTTGCGTCATACGCACGAGGCCGAACACATTGGTTTCATATTGCCGGCGCCAGTCGTCAATCGGCGTGTCCTCGAGCGGGCCCATTACCGATATGCCGGCATTGTTGACGAGCCCGAACAAGCTCGCGCCGTCATCGGCAATCTGCGCCATGGCGTTCTGGACGGACGCGTCATCGTTCACGTCGAGGGCGACCGGCGTAATGCGCCCGCCGGCGAGACCTTCCAGTTCCCGCAACTTTTCAGCCCGGCGCGCCGCCGCGTAAACGCGAAAACCTTTATGCGCGAGATGCACCGCACATGCCTCGCCGATGCCGCTTGATGCGCCTGTGATGAGTACGGATTGATGCATCGCTAAACCAGTCTGGAGCGTTTCACCGCCGC
>JAJFFU010000210.1 GCA_021776465.1 Parvularculaceae bacterium
CACAGCGTTATGAGCGCGGTTTCCTTGTTCGAACGTTCCAGCTCATCGACCATCGTCCCAAGGATCATGGCGCCCGTGGCGCCGAGCGGATGGCCCATGGCGATGGCGCCGCCATTGACGTTGATTTCATTGTGATCGATGTCGAGGGCCTGCATGAAGCGCAACACGACGGACGCAAATGCTTCGTTCAGTTCCCAAAGATCAATGTCGTTCTTCGTCATGCCCGCGCGGGCGAGAACTTTTTTCGCCGCAAATTCAGGGCCCGTAAGCATGATCGTCGGTTCTGATCCGATGGACGCGGCAGCCCGGATCCGCGCGCGCGGTTTCAGGCCCAGCTTCTTGCCAATCTCTTCATTGCCGATGAGGACCGCGGCTGCGCCGTCGACGATACCGGAAGAATTGCCGGCGTGATGAATGTGATTGATACGCTCCACGTCCGGATATTTCTGGATAGCGACCGCGTCAAACCCGAATTGTTCGCCCATCATCGCGAATGCCGGATTAAGCGCGCCAAGACTTTGCATATCGGTATTGGCGCGGACCGTTTCGTCATGAGCGAGGACGGCCTCGCCCATCACGTCTTTCACCGGCACAATAGACTTGGCGAAACGTTTTTCTTCCCATGATTTCGCCGCGCGTTTCTGGCTCTCAACAGCATAGGCGTCAGCGTCATCGCGCGAAATTCCGTATTTCGTCGCGATCAAGTCAGCGGAAATGCCTTGCGGTACGAAATAAGTCTTGAACGTAACCGCCGGATCCGTCGCCATCGCGCCGCCATCTGATCCCATGGGCACACGGCTCATTGATTCAACGCCGCCGCCGATGGTCAGGTCTGCTTCGCCGGCTTTGACTTTCGATGCCGCGATGTTGACGGACTCAAGGCCCGACGCACAAAATCGGTTGACATGGATGCCGGCAGTCGTCTCAGCGAACCCTGCGTTCAAGATCGCCGAGCGCGTAACGACAGCGCCCTGCTCTCCAACAGGCGACACGCATCCAAAAGCGACATCTTCAATATGCGCCGTATCAATCTCGTTGCGGTCGCGGATCGCTTCGAGAACCTGCGTGGCGAGCGATACCGGTGTGATCTCATGCAATGACCCGTCGGCCTTGCCTTTTCCCCGGGGCGTTCGCACCGCATCGTAAATAAATGCATCCGTCATGAAATCTGGTCCTTTCGACGTTGATCCGGCTGGGAATTCGGGCCGCACCGGCGCGGCGGCTTTGGCCTGTTAGGTATTCCCTCAACTGGCGTTTCGCAATGCCGCATTGCAGTGCGCCGGGGCCCGTTTAGAAAGTCAATAGAAACCCCGCTTCGCCGGATGACAGGTCTCCGCGAAACGGCTATTGCGGTGAATGATCAATCACTTGCACGGAAAACTGTATGATCGACGACACCAGCAGCCTGGACGCCTTGCGCCGGATGATCCGACAACACACGCTTGTGAGCGAAGACGTCCTCGCCCCTACGCTATTATCGAACACTGGGCTGGACGCAGAGGCGCGCGCACGCGCCCATAACCGGGCGGCGGATTTCGTTGAAGCGGCGCGCGCCGGCGCCATGCGGTCTGGCCTGATCGACAAATTTTTACAGGAATATGGCCTGTCGACGGCCGAGGGCGTTACGTTAATGCGCCTTGCCGAAGCGTTGCTTCGAACGCCGGACGCAGCAACCGCCAATTCATTGATCGAGGACAAGATCGAGGCCGGCGATTGGGGCGCGCATAAAGGCAAGAGCCCCTTCCCGCTAGTCAACTTTTCAACACGGGCGCTGATGTTGACGGCCGCCTGGCTGGATGATGTCGAGGCCGATGATCCCCTCCACCGCATGGCGAAGGCCACGAAGGACGCACTCGACCGATTGGGCGAACCGGTAATCCGAGCATCCGTTGCGCAAGCCATGCGCGTCATGGGCGAGCATTTTGTGCTTGGCGAAACGATCGATGAGGCAATGCGGCGCGGTCGCAAATTCGGAACGAAAGGCTACCGCTTTTCGTTCGATATGCTAGGCGAAGCGGCGCACACCGCCGACGACGCGGATCGTTATTTTGCCGAATACGAAAATGCGATTGCAGCGATCAGCGCCCATGCGAATGAAGCGCGCGCCGTCGATAACCCCGGCATTTCCGTTAAATTGTCAGCGCTTCATCCGCGGTACGAATACGGAAAGAAAGAGCGCGTCCTGAAGGAGCTTGGGGTGCGCGTCGCAAAGCTCGCGCGACAGGCAAAGGCGGCCAATATTGGCTTCAATATCGATGCGGAAGAAGCCGATCGGTTAGATATTTCGCTTGATATCATTGAACAGCTGATGCGCGACCCCACCCTTGCCGACTGGCGCGGCTTTGGCGTTGTTGTGCAGGCATATCAGCGTCGCGCTTTATACGTTCTGGACTGGTTGGCGTCAAAGGCGCGCGCATCGGATCGCCGAATTATGGTCCGCCTGGTAAAGGGCGCCTATTGGGACTCTGAAATAAAACGCGCGCAAGTCATGGGCTTGGAAAGCTATCCCGTATTCACACGCAAGACACTGACTGATCTCTCATTCGTTGCATGCGCACGAAAAATCTTGTCGTCAACGGATGCGATGTATCCGCAATTTGCGACCCACAACGCCCTCACCGCTACAACTGTTATGGAGATGGCGGGCGATTACACCGACTACGAATTCCAACGTCTTCATGGAATGGGCGAGTCGCTGCACGATAGTTTGATTGAAAAAGGCGGCGCGTCCCGCATTTATGCGCCCGTCGGCGGGCACAAAGAGCTTCTTCCTTATCTCGTTCGCCGCCTCCTCGAAAACGGCGCGAACTCTTCGTTCGTCAACCAGCTTATCGACCCGGATTTGTCCGTCGAAGACATTGTTGCTGATCCTGTTGATGAAGTTGCCGGACTTGATGTCATTTCCAATCCGCACATTCCGGCGCCGCGCGATCATCTTGGCGGGCGGCTCGCCGCCTTGGGGTGGGACGAAACCGATCCGGAAACAACGGATAGATTTGTATCGACGAGTGCACCGGATTGCATCGCGGCGCCGCTCGTCAATGGCGACCTGCTCGATGGCGACAGGCAAGCGGTTGTTAATCCGGCGTTCGCCAATAGAACCGTTGGCACGGTCGTTTCTGGTTCAGGTGAAAATATTGAAAGAGCAAGCGCCGCCGCCGCGCGGTTTGCACCAAAATGGGCGGCGACGCCGGCGAAAACCCGGCGCTACACACTTCATAAAGCCGCATCGCTTCTGGAAGAGCGCGGCGAAACATTCATGGCGCTTGCCGTCGCGGAGGCCGGCAAGACATGGCCTGACGCCATCGCTGAAATTCGCGAAGCAGTCGACTTTCTTCGTTACTATGCCGATGAATGCGAAACGCTTGATAGCCCGCCGCTCGGCGTTGTGGCTTGCATTTCTCCGTGGAACTTCCCGCTCGCGATTTTCCTCGGACAGATCAGCGCCGCTCTCGCCGCCGGCAATTGCGTGGTCGCCAAGCCCGCGGAACAAACGCCGCTGATCGCGTTTGAAGCGGTAAAGTTGTTGCACGAAGCCGGCATTCCCGCTGGCGCGCTTCATTACGTACCCGGCGATGGCCTAACGGTCGGTGCGCCGCTCGCAGCAAATGAGCATGTGAATGGTATTGTCTTCACCGGCTCCACCGCCACCGCCAAGGCAATCAAGAAAACGCTTGTCGAAACCGGGCGCAGTGATGTGACGCTGATCGCTGAAACTGGCGGCATAAACGCCATGATTATTGATTCAACGGCGCTGCTTGAACAGGCAGTGACGGACACCGTTGCTTCTGCATTCCAGAGCGCCGGCCAACGCTGCTCGGCCTGTCGCGTTGTGTGTGTGCAGGACGATATCTTCGAACGGTTTGAGCGGATGTTGACTGGCGCCATGGCGGAACTGCGCGTCGGCGAGCCGGCACGGCTAGATACCGACGTCGGACCGGTTATCGATGATGAAGCGCAACGAACCATCGAGCAACATTTGGTGCAGCTTGAAAAAAATGCGCGCCTGATCGCGCGCGCGCCGGAAATCAGCGATGGCGATGGCACATTCCTGCGCCCTGTCGCCTATGAAATAAATTCGCTTGGCGATCTGAAACAGGAAATTTTCGGTCCCGTCCTACATGTGCTGCGTTACTCCGCACGGGACTTGAATGCTCTCATCGATACTGTAAACGCGCTTGGCTATGGTCTAACGATGGGCGTGCACACCCGCATCGACGAAACGATGAATACGATCGCCCGGCGGGCGCGCGTCGGCAATGTCTATGTTAATCGAAATCAGATCGGCGCCGTCGTCGGCGTTCAACCGTTCGGCGGTGAGTGCCTTTCCGGCACTGGACCAAAAGCGGGTGGGCCCCACTATCTGAACGCCCTTGTGAAAAGACCGTTCAAAGACTCCCATACCGTTCCTGAAATTGGCGACAGTGCGCGCGGCGACGGCCTAGCGTCGATCTTCGGCGGAAGCGCGAGCGTCTATGCGAAGTGGAGCAGCTGCGATCGCCCGGCCGTCATTGATGCCGTCTTGAAGGACATTGATTTCGCGTCGGGCGCTTTTCGCGACATGATCCGGGAAGGTGCGGCGATGGCCGCGGGCAACACTGAACTGCCCGGACCAACTGGCGAAGCGAACACCTTGAAACTGCGCGGCCGCGGCGTCGCCTTGTGCCTCGGCGGAGACGCAGATAGCACAGCGCAAGCATTGATGGCGATTGCCACGGGCAATCTTGCCGTTTGCGAACGATCGCAACATTCCGATCAACTATTTCATGTACTAACTGCGGCGGGCGCTCCGTCCGGCTTACTGACACAATCGAACAGGCCGGTCTCGCGCCAGGCGCTTCTTGATGATTGTGTCCGCCTGATTTGTTTCGACGGCGGTTCGGCAGGCCGCACAGAAATCGAACGTATACTTGCCGACCGAAAGGGCTCGATCATCCCGGTTTTATCGACCAATGACGCCGCCTGGCGGTATTGCGCGGAACGCACTTTAACCATTAATACAACGGCGGCGGGCGGCGATGTCCGCCTCCTGTCACTGGGCGAATGACAGCGCGCCAACAAACAACGCGACCTTTGTCGCGGATGCGGCTCGTTTCGCCGCAGCCACGGTTGCACATTGCCAAGGAGCCGCGTTGATAGCCATGGATGAATCGCAACAATCAAAAATGACAGCGGTGGAAGTATCGCGACCGAGGGGCGGACCCTTCATCGACGCGCCGGGTCGTTCCCGGCACTGGATGAACTGGCTGTTCGCCGACAAGAACCGGATGTTCTGGGTGCTCCAGATTGCCGGTTGGCTTGGCTTTTTCTTCCTCCACGTGTCGAGCGTTTCGACCTTTGTCGCCGGCCGGACACCCGAAGCGCTCCTCTACTCACTCGCATCATCATTGGTCGGATTTCTAACAACGAGCATTCTGGCGCGCCCGATTTATCATTATGCGCGCGGCCAGAAGCCAATGTACATTTTCCTCATCGCCATCCCCTCTACCATTTTGATGGCTGTCGCCATGGCGGCGATGAAGACGAAGATTTTCAGCTACATTTTTGGGCCGGAATGGCTCGACACGCGCAACATGCCGTTTGGCGTTGGCAATCAACTTCTGCTGTTGTTACCAGATATACAAGCGAACCTGTTTTTGTTGGGATCCTGGGCCGGATTTTACTTCGGCATTAATTACTACCTCAATTTGCGCAACGAAATGGAGCGTGTTGTGCTGTCGGCGCGCCTCGCCGATCAGGCGCAATTGAAAATGTTGCGGTATCAACTAAACCCGCATTTTCTGTTCAATACGCTAAACGCTATTTCGACGCTTGTGTTGGAGCAGGACGGCAAGCACGCGAACAAAATGATCTCGCAACTATCAGCATTTTTAAGGTATTCACTCGACAGCGATCCTTTATTGAAAACCTCGCTTGCAGAAGAAGTCCGTGCGCTGAAGCTCTATCTTGAGATTGAAAAAACGCGGTTTGCCGATCGGCTAAAGCTCAATTTCGATATCGATGAAAGTTTGCTGGAGGCGAAAGTGCCATCGCTGATCTTGCAGCCGGCGATTGAGAACGCGATTAAATACGCGATTGCGCATATGGAAGCGGGCGGCGAAATTTCAGTAACCGCTGAACGGGACGGCAGGTCGTTGCTGATGAAAGTCTGTGACAACGGTCCGAACGCGCCTGACAATCCTGCCTCGCTGCTGCGCGATGCAAAAACGGGTGTTGGCCTTGTAAACATGCGCGACCGCCTCGCCTATTTGTATCAGGACCGATGTGAATTCAGTTTATGTCATGTCGATCCACAAGGGTTTTGCGTATCAATTCGTATACCATTTGAAACAACAGGTTGAACAAGAAAGACGGGGAAACGAAATGACCGACGAGAAGATAAGGGCGATCCTCGTTGACGATGAACCACTGGCGTTGCGCGGCTTAAAGTTGCGACTTGCGGAGTTCCCGGAGGTCGAAATTGTTGCCGAATGCGCAAACGGACGCGAGGCCGTGAAAGAAGTTCGCGCGAAAACGCCGGACGTTGTTTTCCTCGACATCCAGATGCCTGGCCTTGACGGTTTTGGTGTTGTGCGCGCCTTGATCGGGGCGCCGGCGCCGTTGTTCATTTTTGTAACCGCCTATGACAAATTTGCGATCGAGGCGTTTGAAGCAAACGCCCTCGACTACATCGTCAAGCCGGTTGAAGAGGAACGCCTCAAAGACGCGATCCATCGCATCCGCGAAGCGCTTCATTCCAAAGCGGCCCTCACCCGCGAGTCGAAACTCGTTGAGCTTCTCGCCTCGCTTTCCGAAGACGAGCGGGATCGCATCAAGGAACTGATTTCCGATCCCGATTGGGCGGAGAAAGAGCGGTACGCCGAACGACTTTCTTTCAAGGACGGGTCAAAGGTTGTCGTTCTCGATGCAGATGAAATTGAATGGATCGATGCGGCCGGCGACTACATGTGCATCCACGCCGCCGGCAAGACCCACATCATCCGCGAAACCATGAAGGCTCTGACGCAGCGCCTTGATCCATCGCGCTTCCAGCGGGTGCATCGCTCCGCCATCGTCAATGTCGGCAAAGTCAAAGAGCTCCACCCACATTCCAACGGCGAATATTTTTTAATTCTCGATAATGGCCAGGAATTGAAATTGTCGCGATCTTACAAAGACGTTGTCGCACGGTTTTTATAACAGTCCCGTAGTGACCATCGAAATGTGTTCAGCAGCCGTTTAGCTGCTCGTTCGGGCGCGATCCGGCGCATGTCATCGTTATCTGATCAACGCCCTAAGAGTTTCCAGTTTTTCATGCGCGGTCTCGATATCACCGCGTGGCGCCGCCATTCTTAGGTCGCGAAGCCGTTCCAATGAATCCATGAGAGACGGCAATGGCGGTCCGCTTGCCGTGATCTGTTTTAAATGGCGTTCATCGACACCATCAGACGGCTTCTGGATAAATTTGCGTACAAGCATGTTTTGATGTTGCGACGCAGTCCGTGCGTGCGCATCGCAGACCTCTAAAAACAACCTGCAATTTTTCTGAAACCACGATTGCATAGCGTTTGCTGGTGCGAGGTCCAGCAGCTCATCAAGTATCGGCCTCATGCTCAGACATTTTCGCAACGAAGCTTGATCATCTGGCATCATGAAGAGAATTTTTTCCTCTAGTATTTGCGCATAATGCGGATCGTTGCCGCGGCACAGGCCGAGCAGCAAATCGATCTGATTGATCTCTGCGAAATCGCCGGCATTCGCGCCGCGGTAGACTTCTTTTCCGACCCGGTAGGGTTTGTAATATGGCCGAATACAACTGAAAAAACGCGCGACGTTCAGCCTGTCAAAAAGGGCCTTGTTGTGGTGTGTAACCTGTTCCAACGCGGCCTTCGCGTCGTCCAACAAGATAGCAGCGGCCGGCGCGGAAACGCCCATAGACGGGATCCGCATAAGCGCCATCCCGGCGCGCTTAAATGCCAGGATCCCATATAAATTGTAGTCAATGAAAAGGCGTTCATCGTCCAGCGACGTGAAACTCTTTTGAACGCCGCTGATCGCTTTGTTATGCGTTGTTAAATGCGCCGTCGCAAATCTTGGCACGACACCAATAGACGCAGCGATATGCATGCCGAGCGCAGAGCACGCTTTATATGGCGACTCCGTCTCCAAGTCCGGGTTTGTCAATTCATGTCGGCGCAATGACGCAAGGTAGAGACCAAGATTGCCGAGTACGTCGAATGCCGCATCGAATTGTTTCTCGGTATTTCCCTCCTCCGCCAGCGGCGCGACCAAGGCTTGGCCTTCCTTGAGCAAGACAGCTTTGATGTTGTCGCCGACGCCATCTATTTGCGCCGGATCATCGCGACAAAAATATAGTTCCTCAAGTTCCGTATTCAGCTCAACAAAAGATGTCCTGATCCATCTGTCAAAATTTTTCGTAGGAACACTCATGAAGCGCCTCCCTGTTTTCTAGCGCCCAGCAAAGTCATTCGCCGCTCACAAGAACTCTATACCTAAATATAGTCGTTGACGGGAATAACTGGGATCGCCCGCAAGCGCTCTTCATCCGTCAATCCTATTGTGACGGCCCAAAAATTCCAGTGCGTACGGAATAGTCCGCTGCGACCTGATAGTCCGGATCATCATCGGAATCGACCAGCAATTGGCCAGCGCGGTTTAAGAGTTCATGACAATCGCGGGTCAGGTGACGCAGACGCAGCGTTTTACCAAGAGCCTCATATTTCGTCGCCAGGTCCTCTATTACCTGAAGACCTGATTGATCGACAATGCGGCTGCGCATGAAATCAATGATAACGACATCGGGATCACTTGCCGGATCAAATAATTCGGCAAAACCGGTTGTCGAGCCGAAAAAAAGCGGTCCCTCAATCTCATAGACTTTCGCACCGGGTTCGCGCACGCTGTCTCGTGCGATAATGCGAATGCGTTTAGCGCTGTTCCATGCATAAGCCAGCGCTGAGACGATGACGCCGACAATGACAGCGATCGCCAGATTGTATTGCACGGTCACGCCCGTCACCAGGAGGATAACAAAAGCATCGGTCAGCGGGATTTTGCGCATAATCAACAAACTGCGCCAGGCAAAGGTGCCAATAACGACCATGAACATGACACCGACAAGCGCCGCGAGCGGAATCTGTTCGATCAGGTCCGAGGCGAACAGAATGAACGATAACAAGAACAACGCGGCGGCGATGCCAGAAAGGCGCGTCTGCCCGCCCGACCGCACATTGATCATCGACTGTCCGATCATCGCGCATCCGCCCATACCGCCAAAGAAACCTGTAATTACATTGGCCGCCCCTTGGGCAACGCATTCCTGCGAGGCGCCGCCGCGCTTGCCCGTCATTTCGCCAACAAGATTGAGCGTCAGCAGACTCTCGATCAACCCGATCGCCGCGAGGATCAGCGCATAGGGAAAGATGATTTCCAGCGTTTCGAAGGTCAGTGGTACGGTCGGAACGTGAAGCTGGGGCAAGCCGCCTTTAATGCTGGCGAGGTCGCCGACGCGGGGCACATCAAGCCCCAGCCCAATTACAATCGCACCAACAATCGCGATGCCGGCGAGTGGCGCAGGTATGGCTTTTGTCAATTTTGGCGTCAGCCAAATGGTCGCCATCGTCAACCCGGTAAGGGCCAACATCAAAATGAGCGGCATACCGGTCAACCATTCGCCGTTAGCCATGCCGTGTCCTGTGCTTTCGCCAGAGCCCGGCGTTTGAAACTGACTGAGCTGCGCCAACAAGATGACGATGGCCAAACCATTGACGAAGCCAAGCATCACCGGATGCGGCACAAGCCGAATGAATTTGCCAAGTCGGAAAATTCCCGCCGCCATTTGCATAACGCCCATCAAAACGACGGCGGCAAAAAGATATTCAACGCCATGCTCCGCAACCAGGGCCACCATGACGACGGCGAGCGCCCCCGTCGCGCCGGAAATCATACCCGCCCGACCGCCAATGAGCGCCGTTACGAGACCAACAATAAAGGCCGCATACAAACCGACCAGCGGATGGACACCAGCCACAAATGCAAACGCCACCGCTTCCGGCACCAGCGCCAACGCGACGGTTAAGCCGGAAAGCGTCTCCGTTTTGATGCGGCCCGGTGTAAAGTGAACAAGCGACGGCGCGCCGGTCATGCCGGCGATAGAAATGTGCTCAGCGAATGCTGATATAATGGATTTTGTCATTATTTCTGGTCCGGGCGACTGAGCGCACCGAGCGGTGCGTCCGCGCATAAAACATGATTGCTGCATTGCAGCAATGCCTAATTCCGCGTGACTTATCGAGGTCGCATGTCTGAGAAGCGGCAGCGTTCAGGCAACCTGCCCCGCGGCCCAGCCGCTCGACCATGCCCATTGGAAATTATAGCCACCGAGCCAGCCGGTCACATCCACAGCCTCGCCGATGAAATAGAGACCGGGCGTTCGCCGCACTTCCATTGTTTTCGAGCTAAGCTCATTTGTGTCGATGCCGCCGAGGGTTACTTCCGCGGTGCGATACCCCTCACTGCCGACGGGTTTTATGCGCCAGTTTTTCACCGCTTCCGCGAGCACGTTGAGACGCGCGGATGAATATTCGCCGATCTTCGCGCCGGCGTCAGCGCGGACCGCGACAGCCTCTGCCAGTCGCTTAGGCAACATTTTCGACAGCACTGTTTGCGGCGCTAACTTACCAGTATTCTGCCGCGCCTCGCGCAGCTTATGCGCGACGTCAATCTCTGGCGCCAGATCGATTTCAATGGTGTCGCCCTCACGCCAGTAAGACGAAATCTGCAGAATACTTGGCCCCGATACGCCGCGATGGGTAAACAGCAGCGCTTCGCGAAAGGCGGCATTCCCGCAGCGCACTTCAGTCGTTGCACTAACACCCGAAAGCACTTTGGTCTGGTCAAGCAGATCCGAGGCAAAGGTAAGGGGTACAAGCGCCGGGCGCGTTTCAATAATATTAATGCCGAACTGCTCTGCAACGCGATAGGCAAAGTCTGTTGCGCCCATTTTGGGGATTGATTTTCCGCCCGTGGCGATAACAAGCGACGCGGTCTCGATCGGTGCGCCGTTTGCGTTTAAGCGAAACCCGTTGTCCAGTTTTGTGATCGTCTCAACCGACGTTGACAAGCGCAACTCGACACCGGCGTCACGGCACTCATCTGTCAGCACGGTGATGATCTGTTTCGATGACTGGTCGCAGAAAAGCTGTCCCAGTGTTTTCTCGTGATACGCGATATTATACCCATCGACCTTGGCGATAAAGTCCGCCGCCGTGTAGCGTTTGAGGGCGGATTTACAAAAATGCGGGTTGTTCGACAGGAAATTCTGCGCCGACGTGCGTGTGTTGGTAAAGTTACATCGCCCGCCACCTGAAATACGGATTTTTTCGCCGGGCGTCGACATATGATCGATCAACAAAACGCGTCGCCCACGCCGGCCGGCTTCGATTGCGCACATCATCCCCGCAGCGCCGGCGCCAATTACAGTCAGATCGAATTTTTCCATGCAATTGGGTGTATGCATTCGCCGCGTCAGGTCAACAAGGCGGCGCCTTACCGTAATGGTTGTGCCAATTAATGAGCGAGGGATTTCTATCTAGCCGCAGCCAGACGTTTCGCGCTGCCAGAAAACGAGACGTGCTCACTTCTAGGGTACATCCCATAATTTGGGGGGGAACCAGACGAACGAATATCGCACGATTTATTTGATATCTTACGAAAATGGGGGGCTGAATTGCGAGATATTTTTGATCCGCTGGTAATTGCCGGCGCTTAGATTTCTCCGGACATTAGCAGTTGTGCTCAATAAACGCACCAATGCGCTCGATAGCACTTTGCGCTTCCGGAACGTCAGGAAACATATGCCAAACGTGGATTAGCCCTTCCTCAATTTCGAGTGTCACGCCTACGCCTGCGGCCTGGGCTTTTTCAGCGAAGCGAGTGCTGTCAGATAGAAGAATCTCTCTGGTTCCGACTTGGAGCAATAGAGGAGGAAGGTCCTTCAAATCGCCATGTAATGGCGCCGCGAGCGGGTTGCGCAAATCTGCACCCGCATATTGTTTGCTGCTCAATCTTAGACCTTCGGGGGACAGCATCGGATCGTCGACGGCGCCTGGTTCAGCAGTCGGCCCCTTCCCTTCAAGATCAGTCCAGGGTGACAGCCCGACGGCGCAGGCAGGCAGAGGCTCGCCAGCCGCCTTTAGCGCCAGCAGCGTGGCCAATGTTAAACCGCCACCTGAGGAATCGCCCGCGATTGCCATGCGGTGTGGCGCGTACCCTTCTGTGAGCAACCAGCGCCAACAAGTCGTGGCGTCGTCAACCGCTGCGGGGAATGGATGTTCGGGCGCTAGCCGAAATTCCGGCAATAGCACTCGCGCTTTTGCCGCCCGCGCAATGCGGCCAGCAAGACCACGGTGGGTATTCCTGGAGCCCATCACATAGGCGCCGCCATGGAAGTAAAGAACAATGCGGTCGACTTTGCTTTGATCGACCGTGATCCAGTCTGCTGGTACGCCGCCAGCATCGACTTCACTGGCGACTACGTCCGCCTCCGCTGGAAACATGTCCGCTGAAGCTTCCATGATTTCGCGCTGCTCATCCACGGACATCTCTTCCAAGCCTAGGCCTCCACTCATCATGGCGACGATTTGTTCGTGCTCGATACTGGGCATATTGGGAGTCCCGTTTAAAACTGAACGTTGCGTATTAGAGAATTACTCGAAAACGTCGAGGCCTAGTGTGCACAAAAAAACGAAACGGGCGTTTTTATCGCTACATCGAAAGTGGTTTGCTGACGAGAAACTGTCGCGCCAATAATTGACACAAATGAGCGCTTTCACTGCGGCACGAAAATCGACGAAAATGTTAGACCAACATCCCAGCC
>JAJFFU010000022.1 GCA_021776465.1 Parvularculaceae bacterium
TTCTCCTTTTCTTTTCGTATTTTTGCATTGTGATCGGGACGGTCTGCGCCGTCCTCGCTAGGACAGGTGAGATAGGCGCGCCCGCGCGGCGCAAATGCTTGCGATCGGCGGCTGTCGATGCTGCAATTGGTTCCCTGCCGACACTGACTTTTGGCATAGGCCAGATAGCGCGGTATGACGGGTGCGTTAGAGGGACGATGAGCGACAATCGAGATCATATGATCGACCAGGATCATCTTCGCGAGATGATCGAAGTGATTTCAGGTGAGCTCGAATTGCGCCCCCTGCTCACGACGATTGTCCAGAAAGCGTGCGAGCTATTGCGCGCCGATCGTGGCTCTATCGGCCTCGTCAACCCGGCCGCGACCCGTGTAATCATTGAAGCCGTTTACAAAATGCCGCCGGGTGAACTGGGATCCGAAGCGCACGCCGGTCAGGGACTTGCAGGCACGGTCCTGCGAGACCAGAAACCTGTTCTCTTTGAACAATATAGCGAAGCGCCCGAGCCGCCCCTTAACGGCATGGACGACGACAGCGTTGTCGGCATGCCTATCATGTGGCGCGGTGAAATCATTGGTACGTTTGGCATTGGCGCGGGACCGCCGAAACGGTTCGGCGATAACGACCTCGTCGCTTTGGAAGTCTTCGCACGGCACGCGGCGATCGCTATTCACAATGCCCGGTCGTATGAACGCGAAAAGAAATACGCAGCACTAAAAGAGCGACAACGACTGGCGCGCGACCTCCACGACAATGTCAGCCAGTTGATTTTTTCCATGTCGATGGTTGCCCAGTCCGTCGGCGACGGATTTGCAAAAAGTCATGATGTTGGCGAAAAGCGCGTTGCGCGGCTTATTGAAATCACCGGCCTTGCGCAAAAAGAAATGAAAGCATTGCTTGCAGAACTGCGCGGGACGGGCGACGAAGAAGGTTCTATGGCGGAGCTCGCACGGCGCAAAGGACTAGCCGCCGCGTTGCGCCGACACGCAGAACTCACGGCGCCGGAGAACGTTAACGTCGTCGTCGATTTTCCGGACACCGAAACGTTGAACGCCCGCCAGCGCGAATCACTATTGCGGATCGCGCAGGAAGCGATGGCCAACGCCATCCGTCACGGCGGCGCAAAAAATGTTATATTCTCACTAACAACATCTGCGGGCGATATGCGCTTTGCGATCGCCGACGATGGCGGCGGGCTCAGCGCCAAATCGTCCGGCGGCGCGGCGCATATGGGCGTTTCGAGCATGACGACCCGCGCAAACGCGGTTGGCGGTGCGCTTTCAATTAAAAATCGCGCGTGCGGCGGCGTTTGCGTTGAGGTCACGCTACCGGTGGCGTAGACAGATATGTGGGAGAACCCGCATGACCCGGGAAACAGATACGATCCGCGTGGCAATCGCGGACGATCATGCAATCGTCCGCGAGGGATTGTGTACGCTTCTCAGCGATCAACCGGACATTAAATTGATTGGCGAGGCCGCTGATGGCGAAGAAGCCATAGCGTTGGTTGCGCGCGAAACGCCGGATGTCATTTTGATGGACATCGCGATGCCTGCATTGGACGGCGTCACTGCGGCGGACCGCATCGGCAAAGCAGGGTTACCAACGAAAGTAATTTTGTTGACGAGCGCAATAGGTGACGAACTACGCTTGCAAGAAGCGCTCGACGCCGGCGTCATGGGATATCTTCTGAAAGACGTGTCGCGAGACGAGTTGTTTCGCGCCATCAGGAATGTTCATAACGGCGCGCCAACGTTTCATCCGGCGGTTCAAAAACATTTAATCCGGCGCGCCACAGGCCAACGCTATCCGCATGAAGATCTGACCCCGCGGGAGCTCGACATTCTGAAAGAAATTGCGAGAGGCAAGTCGAACAAATTGATCGCCTATGAACTCGGCCTGACCGAAGGCACGGTTAAAGGATATGTCTCTACGGTCTTGTCGAAGCTGGGCGTGAACGACCGAACACAGGCAGCGCTATACGCCGTCAAGAACGCGCTGGTCGGGTAATAAACCTAGCTGGCCAGTTCATAGTCCTTGAACATTTTCCGCAGCTCGGTCTTCAGAACCTTGCCGGTGGCGCCAAGTGGAATGGCCTCGACGAACTCGACGGCGTCAGGCCATGCAATTTTGTCCAGTTTCGGCTTGACGAATTCTATGATTTCTTGCGCCGACGGATCGGCTCCCTCTTTTTTGACTACAATCAATAACGGCCGCTCTTGCCATCTCGGGTGATGAACACCGATAACACCGGCTTGCGCGACGCCGGGATGCAGCATCGCGGCGTTTTCAATGTCGATGGATGACACCCACTCGCCGCCTGTCTTGATGACGTCTTTCGATCGGTCCGTGATCTGCAAAAACCCGTTCGGGTGAATGATGGCGACATCGCCAGTATCAAACCAGCCATCTTCCGTGAGCGTCGGTTCCGTCGCCTTATAATATTCCTTCACGATTGACGGACCGCGTACCTGTAAATTTCCGTCCGATTCCCCATCGTGGGGTAATTCTGCGCCGTCTTCGCCAACAATGCGCATATCCACATAAGGGATGGGACGACCCGCCAGGAGTTGATACTGAATACGATCATCAAGCGGCAGTTTTTCCAATTGCGGCGACAATTTTCCAACCGTGCCAACGGGCGCCATTTCGGTCATGCCCCATCCCTGCACCAGCATGACGCCGTATTTTTCAAAGCCACGAATAAGGGATTCCGGCAACGCCGAACCACCACACAACCCGGCCTTCAAAGTCGTCAGTTTCTTTCCGGTTTTCTCCAGATACTGTAGCAGCCCAAGCCATACCGTCGGCACGCCGGCGGAGTAAGTTACCTTCTCACTCTCAAACAACTCATAGAGCCCTTCGCCATCGAGGCGCGGTCCAGGGAAGATTTGCGTTACGCCAGTCAAAAGGCACGTATACGGCGTATTCCACGCATTGACGTGAAACATCGGTACGACGGGAAGGAAAACATCGCCCTCCGTTAGCCCGAGCGCAGACGGCAGGCCGCTCGCAAACGCTTGAAGCACGAGGGCGCGGTGAGAGTAGACGACGCCTTTCGGGTCGCCGGTCGTGCCGGAAGTGTAACACATGGTGACGGCGGTGTTTTCATCAAATTCCGGCCAGTCGATTGTCTCCGCCTCACCGGCGATGAAGTCTTCATAAAGTTTCGCGCCCTTGGCGGCTTCGCCGGCGCCGGCCTCGTCAGCGAGTACGACAAAATCTTTTACCGTCTTAAGATGTGGACGCATCGCGCCGACGAGCGGTGCAAATGTCGTATCGTAAAAGAGATAGGCGTCCTCTGCATGATTGATAACGAAGGTCGCGTTTTCCGGACCGAGGCGCGGATTGACCGTATGCAACACAGCGCCAAGTCCGCCGACCGCGTAATACATCTCAAACTGTCGATATGTATTCCATCCGATAACGCCGATGCGGTCCCCGCGTTTGACGCCGGCTTTTTTGAGAGCATTGGCGAGTTGGGCGATACGCTTGCCCGCATCCGCGATTGTGTAACGGTGCGTCGCGCCTTCAACCGTGCGCGTTACGATGGGAACATGGGCGTAGTTTCTTACAGCGTGTTTCAGGATATCGGTCGTCAAAAGCGGCCGGTCCATCATCAATCCCATCATCGCGTCTTATCTCCCTGAACGTTTTTATATTTTGTGTATCAAATCGTGTAAGCGATTGCGCGTCAAACTGAAAGGTCAGCGCTTCGCAATAATCTCCGCCAGGATCGCATGGGCGCGCGGCTCCGGCGGAAAATCTTCTCTCATCCATACCGCCTCGGCTGCGCCAAGAATTTCCGCAACTTCCGGGCCGGGCCTGACCCCGAAGGAAATGACATTTTTGCCGGAGAAGGGCAGCACAGGCGGACGCCAGGCGCCCGCAATCGAATTCAGACGTCTGAATTCCGCCGCATCGATCTGTTTGCCGGCGGCAGCGAGCGCAATCGCGTCAAAGAAAACATCGCGGCCAAGTTTGTAAATCAGGACACGAATGGATTTTTCATCAAGACCCGGTTTGACAGCGCCTTTGCCTTTCAGCGCCAACGAACGCATCGACTTTTCCGCATTCGACAGGCGCAAGGCGGCGCCAACCCCCTCACCGGCCTCGCCAAACAGCGCTGCTATTATGATCGGCGGTGCGGCATGCGGCGCCAGGTCCTTGATGCGCCCCACAGACGAAACGTTTGCCGGCGTCGCCCATATCTTTTGCAACACGCCGCATTGGACCATCCCGTCCAGCGCATAAACCGCCCGTGGCAAAGACAAGATCGCCAAAAACTCCGCACCGATCCGCTCAGCCGACAACGTCGGAACGCCGTCGTTCAATTTGGTTACGGCCGCCAGCCCTGCGCGATTGTATGTCGGTGAAAAACGGGCGCTGAACCGGAAGAACCGCAATATGCGTAAATAGTCTTCGCGTATGCGCTGCTCCGCATCCCCGATAAAACGCACAGACTTGGACGTGATATCGTCAAGCCCGCCGACCGGATCAAACAGAAAACCGTCCGGGGTCAAATAAATTGAATTGATCGTAAAATCGCGACGCGCCGCATCAATTTCCCAGTCGGTCGTAAAAGCGACGCTCGCACGACGGCCGTCTGTCGAGATGTCCGCGCGGAGCGTCGTGACTTCTACGCCTTGATGGTCGACAACCACAGTCACCGTGCCATGGTCGATCCCCGTTGGAACAGCGCGCAGGCCCGCCGCGTTGACAGCGGAAATAACGGCCGCCGGCAGCAACGTTGTCGCAATGTCAAAGTCCTTTGGCGTTTCGCCTAACAGTGAATCGCGCACGCAGCCGCCAACGAACCGCGCGCTTCCAGCTTCGGCGCTTTCAAGCGCCGCGATCACGCTCTTCAGATGTGGTTTTTCAAGCCATGCGAAGGCGTTTCGCTGTGCGTCAGTACATTCCAATAATTTGCCGGGGCTCATGCAGCGTCCTCGCCGCGGAGAACATCGAGTAGCGTCCGCAATATACCAGCGGTCAGGCCCCAAATATGAAAGCGTTCATAAGGCGCCGCGAACATTTTATAGGCGACGCCCTTGTGTGTGCGCTCTTCTATGCGGTGATTGCGCGCGTCCGCAAAAAATGACAGCGGCGCCTCAAACACCTCATCAACCTCGCGCGGACAAGCGCGGATCGCCGTTGCCGGATCAATGATACCGATAATCGGCGTTACCGAAAACCCGAGCCCACCCTGATGGACGCCAAGCCGCCCGACAACGTCAACTGCATCAGGCGAAATGTTCACTTCCTCATGGGCTTCGCGCAGCGCCGTTGCTTCGCGATCAGCGTCATCTCGCTCGACCTTGCCGCCCGGAAAACTGATCTGCCCGGCGTGCGAAGGCATTTCATTTGAACGGACGGTGAATAGTATCGTCGCACCGCCGTCGCGCGGAATAATCGGCACAAGGACGGCCGCGTCCTTTCGGCGCTCACGCCACCGGTTCTCGAACGCTTTCTCACCGACAAGATGCGGGTTCATTTGCTGGAATTGATCACTCACGCGCTGCGCCGTCGCACGATGAAGGTTTGCTTCGATCCGCGCACGCAACGCCGCTGTTGATTCCCGTCCGTCAAACAATTTTTTTAACCCTGCCGTATTCAGCGCATTTTCAAGCGTCAATTCTATCGGCATCGGCAAACGGAAAAAAGACGCCGCGCGACCATACGCCGTAAACCTCGCCGCCTTCCATTTGGCGCCCCTCGGCAAGCGCGACAAGGTCGTAATAGACAGACCTTGCGATTCGCGCCGCAAGGCCGCGCCGGACGTCAATATAAGGCGCCCAATCCCTCGACGGCGAATTCCTGAATTCAAGCCCATGGTCAGGTCCGAGATTGGCGACATCGCCCAAATTGGTGGTGAAGCTCAGCCGTCGCCCCGCGCCCTCGCCTTCGGTCTTCATCGCGACCGCCAAAAACGGCGAATCCTCGACGGTGATTTTCAATTTCTCCGCGGGCGTCACCAGAAAATGTTCACCGCCTTCGCATCGTAAAATCGTCGAAAAAAGGCGAACCAGTTTTGCGCGTTGAATGGGCGCGCCTTCGTGAAACCACATACCGTCCGCTTTGATGACGATGTCTATGTCGCCGATGCGGGACGGCGCCCATTGTTCGACAGGTGGCAACGCACGCGCGCCCGCGCCTTCGAGCACCGCCGCATATCGCATTAAATCATCCATGAACGGAAACCGGCGCTGCGCGGTTTGCGCAACGCCGGTCCTTTATGCGTTTCGGTTGCAGAGCTTCACGCTAGTCGCATGAAAGACATCGCGCATAGGCTGCGTTCGGGTCATTGAACTCGTCGAAAAATTCGATTTGCTCTTCAACCTTGCCGGCGATTTTCGCCAACGTCGGGGTCTTGCGCATCGACGCGGCCCGGTCAACGCCAGTCAATTGCATTGCCTGCGCAGAAAACCCGGAAAGCAATTGCTCAAAGGGCGTCTTCTTTTCGGTCATTTCGACGACGTCGAAATCTTCCA
Organism: Parvularculaceae bacterium; assembly: GCA_021776465.1. GTDB lineage: Bacteria > Pseudomonadota > Alphaproteobacteria > Caulobacterales > Parvularculaceae > Hyphococcus. Next base: position 6,492 of record JAJFFU010000022.1, read on the forward strand.
GATTGGCAAGCCGCGCGGCCGCATCAATGGATTCATCGAGACCGCCAATATTATCGACCAGTTTCAATTCGGTTGCGGTTTCACCAATCCAGACCCGGCCTTCAGCGATTGTCCTGATATAGTCTTTCTCAAGACCACGGCCTTCGCTGACAACCGTCAGAAAGCGATCGTACCCATTTTCAACGGACTGCTGAATGATGTCAGCAAGATTGTCCGGGAGCGGACCGATGCCTGTCGCCATGATTGGAGACAGTTCCGTCGTGCCAACGCCATCGGTGAATACACCCCATTCGGCCGCGGCTTCTTCAAATGTATTGAAGTAACCGAAAATCCCGATCGAGCCTGTGATGGTCGTCGGCGACGCCCAGATTTCGTCAGCATCCGCAGAGATCCAGTATCCGCCCGACGCCGCCAATGAACCCATTGAGGCGACGACCGGTTTGCCGCTCGCTTTGATGGCAAGCAATTCGTCGCGAATGATATCAGATGCAAAGGCAGACCCGCCCGGGCTGTCGACCCGAAGAACGACGGCCTTTACGTTTTCGTCTTCACGCGCTTTCCGCAGGAGCCCGGCTATCGTATCGCCGCCGGCGGCCTCGCCTAACGGCGCTTCGCCGTCAACGATCGTACCGGACGCGGTAATCACGGCGATATTCGGGTTCGCGCCGTCCTTGCGGGGGCCGAGTGAGGTCAGGTATCGGCGAAAGCCAACCTGTTTGAAGGACTTTTCGTCTTTGTCCTTACCGAACATCGTCATCAGATGTTCGCGCTGTTCGGCCCGCGAATTGAGCTGATCGACCAAGCCGGTTTCTAACGCGGCTTTCGCGAAATCACCGTTATTGCTTCGCAACACATCGCCGAGATTGTTCGCGTAATTGTCGATCGTCCCGGCGCTTAGGCCGCGGGCGCCTTCGATTGTGCTGACATATTCACGCCATAACACATCCAGATAAGCGCGGTTCGCCTGCTCCGCTTCCGGCGACATGTCGTCGCGAATGAACGGCTCGACGGCGGACTTGAATGTGCCAACGCGGAAAACGTGGCTGGTGATTTTCAACTTCTCAAGGAACGACTTCAGATATAGTCCGTACCGGCCATATCCGAAAATCACGACATTCCCATAATCGTTCATGTGGATTTCATCGGCCGTCGCAGCAAGAAGGTACTGGTCCTGACTGTAGAAATCGCCGACAGCGATAATCTTTTTACCGCCCTCGCGAAACTCTCTGAGTTCCGCGGCAAGATAATGGGCTTTCGATGCACTTGTTGACGGTATTTGCAGATTGCCAAGCTCAAGGACGATGCCTTTGATACGATCATCGTCTTTCGCTTTGCGAACAGCGCGGACAAGATCGTGCACTTCAATTTGCATCGGCTGATTGGCGCCGAACGCCTCTTCAATCACGGCTTCAAATGGATCGATCTCCTTGCCCTGTTCGACCAGGACACCGTTTGGATTGATCACCAGCGCCGCTTCATCGGGGATGCTGACCTGCGGCTTGTCCGCATTACCGGCAACGCCGTTCGCGACACTGACAAGAACGCCAACGACCAAGAGCAGCACCACGAGGCCGATCAGGCCCTGTAGCAACAACAGCACGCCGATCACCAGCTTGCCGAACCCCTTGATAAACCCCCAAACCGAAAATCCTGACTGATCCGACACGTAACAAACCCCTGTTTTTTTAGCTTTTCGCCAATTCTGGTGCGCAAACCGAACAGCATATCGCCGTTCAACGCAATTTAATGGTACCCCTCGGTTGTCCGGGAGGCGACGCGACGAACGCCACAATTCCGGTAACCTTGCGGTGTATCGTAAAGAAATTGTGCTAATGCCTGCAAGAGGCAAGAGTTTTGCGACGATGCGTGCCGATTCCTTGCCAAAGAGACCGACAACCGGCACAGAGCCGTGGTATCACCCATTTTCCGCGCCGAAAGAAGAAGTTGCATTCATGATCGAAGACGACGCCCCATCCCGTGATGATGCATTATTAGAGAGATTTCAGGACATTGCCGGTCGAATGGACCGGGCCCGAGCGGCGCTTGCCGACGTGGTTTTTGGCCAGACCGAGGTCATCGACCTGACGCTGGCGACCCTTGCGGCTGGCGGGCATGGCCTGTTGGTCGGGGCGCCGGGCCTTGCGAAAACCTTACTTGTTACATCAGTCGCAGACCTTCTCGGTCTTTCTGAAAAGCGCGTTCAGTTCACGCCTGACCTGATGCCCGGCGACATTCTCGGCTCGGAAGTGCTTGAGGAGAGCGCCGCCGGCAAGCGTGAATTCCGCTTCATACCGGGACCGATTTTTTGTCAGTTGCTAATGGCCGATGAAATCAACCGCGCGTCGCCGCGCACGCAGTCAGCACTTTTGCAGGCCATGCAGGAGCAACACGTAACCGTCGCCGGCGATCGCCACGATCTGCCCTCGCCGTTTCATGTTCTTGCAACACAAAACCCGATCGAACAGGAAGGGACCTATCCGCTGCCCGAAGCGCAGCTTGACCGGTTCCTCTTACAGATCAATGTCGGATATCCCGATCGTGAATCGGAAAAACGCATGCTTGCAGAGACGACAGGCGTCACGAACTCGAAAATCAAAGCCGTCATGTCGGCCGACGATTTGAAAGACGCGCAACGGCTGGTCCGCGAGATGCCGATCGGGGAGCAGGTCGTCGATTTGATCCTTAAACTTGTGCGCGCCGCACGACCGGACGAGAACGCCAGCGAACGCGTTAAGTCGCTGGTGGCATGGGGACCGGGGCCGCGCGCCAGCCAGGCGTTTTCACTCGCCGCACGCGCACTTGCAATGATCGAAGGCCGGCCCGCGCCATCGCTTGATGACGTAAAGCGGTTGGCTAAACCAGTACTGCGTCACCGTATGGCGCTGAATTTCGCGGCGCGATCGGAAGGCCTTGATACGGACCAATTCATCGATGAATTAGTGGACGGCGCGCAGGAAAACTAGGAATTCGGACCCTAAATTGAATCGCCATCTCACATTTCCGTTCTCCCCGGCGAAGGCCGGGGCCCAGAATGCAACAAATTTCGCGCCAACGTCACTGGAGCCCGCGTCACTGGATCCCGGCTTTCGCCGGGAAACTCGGATTGGAAAATTCTGCAAAGAAAATCGGTGCGAGCAATCAACGTGAACAGCGACAAGCCAGCCGCCAATCATCTGCGCCGCGACGCGGAAGCCGCCGCTGCAACGTTTCCTGCGTTGCTTGTGGAAGCAGAACGCATTGCGCAAACCGTCGCCGCGGGATTGCATGGCCGCCGGCGCGCCGGACCCGGCGAAACCTTCTGGCAGCACAGGCCCTATTCTTTTGGCGACCCCGTCTCGGCGATCGACTGGCGACAATCCGCGCGCGTTGCAAGCCGACTTTATGTTCGTGAAAATGAGTGGGAAGCGGCCGCAGCCGTCTATCTGTGGCGCGATCCATCCGCCTCACTGGACTTCACATCGCTGCGCAACGTTCCGAAAAAACGCCAACGCGCCGACGTTCTTGCCGTGGCGCTTTCAATCCTGCTCAGCCAGGCTGGCGAACGTATCGGGCTCCTCGGCGAAGAACGCCGGCCCTTTCACGGCCGCGGCGCGCCCTCGCGTATCCTCGAAGCGTTGATGACGGCGAACCAAGAGGGATCCGCACCGCCGCCGGCGCATCCGCGCCCCGGCGCGCGCGTCGTCATGTTCAGCGACTTTTATTCGGACATCGACGCCATCGAAGCCTCGGTCCGCGCGCTTTCCACGAGTGGCGCATCGGGCGCGCTGGTGCAAATCTGCGACCCGGCGGAGGAAGAATTTCCCTATCGCGGGCGCGTCGAGTTTCGCGATCTTGAAAGCCGTGACCGTTTGACCTTCGGCGATACCGGGGCGCTCGCTGCGTCCTACAAGGCGAAATTCGCCGCGCATCGCAACGCGCTTGAAACTCTCAGCCAAGCGGCAGGCTGGACCTTCATCGCCCATCGTACAGACCGCCCGGCGCAACACGCACTGCTGGCGCTTTTCACCGCGCTTGGCGACATGCGCCGTTGGTCAGCTTAAATGTTGAACGCGCTTTCATTCACATCACCGTTGATGCTCGCCGCACTGATTGTATTGCCAGCAATCTGGTGGCTTTTACGCGCCACACCGCCGGCCCCGAGTGAACAACCGTTCCCGGCTTTTGTTATTCTTCGCAAACTGACCAACCCGCGAGAAACGCCAGACCGCACACCCTGGTGGCTATTGTTGTTGCGGATGGCGTTAGTCGCCCTGATTATCACAGCACTTGCCGGACCGATCCTGAACGCACCGCCAAAAACACCGGCGACCGGACCGATCCTGTTAGTTGTCGACGACACTTATTCGGCGGCGCATCATTGGCCCTCGCGCAAGAACGCGATGCTCACGGCGGCGGCGGAAGCTGAACAATCTGACCGCGCCGTTTACATCATGACTACCGCACCCGCAGACACCGACGCCATTCAGCCACAGACTGGAAAATCGGCGCGTGAAGTCGCGGAAAAACTGCGCCCGCAGCCGTTCGCCGCGGATAGAAACACTGCGATGGAAATGCTTTCCGGTCTGCGTGGCGATCAATCCTTCGATATTCGCTGGCTCGCCGATGGCGTCGCCGGCGATGATGATCAGGCGTTTGCCGATGCGCTGGCGGCGACAGGCGATGTTTCACTTTTCATTGACGCCAGATCGCCAAAGCCAGTTCTACGTCCCGCCGCGACCGACGGAACTGAACCTGTTTTTCGTGTTGAACGACTTTCCGCAACCGGGGACTGGGAAGGTACATTGCTCGCAACCGCGCAGGATGGGCGCGAGCTTGCCCGCATTGGCGTATTTATCGGCGACGGCGAAACAGCCATCGAAGTCGGTATCGAACTGCCGCTGGCGCTCAGGAACGAAATCTCCAGCGTGCGCATCGAAAACGCCGCAAGCGCCGGCGCCGTCCAACTGATCGACGCCCGCGATCGCCGTGCGTTAATTGGCGTTATCGCGGACGCCGCGCCGGCTGGCGACCGATTGCTGTCGGGCGCACATTATCTAAGTGAGGCGCTTGGTCCGTATGCCGAGCTTATCGAGGGCTCTCTTTCAGAGATCATAGACGCCAGCGCATCGGTGATTATCCTCGACGACGTCGGCGCCTTGCGCGGCGGCGACGTTGAGAAGCTGACCGCCTGGATTGAAAAGGGCGGCGTGCTGATCCGTTTTGCCGGGCCTATTCTCGCCGAAGCGGCGCAGGACCGCGATCCGCCGCTCCTGCCGGTCGCCTTACGGGGCGGCGGGCGCGCCTTTGGCGGCGCCCTCACCTGGGATACGCCGCAAAGGATCGACGACTTCCCTGCCGACAGTCCGTTCGCCGGCCTTGACGCGCAAACAGATGCAAAAATCCGCCGGCAGGTATTGGCCGAGCCCGGCGGCGAAACGACATTGCGCACATGGGCGCGCCTGAAAGATGGCACGCCGCTCGTCACCGGCGTGCGACAAGGCGACGGCGTTATCGCGCTATTTCATGTGACAGCGACGCCGCAATGGTCCGACTTGCCCATATCGGGGCTGTTTGTCGAGATGCTGCGTCGCCTCGTATTTTTGTCAGCGCTTGGCCCGGAAAGCGCCGAGGCGGAGGCGACGCGCACGTTTCAGCCATTACGATTGCTGGATGGATATGGCCGTTTTCGCCGTCCGACAGACAATGACACGGCGCTTTCCGCAGAGGACATGGCAAGGCCCGTTGGCCTGAGACGTCCGCCAGGCTTTTACGGGTCTCCTGACGCGCCGCTGGCGCTGAATGTCGTGGGTGAAGACACCGTATATGCGCCACTTTCGATCAAGGGGTTATCGACCAATCCTTACGAAGCCGCGCCGCCAAGACGCCTCGCGCCGCCGCTCTTTGCCGCCGCGCTTGGTCTTCTCTTGCTCGATGCATTCGCGGCGTTGTTCCTCGCTGGTAAATTGCGACTGCCGCGCTTTGCGTCAGTTGGCGCCGCCCTGTTCGCCTGTACGCTCGCCGCGGCGCCGTTGAACGACGCCGCCGCGCAACCTCTTGATCGTACTATTGAAAAACCGACCTCCGACGCGGCGTTGTTGACGCGTCTGGCCTATGTCGAAACCGGCGATCCGGCGCTTGACCGTTTGTCCGCGCAGGCCCTCGCCGCATTGTCGCGCGAATTATACCGGCGCACGGCGCTGGAACCGGGCGCGCCGGCCGCTGTTGATCCCGACACTGATGACCTATCGGTATACCCGTTCCTGTATTGGCCGATCGCGCCTGGCGCCGCAGCGCCCTCAGAGGCGGCGCTGACGAATATCGAGAACTTCATGCGCTTTGGCGGGTTGATCCTCTTTGACACGCGCGACGATGAACGCGCCGTAGGCTCGCAGCGGACGCAGGAGGGCGAAGCATTGCAGCGCGTCCTGTCGCAACTGAACATTCCGCCTTTAACGCCGGTTGACCGAAGCCATGTGTTGTCGCGTTCATTTTATCTCCTCTCCGATTTGCACGGTCGCGTCGGGCACAGGCCCGTCTGGGTGGCGACGGATACGGGCGGCGCCAATGACGGCGTTACATCGGTCATCATCGGCGGACGCGATTGGGCCGGCGCTTGGGCGACAGATGACTTTGGCCGGGAAACCCGGCAGATGGGCCAATGGAGCCGACCCGCGGCGATCTGCTCCGGCGGCAAACGCGAATGCGCTTATCGCGCCGGCGTCAACATGGTGATGGTTGCATTCACCGGAAACTATAAGTCCGACCAGGTCCATACGCCCGTTCTTCTGGAAAGGCTGGGCAAGTGACGCTGGTCTTTGATCCATGGCTGCCGGGTTGGGCGTTCGCGATTGTCGCGGCCGTGTGTCTGATCATTGCGCTGGTGAACCTCTGGCGCGACTGGAAGAGCGGCGTTTTCCGCGCCATTGCGCTTGCGGCCCTCCTCGCATTACTGGCCAATCCCCTCATTCGCGAAGCCGAACGCACCGGGCTCGACGACGTTGCGCTGGTCTTGCTGGATAAAAGCGCCAGTCAGTCGCTCGGCGATCGCGGCAACGGCGCCGATCGCGCTGCTGATGCTTTGATCGCAAACCTTGATCGCCTCGACGGCGTTGAAAGCCGCCTCGTAGAATTTCCCGGCGATGAACAAACGGAAACGGTCACCGCACTGCAAAGTGCGCTCGCCGATATTCCAAGATCACGGCTCGGCGCCGTCTTCATTGTAACAGATGGACAGACGGTCGACGCTGACAAAACAATCGCCGGCCTTGACGCGCCAACCCATATCGTCATCGCAGGCGATGATGATGAAGTTGACAGAAAGATCACCCTCACAAACGCCCCGCGCTACGGCATTGTCGATCAGGCCGTGCGCGTCTCCTTCAGGGTGGACGATCTCGGTCCGGACGAAATAGAGCTCGCCGCAGGTCAACCCGTCATTGTCACGCTGCGCGTCAATGGCGACGAAGTCTTGAGCGAACCGGTGCCGCTGGGCGCCGAGGCAGGTTTCGACGCACCGCTGACCCGGCCCGGCGCAACCGTCATCGAACTGGAAGTGCAGGCGCGCGAGGGTGAATTAACGACGCGAAACAATATCGCCGTCTTGCCAATTTCCGCTATTCGCGACCGGCTGCGCGTATTGCTGATCTCCGGCGAACCTCATCCCGGTGAACGGGTCTGGCGAAACCTCCTGAAATCAGACCCGGCCGTCGATCTCGTTCATTTCACGATCCTTCGGCCCATCGAAAAAAATGACAACACGTCCATTTCTGAACTTGCGCTCATTCAATTTCCGCAGGACGAACTTTTCATTCAGAAACTGACTGAATTCGATCTGCTGATATTCGATCGCTATACCTATCGCGGTGTGCTCGACAGTTTTCATTTCGACAATATCGCGCGTTACGTTGAAGGCGGCGGCGGCGTCCTGATTGCGGCAGGCCCGGAATATAACGGGCGACGCTCGCTGGCGGCGCGGCGCAACCTGTCCTTCGTGCTGCCAGCTTCACCAACGGGTCCTGCTATTGAACGTGCGTTCCGACCCGAGGTCACCGACCTCGGCGAACGCCATCCGGTTACGATCGGCCTCACGGAGGAGGATTATTGGGGTCGTTGGCTGCGGATCATGCCGGTTGATCAACGCCGCGGTCAGGCGCTTCTGTCAGGCCCGGACGACGCGCCGTTACTGATACTTGATCGCGTCGAGGAAGGCCGTGTTGGCCTTATCCTGTCCGACCATGTGTGGCTCTGGGCGCGCGGTTTTGACGGCGGCGGGCCGCATGCGGAATTACTGCGCCGCATCGCCCATTGGCTCATGAAGGAACCGGAGCTTGAAGAAGAGGCGCTTTCACTCATCGAAGATGGCGACGCTCTATTGATCCGCCGGCATACGGTTCAAGACACCGCGGAACCTATTGAACTTGAATATCCTGACGGCGAGACGGCGCGCGTTTTCCTTACGCAAACTGACCCCGGACTTTTTACTGCGCGGATCAGTGACGCACCGCGGGGGCTCTACCGGGCGCGATCAGGGCAACTTTTCGCCATTGGCGCAATTGGTCTCGCGGCCGCGCCGGAATTTCAGGACGTTGTGTCCACAACGCTCAACTTAAAGCCGCTCACCGAAGCGACGCGCGCCGGCGTTTTCAGAACAAACGCCAATGGCGCAATCCCGGACCTTAAACGGGTCGGTACGGCTGGCGTCCGCGCTGGCGATAACTGGGCTGGCGTCGTAAAAAAGAGCGCGGCGCGGATCGAGGCGGTGCGCGACGGTCCGGCAGCGCCGGCAATCGCCTGGTTAATTCTAATTGCCTCAGCATTATTGGCGGCCTGGCTCATCGAGAGCGGCCGTTTGCGCCGCAGACCGTCAAAAACGATCGATCAAATTTAACCAATTCCTTAACCGCACCTCAAAATGCGTCACCTATAGGTTGACGATCAACATTTATGCGAAGGAACGAGACGCCCATGGCGTTTGCAATTCATAAATCCGACGAAAAGAAATCATCGAAACGCAGCCCGCTGGCAGGTTGGCTTAGCAAAAAGTCCAAGTCTGACGACGATGCGTTGCCGGAGATTGATATCGACGCTGGTGTAAACCGTGCACTGAAAAAAACGGAACTTCCGGAAAAGAACACCGAAGACAAAGACCCGGAAAACCATGTGCGCGATGCGCTCGGCGCCATTGAAGCGGCGCTATACGCGATCGACCGAATTCGCGACACGCTGGAACAGGCTTGCGAAGTCGTCATTTCCGCCAAGGACATTGAAGACCCCGGCGGGCGGGCCCTGCTCGCAGAACGCTATGACGAGCTGCGTCTTGGCGTTGACGAGAACGTCAATAGCGCCGACCCGCGCGCATCCGTATTGATCGGTCCGGGACAGCGCCATTTTGACGTCGCCCTTGGCGGCAAAGCGCGGTATTCGATTTCGCCGGCGCGCCTGGACACGTCAGAGCAAGGCCTGAACCTGACGCCGCCTGTCGATGCGTTTGCGTTCGATGAAGAGATTGACCGTGTACTTGCAGAACTCGACGGCGCGCTGGCAAAGGCGGACCGTTCCGCCGCCGGCTATTGCCGCGACGCGCAATATTTGATCGCCCGCATGAACGGCGCTTTCGAGTAGATCGACGGGCTAAAGTTCGTGAATACAGGTCTCGCCATTTGACGGGCGCGAAACCTTGACGGCCTTCAGGCCCGGAAACGTCGGCTGAAGCCGCACCGCCGCCCAGCGGCAAATATTTTCCAGCGTCGGTCGTTCAAGACCTTCAACTTCGTTGAGAAGGCGATGGTCAAGCTTCTCACGAAGGTTCGACAGCGCTTCTTCCACGTCGCCGAAATCAACGACCCATCCGGTCTCCGGGTCGGGATCGCCAACGATCTCGACTTCCATCACAAAGGAGTGCCCGTGCAGCCGTGCATAGGGACGCGCCTGCGGGTCGTGGTCCAGATAATGGGCGGCATCGAATGTTGTCGACTTGACGATCCGCATGAAAAGCCTTCCTTCGGCCGCCCTCGCAGCGCCCGTCAGGGTATGCCCAGCATTTTGTGGGACTGCACCGACAGGCGCCAATTCGGGCGGCGCTTACAATACGCTATCGCCGCCGCGGTGTTCTCGGCGCGCGAGGGGCCGTCCATAGGCTGCAAAAAGAAAAAGTCAAATGCCAGGTCCTCGAAGCGTTCAGGCGTTGCTACTTCCTGCGGATAGACCAGCTTGAGCTCATCGCCGCGGGTCTGCGCGAGCGGCGCGTCAGCCTTTGGCGAGACGCATATCCAGTCGATCCCCGCCGGTGCGGCAATCGTGCCGTTGGTCTCTATCGCGATCTCAAAGCCGCGCCCGTGCAGAGCATCAATCAGCGCATCATCGAGCTGCAACAATGGCTCCCCGCCGGTACAAACCACATAGGGCACGCCGGACCCGTTGCGGGGCCAGACCTTTGCGACGGCATTGGCCAAAACTTCCGGCGTTGAGAATTTCCCGCCGCCCGGACCGTCAACGCCGACAAAATCGGTATCGCAGAACGTACAGACAGCATCAGCGCGGTCGCGCTCAAGGCCCGTCCAGAGATTGCAGCCCGCAAAGCGCAAAAATACCGCGGGCCGCCCGCTCTGGGCGCCCTCGCCTTGCAGCGTGTAAAATAATTCTTTTACGGCGTAGGTCATTGTCGCAATTGTCTCTCAGGCCGATTGGTAATCAACCCATCCCTTCGCACGCAGTTCACATGCCGGACATTCACCGCATCCATATCCCCAATCATGGTGTTCCGCACGAACGCCGCGATAACAAGTGTGGCTGTGTTCGTTGACCAGAGCGACGCCCTGTTGGCCGGCAATGTCTTCAGCGAAGCGCCAGCTCGCGCCCTTCGTCAAATGCATCAGCGGCGTTTCAAGGCGAATGTCGCAGTCCATGCCAAGCCGGTTCGCCTGCATCTGGGCATCGAGCACGGCTTCACGGCAATCGGGGTAACCGGAGAAATCGGTCTCACACATACCGCCGACGAGAACGCCAATGCCGCGCCGATAAGCCAGCCCGGACGCCAGGGTCAGGAAAACGAGATTGCGCCCGGGAACAAACGTCGTTGGGAACCCGTCAGCGCCGATGGAAATTTCCTGTTCTGCGGTCATCGCCGTCTCGCCAATTTCTTTGAGACCCCGCGCGTCGATCAAATGGTCAGGCCCAAGCTTCCCGGCCCAGTCTGGATACGCTCTGGAAATCTCGCGCCGAACCGCGCGCCGAGCGTCAAGCTCAATCGCGTGACGCTGGCCATATTCGAATCCGATGGTTTCAACATTCTCGAAACGATCAAGCGCCCACAAAAGCGTGATCGAGGAGTCCTGTCCGCCCGAAAAAAGAACGAGCGCCTGATTATGATCGAGCTTGCGCATATGCCTTTACGCACGCAGAATTACGTCGCGGCGTGCAGTTTTTTCATACGCCGCGCAGATAGAGCCTGCAACATGGCGGACGCGACGTTACTTTATTCGACTGCGCCTGATCAGGATACCGCACAGATAATTGCCAATGCGTTGATCGCCGAAAAGCTTGCGGCCTGCGTCAATATTTTATCGCCGATGATATCCGTTTATGAATGGAAGGGCGTTGTTGAGCACGCGAATGAAACGCCACTTCTGATCAAGACCACGCGCGCGGCCGCGGGCATAGCGCGGGACCGAATTACCGAATTGCATCCTTCCGAATGCCCTTGCGTCCTTGCGCTCAACATCGACCCTGAGGCATCCTCCGGGCCGTTTCTGGACTGGATCCAGAACGTAGTCGGCGGCCCAAAATAGCGCCTTCTGGCTCCCACAATCGATAGTTGTGTTTTTTTCTTCTTGCAACCTATTGTTAATATTGGGCGGGTAGAACACCATTATTGCGGTGAAAATGTATCGCCCTCCAAGCAACGGGTCACGCTCCCTCACCACGCCAACCCGGGTATGGACGTCGCAATGTAACATAACCTAGCGCGCCACCCTGTAACAGTAAGCGCTAGCCAATCGAACGCCGCGAACTGAAACCCATGTTCCCTTGGTTCGCGGCGTTCATTTCTCCGTATTCGTATCGCTATCGGTGCGTTGCTCGATCCACGCAGCAACGTCGCGCCAGACGCGCTCGCGTTGTAGATCGCGAAACAAAAAGTGCCATCCATTTGGGTAGCGCCTGACATCAACATCCCCGCAGAGGGTCTCCGCCACATGCTCCATTGCTGACAGGGGAATGACTTCATCCTTGCGGCCGATCAACATCAGCGTATCAGCGCAAACGCTATCGGTGTTTTCAAAAGCTTCGCCCATCACGCGCACAACACCGAGCACTGCGTCAACGCGGGTGGCTTTGATGACCTTCGGATCGGCGCCCATGGAGCGCAAGATTTCAATATTATCGCTCGCTTGTCGGGCGGCCCGCTTGCCCGTCAGCGTTTTACCGGGCGCGATAATCGCAGCGAAGTTGGCCGACATCCGATGCGTTAGCGGCAATGCCGACCCGCCCCAGACGCCCGGCGCGGCGAGGATTAAGCCGTCGGCGCCGAGGGGCGCGTCGGCCTCCGCCGCCATCACCACAGCCGCGCCCATGGAATGTCCTACGATAAACAGGGGAACACCCGGATGGGCGGCGCGGATCGCGGTTACCGCGGCGCGCAAGTCCGATTTCATCGTTTCCGCCCCGGCCCAACGACCGGCATCCGGCGCTCCACCAAAACCGCGCTGATCAATCGCATAGGTGGTGATCGCCGAATGTTCCGCCCACCATGCGCCCGGCAGGGCAAACGCGTGCGAATAGTCATTCATACCGTGGATTGCGAGCACGATGGCCTTGGGCGCAGGCGCTGGCCAAACAGTGACCGGCAGCAATGCGCCGTCAGTCGATCGCAGTGAATTGGCTGAAAGAACGGGCGGCGCTATCGGCGCCGGCGCATCGGGAAACGACACACACGCAGATAGAAGAATACTGAGGGCAATTGAAATTAAGGCGCGTTTGTTTCGCATCCCGCCGCCCCTGTTACACGCGAGAGCTTGGCGAGAATTCGATCAAGACTGTTGCGCTCTTCATTCGTCAACGCATCCATAATCTCATCTTCATAGTCAAGCGCAAGAGCAGAAACGCGCGCAAACAATGCGCGACCGCGTGCCGTCAGGGATACCATGTTGACCCGGCGATCACGCGCATCAACGGATCGTCCGGCAATTCCCTTTGCTTCAAGGCTGGCGACAGCGCGACTCACCGTCATCTTGTCCATCGGCGTCTGGTAGACAACATCGCGCGCGGCGACGGCATCGGCTTGCGCAATTACTGCAAGCACGCGCCATTCATTGATGGTGATATTTTCGTTCGCATAGGCGCGGCGCAACCGGTCACCCATCGCGTGACCGAGCGCAACGATCCGGTAGGGCGTGAAGCGACTGAGGATGAGCGGCCGCGTTCGGGTTCGCGCCGGCCGGTTTTCAAGTTTCGAAACGCTCACGCGGTCGGTTCCTTTTATGCGGTATCTTTCAGCACGCCGCGGCGGATCTGATCTTCTTCGATCGATTCAAAGAGCGCCTTGAAGTTGCCCTCGCCAAAGCCTTCATTGCCTTTTCGCTGGATGATCTCATAGAAAATTGGGCCGATGGCGTCCTGGGTGAAGATCTGCAACAGCAGTCCCTGGCCTTCGGTTGGCGCGCCGTCGATCAGGATGCGCGTCTTTTTGAGACGACCCAGGTCTTCGCCATGGTCGCCGACCCGTTCATCGATCTTGTCGTAATAGGTGTCGGGCGTATCCTGGAACGGTACGTCTCGCGCCGACAAGCGCTCCACCGTGTCGTAGATATCGTCTGTGCCAAGCGCGATATGTTGAATGCCTTCGCCGTTATAGCGTTGCAAAAACTCTTCGATCTGCGATTTTTCGTCCTGGCTCTCATTGAGCGGTATACGGATTTTACCGCATGGGCTCGTCATGGCTTTGGAAACGAGCCCCGTCAGCTTACCCTCAATATCGAAATAGCGAATTTCACGAAAGTTGAAGATGTCTTCGTAATAAGCGGCCCACTTATCCATATTACCGCGATGAAGATTGTGCGTGAGGTGATCGATATAAGTCAGCCCCATGCTGTTCTTTGCAGTGTCGGCGCCGGCGATCGGTTCAAAATCAACGTCGTAAATAGTGCTCGCGCCATAACGGTCGACGAGATAAACGTTCAATCCGCCGATGCCTTCGATGCCGGGAATATTCAATTCCATCGGACCGGTTTTCGCCTCGATCGGTTTGGCGCCGCGCTTTATGGCCTCGGCATACGCCTTGGCGGCGTCTTTGACGCGAAACGCCATAGCATTCGCGCCGGCGTTATGCTGGTTGCGGAAGACATCCGGTTGACCGGCTTCTTCACGGTTCAGGAGAAAGTTGATGTCCCCTTGACGGTAATGGATGACATCCTTCGAGCGGTGCTTGCCTACGGCTGTAAAACCCAACCGCTCAAACAGCGCCGCCAATTCATCGGGGTTTCCGCTCGTATATTCGACGAATTCGAAGCCGTCTGTGCCGATCGGATTTTCAAAAAGGTCAGCCATGGTGTTCTCTCCCGTGGAATGCGCAGCGCCCATGCCGGCATTCGCGCCAGTTGGTAACATATGTTACCATTTTGGGGCAACCTGCCTTTTCCGAGAGAATAAGCCGATCAGCCTATTTCTTCTGGATGACGTGATTGGCGTGGACGATGAGCGCCCGCTCCACAGCGTTCACAGATATTTCCGGCAGGAACCGCTCCTGGATAACGCAGACCACCTCAGAGACGCGCCAGTCGAGCATGACAGCGCCTTTGTCCATGACCTTATTGAGCGTGTCATTATACCGGAAACGGCCCGTGAAAGAGGAATGACGCTCAAAAATCCGGAGCGCGTTGGCGCAGTCCAGACACGGCTCACCGCCTTTAAAGCGCAGATTTTTCTTCGCCCAAAGCCGATCCTTGTCGCGTTGGCTCGGCTCGCCTGATTTTGCGTTCGGACGTTCGCCTGCATTTGCGGCCGGACGATTATCCCGGCGTCGTTGCAACTCGGCGGCGGTCTCTTCCACAGCGTCGACTTGTTTTTCCGAAAGCATGGCGCATCTTACCCTTGGCAATTATTGCCAGGGAAATCTGCCTCGTTACGCCAAATAATTTGCGAACAATATGACAAGCATTTAAGTCAATTTGACACGAAGCGAGGCAGAGCGATGAAACTCTTCGGATATTGGCGATCGAGCGCGACCTATCGGGTCCGCATCGCTTTGGCGTTGAAAGGTCTCGACTACGACTATCATCCTGTAAACCTGCTTAAAGGCGAGCAGCGAGAGCCGGCGTATCTGGAAAAAAACCCGGCCGGTCTTGTGCCCGCCCTTGAGACCGATGACGGCGCGATTGTCGTCCAATCGCTGGCGATCATGGAGTTTCTTGAGGACGCTTACCCGCGGCCCTCGATACTCCCTGAAAACTTAGCGGCGCGCGGACACGCCCGCGCCATCGCCGCGACGCTCGCCTGCGAAGCGCAGCCCTTCATGAACCTTCGTATGCAGACATATTTAAAGAAAACACTTGAGCTTGATAATGGCGCCATGACAGCATGGCTTGACCAATGGCCGGGCGGCGCCATGCGTGCGGCGGAGAAAATGGCGGCGGCCTATGGCGGCGATTATTGTATCGGCAATACGCCAACGATCGCTGATTGCTGCCTCGTTCCACAAATGTTCGCCGCCAAACGGTTTGGAATTGACACCACGGATATGCCGCGCCTTACGGACATCTATGAGCGGTGTATGAAGCTACCGGCATTCGAAAAGGCGCGCCCGGAAAACCAGCCCGATGCGGCGAAAGGAAATTAATGAAGCCCCTGATCTTCGCTATCGGCGACAAGACACCGAAAATTCACGACACAGCATTTATTGCACCGGGCGCCGTCGTGTGCGGTGATGTTGAGGTCTGCGAGAATGCGTCCATCTGGTATGGATGCGTATTACGCGGCGACGAAAATAAAATCGTCGTCGGCGCCGGCGCAAATGTACAAGACGGCGCCGTCATCCATGTCGACAATCCTGAAATAGGCGGGCTGCCGACCTTGATCGGCGCGAACGCACTCATCGGACACAAAGCCCTGTTGCACGGGGCGCATGTTCACGACGGCGGTTTTGTCGGTATGGGCGCGACGATGCTAGATGGCTCCGTCGTCGAAACCGGCGCCATGCTCGCCGCCGGGGCGTTTCTCAGCCCCCGCAAAGTCGTCCCCGCAGGCGAAATGTGGGCCGGCATGCCAGCGAAAAAGTTTCGCGACCTGAAGGACGGCGAAGACAAATACGCGCTAATCGGTTCGGCCAGCTACATAAAAGAAGCGCGCCGCCATCGCGACGCGCTTACAAAAATTTCTTAATGGAGAAAGGGCGTTAGTCTTGCGCCATTTCCCGAAGTCGCAACTGCTTTAATTTCGCTGTCTTTGCCTGGCGAATTTTCGCCGCGTCATTGATTTCCTTCAAAGCCGCCGCTTCTGCCGCTTCGCGCGCCGCTTTTCGCACACCGGGCGACAATGAGCGCCGCGGCTGGCTTTTTTCTGCATTGACGACCGGTGGGTTCGTTTTTTCAGACAATTGCATAATCGGCGTCCTTTTTTTAAATGGGCGAGCGATATTCGTCGTGGCTTACTGTTCGCGCGGCGGCGATAGTTCGTTTTCGGCAGCAACGCGTTCGAACTTTTCCATCTCGCTGCGTATGCGGTATTGAAGCTGCGCACCGTTAGAGGGAAGCAAGGCGACAATACTGTATACGGTTTCAGCTTCCCGGGCGTATCCAAATCCAGCGGACAACGTCACGGTTTCGCCAATGCCATAACGATGGCTTTGTATTTCATCGTTCATTGTGACCTCACACGCCGTGCGAAACGGTTTCGCAAAACCGCCTCGCGTGGCGCGCAACTAGCCCTCAAGTTTGAGAGATGTCGCAGAAGTCTTGCCGCGATCCTCTGTCAACTCGTAGCTGACTGATTGCCCATCAGGCAGGCTTCGGACGCCTGCAGCCTCAAGCGCAGTGGCGTGGACAAACACGTCTTTGCCACCGTCGCTTGGCTCAATAAAGCCGAAGCCTTTTTGCGAATTGTACCATTTGACCGTTCCTGTAGCCATTTTAGTCTCCTTTTGACGTCGCATGCGCGATCCAGGCGAAATGCCTGTGCCGGCAGTCGTCTCGCCGATGTTTGAAGGAGCATAGAAAGC
>JAJFFU010000211.1 GCA_021776465.1 Parvularculaceae bacterium
GCACGGCCTGTGTCGGCAGCCACCGTTTTCGCACCGCGTAGCCAATGGCGAGCGGTTCGAATAGCGCAAAATCAAGCAATGCAAAGCGGCGCATAAACGCTTTTGAGGCGGAATATTCCGCGCCGATGACGCCAATCGCATCGCTGCCGGCGACCATATCGGCGACCAGCGGAAAATATTCGATAATGTGCATGCGCCGCGCGGCGTCGCCGCCCATGGATGCGTACAGCGTTCGCAGACGGTCCGTATGCCAACTCATGCGATCAGGGGCGATGACGGGAAAGTCTTTGATGTCTTCGCGGTTGATATTGGTTTTTTCCGCTAACGGGTGGCGGTTTCGCGTAAACAGATGCGTTTTTAAAAACCCCAGATGTGTAACCGAGAACGCTGCATCGTTTTTCATTTCCGCTTCCGGCCCGACCAGCAGGTCAATGTCGCCGCGCCGCAAAGCGCGAACGCCGCTCGCCGCCGAGGTCGCTTCCAGATGGACACGCAGGTCGGTGTGACGCAGCGACAGTTCGCGAACGGTGTTATTGATCAGCCCTTGCATCGAGGCCGGGCTGACGCCGACCCTGATCAGCGTCTCGCCCGTTTCCCGTGACGCGCGGGCGTCTTCGGAGAGTTGATCAAGATCGGAAATGATGCGCGCGGCGCGATTGATAAACGGTCGGCCGCGTTCGGTCGCGATGACGTCGCGAGCGCGGCGGTCAAACAGGGCGTAGCCGATCTCCGCCTCAATATCGGCGAGGCTCCGGCTGACCGTTGACTGCGTCAGGTTAAGCGACCGGGCCGCGGCGCTGATCGATTCATGGCGGTCGACGGCGACAATATGTTTTAGTTTGGCAGCGTTCATAACGTATGCATTTTCTGCATAATGTATTAATTATATGCATTTGACAAATAAGCGACGCGCGCCCACACAATGCCCTGAGTATATTGTCACCGGACGTTGTCTTTTCGCGCCCGGCCTTTTGCGTATGCGATCGTCAATATTTGCGCCCGGAACGCCTTAGCGCCGGCGGCAATATTGATCTAGAAATCGGGCAAAGGCTCCGCGCTGACGCGAAGCATCCACAGGGACCGAAAATCGATGACAGACTACGCCGCGCCGATCGCTGACATGCAGTTTGTGGCGACAAAGCTCGCTGGCTTCGACGACGTTGCAGCGTTGCCCGGCGGCGAAGACCTTAGCGAAGAACTGCTCGCGACAATTTTCGAAGAAGGCGGCAAGTTCGCCAGCGGTGTGTTGGCGCCGCTTTACCGGGTTGGCGACACGCAAGGATCGCATCTGGAAAACGGCGTCGTTCGAACACCGGACGGGTGGAAGGACGCATACGGACAATTTGTCGAGGGCGGCTGGAATGCGGTTCCTTTCGATCCGGACTTCGGCGGGCAGGGATTGCCCTGGCTGGTTGCAACTGGCCTGTTTGATCTGTGGCATTCGTCGAACATGGCCTTTACGCTTTGTCCGATGTTGACGCAGGCGGCTGTTGAAGCCGTCAGCCGCTACGGATCGCCGGCGCAAAAAGCGACATACCTAGAGAAGATGATTTCCGGCGAATGGACCGGCACGATGCAGCTGACGGAGCCGCAGGCCGGTTCGGATCTGGCGCAAGTGCGCGCAAAAGCGGCACGCGATGGCGATCAGTTCCGTATATCCGGACAGAAAATATTCATCACCTATGGCGACCACGAAATGACCGACAATATCGTTCATATGGTGTTGGCCCGGACCCCGGATGCGCCGGAGGGCGTGAAAGGCATTTCCCTTTTCATCGTGCCGAAGTTTCTGGTGAACGAAGACGGATCGCTGGGCGAACGCAATGATGTGCGCTGTGTGTCGCTGGAAGAAAAGATGGGCATTCACGCCAGTCCGACGGCTGTCATGTCTTATGGCGAGAATGAAGGCGCCGTCGGCTACCTCGTTGGCGAAGAGAACAAGGGCCTCGCCTATATGTTCACGATGATGAACAATGCGCGCCTCTCTGTTGGCCTGGAAGGCGTCGCGATTGCCGAGCGCGCTTATCAGAAAGCCGCTGCGTTTGCGCGCGAACGCGTGCAAGGGCGCGACATTGCCGGCGAGAGCCCGGACTCGGTCGCCATCATCCGTCATCCCGATGTGCGCCGTATGCTGATGACCATGCGCGCGTTGACCGAAGCCTCGCGGGCGCTCGCTTATTATACAGCCGGTAAGTTTGACGTTGCTTTGCGCGCGCCTGACGATAGCGCGCGGGCGGCGGCGCAGGCGCGGGTCGATTTGTTGATCCCGATTGTCAAAGGGTGGGGCTCGGAAGTGGGCTCGGAAGCGGCGTGGAACGGCGTTCAGGTTCACGGCGGCATGGGGTTCATCGAAGAAACCGGCGCGGCGCAATTTATGCGCGACGCCAAGATTGCGGAAATCTATGAGGGTTCCAACGGCATTCAAGCCATGGATCTGATCGGGCGTAAGCTGGCGCGCGACGGCGGCGCGGAGGCTACGAAATTTATTAGCGAGATGCGCGAACTTGACGGCGCGCTCGCTGATGTCGGCGATGAACTGGCGAGCCTTCGCAAAGCCCTGAACGCCGGTTTACGCTCCCTTGAAGATGCGACCGCGTGGATGCTCGAAAGCCACAAAGGCGACGCCCGCGACGCTGCCGCCGGCGCCATGCCCTATCTGCGATTATGGGGAACAGTTGCGGGCGGATGGTTGATGGCGAAAGCGGCGCTCATTGCATCGTCTTCTCTGAAGACAGGCGACGGCGACCAACGCTTTTTGAAAGCGAAAATCACGACCGCGAAATTCTATGGCGAACGCATTCTGCCACGCGCTCTCGCGCTCGAAGCGGACGCGACGGCCGGCGCCGATACTGTCATGGCGCTCGCCGATGACGAATTATGAGCCACACGGCCCGAATATCAGGAGACCGCAATGCCAGATGACGTAAAACTCGCCGACAAACCGGCCGCGCAGAACGAGGGCGGTGATGCGGGCGCGCGCAACAACAAAGTGCGGTTCGTCACGGCGACCAGCCTCTTTGACGGTCACGACGCGGCGATCAACATCATGCGGCGCATCCTGCAATCGTCAGGGGTTGAGGTCATTCACCTCGGTCACAATCGCTCTGTCGACGAGATTGTTACGGCCGCCATTCAGGAAGACGTACAAGGGATCGCCGTCAGTTCCTATCAAGGCGGCCATGTCGAATATTTCAAATACATGGTCGATCTTTTGCGCGAACGCGGCGCCGGCCACATCAAGATATTTGCCGGCGGTGGCGGCGTCATCGTCGAAACGGAAATCAAGGCGCTGCATGAATATGGCGTTGAGCGCATCTATTCGCCTGCGGACGGACAGAAACTCGGCCTGCAAGGCATGATCGAAGACATGATCAAGCGCGCCGATTTCGATCCGGTTGAAACTGGCGGCGCAGATGTTGAAAAGCTTGGCGACGCCGGCTGGGGTTCGCTGGCGCGCTTCCTGACCGAGTTGGAACAGGGACGGGTGGACGACAAGCGCCTTGCCGCGCTGGAAAAAGCGGCGGCGAACGAGACCCGCGCGCCCATTCTCGGCGTTACCGGCACTGGCGGATCGGGCAAGTCCTCCCTTTGCGATGAATTGGTCATGCGCTTCCGGATGGATTCAAGCGCGTTCAAAATTGCTGTCTTCGCCATTGACCCGTCGCGGCGAAAAAGCGGCGGCGCACTCCTCGGTGACCGCATACGGATGAACTCTATAGACGCGCCGCAAATTTTCTTCCGGTCAATCGCGACGCGCGATTCCGAAAGCGAAGTCCCCGGCTTTCTCTATCAGGCCGTAGACGCGGCGCGGGCCGCCGGCGTTGATCTGATCATCGTTGAAACGCCGGGCATCGGGCAGGGCAACGCCGCCATCGCCGATTTGTCGGACGTTTCCTTATACGTCATGACGCCGGAATTTGGCGCCGCCTCGCAGCTTGAGAAAATCGACATGCTCGATTTCGCTGACGTGGTGGCGATCAACAAGTTTGACCGCAAGGGCGCAGAAGACGCCTTGCGCGATGTGCGCAAGCAAGTGCAGCGCAACCGCGAGGACTTTACAAAACCAACGGAAGAGATGCCGGTCTACGGCGCCATCGCGGCGCGCTACCAGGATGACGGCGTTACCGGTCTTTATGTGGGCTTGCGGGAAAAGTTTGCAGGAAACGGGTTCGCCTTGCCCGAAACGCGGTTTGCAGCAAACAAAAAACGTATGCCGTCGGCGCGCGACGCAATCGTGCCGCCGTCGCGACAGCGCTATCTGGCGGACATAGCAAACAGTGTGCGCGGCTATCACGATAAAGCGCGCCAGCAATCAACGGTCGCTCGTGAACTGCAACAGTTGAAACGGTCGCAGGAATTGCTTGAGCAATCGGGCGGAGATGGCGCCTCGCTTGGGTCACTTATTATCGAACGCGAAGAACGCCTCGATACGCGGGCGCGCAATCTTCTCGAAAACTGGTCTAATGTTAAAGAGAGTTACGCGGGCGACGAATATGTCGTGAAAATCCGTGACAAGGAAATCCGCACCAAACTAACGCGCACAACCCTGTCCGGCACGGAAATTCGAAAAGTTGTGTTGCCGCGTTATGAAGACCACGGCGAATTGCTGACCTGGATGCTGCGTGAGAATTTGCCGGGATCATTTCCCTACACTGCGGGCGTTTTTGCCTTCAAACGCGAGGGCGAAGACCCGACGCGGATGTTTGCGGGCGAGGGCGATCCATTCCTGACCAACAAGCGCTTTAAATATCTGTCGAAAGATTCCGATGCGAAGCGCCTGTCGACGGCGTTCGATTCCGTCACGCTCTATGGCTGGGACCCCGATGAGCGCCCGGATATTTACGGCAAGGTCGGCAACTCCGGCGTGTCGGTCGCGACGCTCGATGATATGAATGCGCTTTTTGACGGGTTCGATCTGTGCGCGCCGTCCACATCGGTTTCGATGACCATCAATGGGCCGGCGCCGATGATCCTGGCGATGTTCCTGAACACGGCGATCGACCAGCAACTGGCGAAGTTTGAAAAAGAGAACGACCGCAAGCCCACAGAAGACGAAGCGAACAAGGTGCGCGCCTGGGCGCTGGAAACTGTTCGCGGGACGGTGCAGGCCGATATTTTGAAAGAAGATCAAGGCCAGAACACCTGCATCTTCTCAACGGAATTTGCGTTGAAAATGATGGGCGACATTCAGGACTACTTTGTTAAAAATCGTGTGCGCAATTTTTACTCGGTATCAATTTCCGGCTACCACATCGCAGAAGCCGGCGCGAACCCGATCTCGCAACTCGCATTCACCTTGTCGAACGGGTTTACGTTTGTTGAGTCCTATCTTGCGCGGGGCATGAAGGTCGATGATTTCGCGCCGAACCTTTCGTACTTTTTCTCAAACGGCATGGACCCGGAATATTCGGTGATCGGCCGCGTCGCTCGGCGCATCTGGGCGATTGCCATGCGCGATATGTACGGCGCCAATGAGCGTTCGCAGAAACTGAAATATCATGTCCAGACGTCCGGCCGGTCGCTGCATGCCCAGGAGATGGATTTCAATGATATTCGCACCACGCTGCAGGCGTTGATCGCGGTCTATGACAACTGCAACAGCTTGCACACGAACGCCTTTGATGAAGCCTATACGACGCCTACGGAGCATTCCGTGCGCCGCGCCATGGCGATCCAGATGATCATCAACAAGGAATGGGGCCTGTCGCAAAACGAGAACCCCAATCAGGGCGCCTTCATCATTGATGAGCTGACCGATCTTGTCGAAGAAGCCGTGTTGAAGGAGTTCGAACGGATCGCCGATCGCGGTGGTGTCCTGGGCGCCATGGAGACAGGCTATCAGCGCGGCAAGATCCAGGAAGAAAGCCTTTATTACGAACACAAAAAGCACGACGGTTCACTGCCTATCGTCGGCGTCAATACCTTCCTTAATCCGGAGGGACAAGAAGCATTGCAGCCCGAATTGCAACGCTCGACCACAGAAGAAAAAGACAGCCAGATCCGCCGCCTGCGTGACTTTCAGGCGCGCGATCCGGAACAGTCGGAAGCAGTCCGGCAGCGCTTGCGGGACGCCGTCGTGCGCGATGAAAACGTCTTCGCCGTATTGATGGAGGCAGTGCGTTATTGCTCGCTTGGGCAGATTTCCGACACGCTGTTTGAGGTTGGCGGCAAATATCGGCGGAACATGTGACGCTGGATAATGTGCGGGCCGCGGCCGAGGTAAGCGGCCTTGCCTTTCGCGGCGCCTTTCATCCGGGCCCTGACGACCTGCCGCAAGGCGCATCTGCGCGCACGCTGGTCATGCTTGGCTTTGTCGGCGGCGAGCAATGGGCCGGGTTCGCCGCGTCACCGGAGTATCGTGATGGTCGGCCGAGCCCGCTTGATCGCTGGTCCTATCGCGTAATTTCCGCCCTCGCGGGCGATCTTGGTGCGCACGCTTACTTCCCGTTTACGGCGCCGCTCATGCCGTTCATTCGCTGGGCGCAGAAAGCCGAGCCGGTTAAACCCTCGGCGATCGGCATGCTCATCCATCCGGATTTCGGATTGTGGCATGCATGGCGCGGGGCGCTCGGATTTGATGTGGCGATGGACTTGCCGCCGCGTGACGACCGACCGCGCCCGTGCGATAATTGTATGGAGAAACCTTGCCTGAGCGCTTGCCCCGTTAGCGCATTCGATGGAACAGGCGCATATGACGTCGCCGCGTGCAGTACGCATGTTCGCCGGCCGGCTGGCGCTGACTGCATGTCTTCCGGTTGCCGATCACGGGTCGCCTGTCCCGTCGGAGCCAACTATCGGTATACAGAGGAACAGGCGGCGTTCCACATGCGGGCGTTTCACCGGCCATACTAATGGATCGCGCATGTTTCACTCTTGCGCGAATATTATCTCCTGAATGGCGTCGAGACCGTCAGTCAACGCAGCGGGGCCGGGCTGCAGAATTATTGCGGATTTGATTTCGTAGAGCTTGTTATTTTTTACCGCCGGCAGGTCGGCGAAACCTGCGCGCGCGGCGAAGGCGTCTTTTTTAAATCCTTTACCGCACCATGAGCCGATCACGATATCGGGCCGCGCGGCGATCACGTCCTCGGCCGAGACGATGCGGTCCTTTGCGCCGTGCTTAGACGCCTGCTCGGCAAATACGTTTTCGCCGCCGGCGATCTCGATCAGATCCGACACCCAGCCAATCGCCGAGATCATCGGATCGTCCCACTCTTCGAAATAGATACGCGGTCGGCGCCTTAGCGTTTTTGCTTTGACCTTTGCGGCGTCAACACGCGTTTGCAAGTCATCCGACAAGATGTGCGCCTTTCCCGGTTCGCCGATCAGCGCCCCGACCGTGCGGATCATGTCGAAGATCCCTTCGACGGTTCGGTGGTTGAATGCGTGGACCTGCAGTCCTTCGCGGATCAGATTGGCGGTAATGTCCGCCTGCATATCAGAGAATGTGAAAACGAGATCCGGTTTCAGCGCAATAATTTCGTCCGTCTTTGCCTCAATGAACGTCGACACTTTGGGTTTGCGGCGTGCTTCCGGCGGGCGAACGACAAAGCCGGATACGCCGACGATCCGATCTTCTTCTCCCATCAGGTACAAAGTTTCGACGGTTTCCTCCGTCAAACAGATTATGCGTGTGGGAAGCGCCATGGACGATGGAATTCCTGATGATAAGATTACAGTAGCGTTCGGAATACTGGTAAAGCCGGAACGCCGAAAAGTGAATGTTAAAGAAAGTTTGATGAAAGACAGTCCCCAGACGCATCTCGCGCGTCAGGCTATTGCGCGCAGCTGATGGCCGTCGCTGGACGTCGAATTCCAAATACATCTGGTTAATTTTTTGCGCTCGAAATTAATATCTCTATGGCCCGCTCGCAAAGGCTTTGACGCCAGAAAATTCTCGAAATAATTCGAAAAACATGTTGATTATGCTCGATGAATAGGGGCGCGTCGTTATCGTTACGCAGCCTAGAACGTTAACTGCTTCGCATGCGGGAATTGGTAAAAATAACTAAGTCTTCACCGTGATAGTCTCTATTGTAACCAACATAATAGCGCAAAATTCTACCGGATTTTCAGGGCAAACGGATTTGCCGTTCCGGTAAACAACGTGATGGGCCAGAAATGAACGAGCTTATGAACGACGAACACAAAAACAGAATGATTGCGAGAATTGCAGGTATTTTGGTCCTGTCTCTTGGCGCTACTGTGTTGTTCGGCTGGTACACGACGAATGAAATGCTCATCCAGGTGTTCCCAAGTTTCGCGCCAATGCAATATAATACGGCGCTGGCGTTCCTGTTAAGCGGTGCTGGCCTGATTGCGCACAGTTTAAAAATTCGAAGTATTACGTTTTTGTGCGGCCTGTTCGTTTTTGCTGTCGGCTTTGCGACGCTCATCCAATATATATTCGGGATAGATCTGGGAATCGACCAGGCGTCGATGGAACATTACATTACGGTTCAGACGTCACATCCGGGCCGAATGGCGCCGAACACGGCGTTGTGTTTCTTGCTGTCGGGCCTCATTTTGCTGCTGAGCGTTCGGTCAGCGCAATCACGTCGCGACTTTATTTTAAAACGCGTTCTCATTCTTACCTCCACTGCATTGGCGATCGTCGCGCTGCTTGGATATTTGTCGCAAGTGGAAACTGCGTATGGTTGGAGCAGCTTGACCCGGATGGCGGTGCACACGTCATTCGGGTTCATTGTCCTGAGCGCGGGCTTGCTGGTGACGACCTTTCGCGGAAAAATTATTTTCAAGGAACTCAATGCATCGCATGGCTGGATTACGTTTGCCGGCGTTGCTGTCACGATGATGGTTGCCGTTTCGTTGTCTTTGGAGTTCGAGAAGAACGAAACAAAACGCATTCGAGCGGAGCTCGAGCAGGAATCTATCTTCATCAGAAGCACGCTTGAAGGTGCGTTGGCGTCGCGATTTCTGGACTTGCGGCGCATGGCGCAGCGGCGGGAATTTTTGCGCGGTGCGCCGGAGGATGAACGGCGGGCGGAAGTGCGTAAGTATTTAAACAGAGGCGCAGATTTGCTGGCTGTTGGACATTCAGATCTCGCCCTTGAAGTTAACTGGATCGATCGGCTGCGCGAAGATGTGTCTACGGATGAAATAAAAAAAACCATCGCTGGCGGCCGCGCGGAGCTTCGAAGAATCGCATCTGTGCAAATCGCAGATGGCGGCCTTGAGCCATTCGGAATAATGAGCGGACATGGGCAGTACGTCACGTTTTTGCCTATTTATCTGGAGGGTGAAGCCGAGGGATTAATTATTGGCGTTTTTGATCTTGATGTGCTGGTAACGACGGAGCTCTCGAAGGATTATTTCAACCGCCATGGCGTTTCGCTGTATCGCGACGGTGAATTGGTGTTTGAGAGCGCTAAATCAAAGGGTGACAACGCCGCGCGTTGGGGCGTTACGGATGCACTTGATTTTTACGATATCAACTGGGGAGTAAAGGTCTGGCCGAAACAGGAATTCCTGCAAAATGTGCGCTCGTCGCTACGTTTTGTCGTGCTTGGAGTCGGGTTGTTATTCTCGGGAATTTTCGTGCTTATGTACCGATACAGCGAGGCCGAACGGCTTGTCACCAGGGAACGCGCTCGGGACGCGGCGTTCCTGGAGGCGGTGCTAAACAATGTAAGTGACGGCATTGTTGCATGTGATGCAAAAGGCGCCTTGTCGCTGTTCAACCAGTCGGCAAAGAACTTTCACGGATTGGACGCCAAAGCGACAGCGGCCCAGGAATTGGCGCAGGCCTATGATCTATATGAACCAGATGGCAAGACGGCGCTCGCAACAGAAAATATTCCACTGATACAGGCTTACAATGGTACCGGAGTTTATGGTCAGGAAATGATCATCTCGCCAAAGGGACTGCCGCGGCGTACGATTATCGCTAACGCCGCAACTCTTTACGGCGCAGAAGGCGAAAAAATTGGCGCCGTTGCAACGATGCGGGATGTGACAGTTGAGCGATCATCTGCAGCAATAGCACGACGGCGGGAAAAAGAGCTGCAGCTGATATTCGACAATGTGCCGATCAGGCTGTGGCTGAAAGACGACAAGAACGGGATCGTTCGGTTGAATAAATCAGCGGCCGATTCCATGGGCGTCTCCGTGGAAGACGCGGAGGGCGCAAGTACATATGATTTGTTCCCTGAGCAGGCGAAAAAATATCACGATGACGATTTGCAGGTTTTGAATAGCGGAAAGCCCTTATTTGGCATTGTGGAGGAATACACGCCGTCTGCTGGTCAGCGCGGTTGGGTGCGTACCGATAAGGTTCCCTACTTTGATGAAACGACGGGCCAACGCAATTTGTTTGTCGCGTCGACTGACATCACCAAGCAAATGGAAGACAGCGAGGAACTGCAGCGATCGAATGCTGCGCTTGAACAATTCGCGCGTGTTGCATCGCATGATCTTCAAGAACCGCTGCGCAAGCTCACAATTTTCAGTGGCTTTCTTGAGGAAGACTTAGGTGGTGAAATTCCCGAAAAGGCGAAAGCCGATCTCGAAGCGATAACGTCGTCGGCTGAAAGAATGCGCAATCTCGTCAAGGATATGCTCAGCTTGTCGCGGATTCGCGCAGAAGGCCTCTTGCCGGAACCTGTCAATCCGAATGATTGTATTGCTGAAGCCATGACTGCGTTATCTCAGCAATGTCGTGATCTGCGCGCGGTCGTCCTTTATGACGAATTGCCGCCCGTCATGGCGGAGCCGACGTTGTTGACACAAGTTTACCAAAACCTTGCCGGCAATGCGTTGAAATTTACGGCGCCCGGTCGCGCGCCATCGGTGAAATTTTCCGCGGAACAATCTGGTAATGACATTATCTTGAGCGTTGAAGATAACGGCATTGGGATCGACGAGAATGACACGAAAAGAATATTCGAGCCGCTGACGCGCTTGCACAGTCGTGACGCTTATGAAGGCACCGGCATAGGGCTGGCGATTTGTAAACGGACCATCGAAACGTTCGGTGGACGTATCTGGGTCGAGAAGTCGCCCGCCGGCGGCGCTTGTTTCAAGTTTTCGCTGAAACGCGCCAAAGCGATCGAGACGGCTGCATAATGCGATTAGGGAATTCAATTGTATCCATGAAATTATCAAATTAAACACCCCCGCGGCGCTGTATTGTTTTGATACTCGCCGGCCCGTGGCAGGAGAAATATGATGGAGGCCATTAATCCCGTCATTTTGCTGATCGAAGATGACAAGGCCGATCAGGAAATTGTGAGGCGCATCGCAGCGCAGGGCGCGACGTCGGCGTCGCTGCAAATCGTATCTAGTGGACAAGAGGCGCTCGACTATTTGTTTCGCGAAAATAATTACGCATCGCCAGAAACGTCGCCAACGCCTGACCTCATTCTAATGGACCTCAACATGCCGGGGTTGAACGGGCTCGATGTCCTGAAGAAACTTCGCAAAGATAAGCGTACAAAACTGATCCCGGTTGTTGTGTTGACAACGTCTGATCAGGAAA
>JAJFFU010000212.1 GCA_021776465.1 Parvularculaceae bacterium
ATCCAGTTCGCGGCGTCGGGGGTGCCTGTGGATGGGGCACCGGCGACCCGCGTACCGTTCTCGTGGGCGGGCTCGCTGAGATTCAGCGCGGATAGTCTGGCGTGCTGTGCGGGCGCGGCCCCGGTTGGCGACCCCGGCCCGTTGACCGCCCTCCAAGAGTTGCAAGGGGCTGGTCTTGTGCGATTGCGGTAGCGTGGCAAGGCGTGGCAGGGTGGGTCAAAGCGTGACAATGCGTGACGCTGGCCTCACCGATGCCGCCATGACGCTGCTGTGGTGGGGCGACAGGGCCGCCACACGCCCATATGCGGACGCTCAGGGACGCGTGCGATGGCTGTGGGTCAAATGGCGGGGGGTTCCCATGCCGATGAGGTGGTATCTGTGGGTGATGTACGGTGTCAAGCCGGGGCTACTCCCGCTGTGCGGGTGCTTGGATGGGCTCAAGACTTTTGCGGAGGCGTTGTCAGTGCTCGTTCGGAGGACCAGCCGCGATCCAAGCGGCTCGCGAGTGTAGAAACGGCGAGCCCGGTCCATTCTGCCCACGCAGTTAGGCAGAGTGTTTTCCCTTCGTGTGTAATGAGGCGGTTAGCGCTGGTGTTGCGTGCCTGCTGTTTTGGTGTTGCCCACCGGCAGTTCTCAGGACAATACCCACTGTCATTGTCGATGCGGTCGATGCTTAATCCTGTGGCCGGGTCTCCCATATCTTCGTAGAAGTTCTCAAAACTCATCCACCTAGAGCACACCCGTATCCCCCTGCCGCCATACCTCTGATAGCACTTGTTTTTGGTGTTTTCGCACCGATCAATCATGCCTTCCCATGTGTGGTAGGCCTTTGAGTTGGTCATGTTGTGGGTGATTGTTGTGCAAGCGCGGCATCCGTTACTTCGCCCAGACCCTAGATGATCGTTGCGAACCATCTTAGTATGCCCGCAGATACATGAACATTCACTGTGGCGATGCTTCTTGTCGCATGTAGATGGCGGGGTGCTAACAACAACCCAGAGGCCAAAAGTGTCGCCTATCTTGATTTGGTATCGCATTTAATACCTCGTCTCGCCCAACGCCCTTACCAGCGCAGGCAGCCGCGAATCACGCTCGAGCGGAGACCAGCCGTCCAGATCCTCGAGCACGTCCGCGATCATCACCCGCTCAATGCCCAGCATCTTGGCAATCTCGGCGCGTCGCTGGCCGATGAGGACGTGGGTGGGCGGCTCGCCCTCGCCCGTGAACAGTTCAGCCGGGGGCGTGTAGCAGATCAGCGGGCTCTGGATGCCGTTGGCCTTGATCGAGGCGTAGAGGCGGTCGTAGTCGGCCTGGTGGTCCGGTGGCCGCTGTTCGCGTGGCTTGTGGGTCCAGTACATATGCGCGGCCTTGTAGCCCAGCACGAGCGATTCTACGGGCACCTCGCGGAGTTCGTGGGCGATGGGGTGGCGTACCCAGGCGTCGATCTGGGCGAACGTGACGGGCTGGGGGGTTAGGCCATCGTTCATGTTGCGCCTCCTGCAAACAACGCCATCTGGTCCTCGCTGTACGCCACGGCCTTCTCCAGATTCTCAATCGCCGCCCGGTGATATTCATCCTTCAACTCGCACCCGTAGAACCGCCGCCCATGCTTCACCGCCACATAGCCTTCGCTGCCGATGCCAGTGAACGGCGAAAACACAATCTCATTGGGATTCGAGAAGAGTCGCACCAGACGATCAATCACGCCAAGCTGGAGCGGGCATATGTGCTTTGTGTCATCCTCACCGCGGCCCGCTTTCACGTTCAGCGTGTCGGTTTCGCGGATGTCGGTCCATGATGCTTCGGCCCACGCGATCCATTCATTCCTTGACACACCGCCCTCACCCCTGATCGGCACTTCATTATCGCCGGGTGCCCGGAACTTAATGATGTAATCGCCAAGACTGCCCCTGGTCTTCGCGCGATCAGCCTCCAGCCCAGAGAACTGAAGCTCTCGGCTCTTGGTGCGGATCGCTTGCGCCTGCGGATTCTTGTGGATCAGCCAATCGTATTCGTAGACCAATCCCGAACGCTCGCCCAGCCGGATGTTGAGCCCGCGAAAGTCGCACAAACCAACGCCGCCTGTGCGCTTCATTCGGGGTATCTGACAGACATGAACGCACACCACCCGGCCCGGCTTCACAATCCTTGCGAGTTGGCGATAGAAGAATCCAAGATGCAATCTGGCATCGCCGCCAAGATCCTCGCTATTGCCGATGTCTGACGCCTCGGACGTGTACGCGTACAGGCTGGGGAATGGTGGCGAAAATACAGCCATGTCCATAGACGCGGCTTCCATCGTCGCCATGTGTTCGATGCAATCGCCGTGATGGATGTGGAATGTCCCGTCAATCATTGGCTGTACTCCATGAATAGTTCTTGCTGCTGCTTCGTGTCAGATTCGACCATCTTGGCTTTGCGGAGAACATTCTCCACCATCGGGGCTTCGAGTTCGGTTACAGGTATGTGAACATTGAGCGGCATTGTGGACCCTACACGGTTGGACCGCTTCACCGCTTGGTAGTAACTCTCATAGCTATCTTGGAGGCCGCTGAATACTTGCCGCGTGCATACCTGGAGATTCAGACCGAACCCCAGTATCTTCGGCTTTGACACCATGATCTTGTTGGAGCCGCTCTTGAACGCATCAACCATGTCTTGGCGGTCTTGCTCGCCAGTGTCCCCACGGATGCTCGCGGCGGTCGGGAACGTCCGCTCCATGTGGTCTTGTTCTCTGTTGTAGTTACACCAGATCAGCGTGGATTCGTCCGGCCAGCTTTCGACCAGATCACGAATGAATCCATCCTTGTTCGTTGCCACGGCCTCGCCCTTGTAGTGACCCTTGGCGAGTTGGCTGATCACGCTTCTCTGACCAATACCACCGATGCCATCTACAAACATTGTGCCCAGTTCATTGCCCATGTGATCCCTTTGGGCCTTGGTGAGTGGGACATCGTGGATGTGAACATGGATGGGTGGCAGCGTTCGGCAGTTGTCGGCCCATCCGTAGACTGAGGGATCGGACAGGAACAAGCACCAATGCGACAACGCCCGATAGAACGGCCCCACCGCGTGGCGCTTCAGCTCCCAGCGGTTATTGGTTTGTCCGCGATTCACGAAAAACCGAGCAAGGAAACTGTTTACCGTTGGGAAGTGGTCTAGGAATACCGCATGATTGGCGTACTCTATCCGATCGTTGGGTGCTGGTGTTCCTGTGAGGCACAGCTTCCAATCAAGGCCGCGGCCCAGATCAATGCAATGCGTGCCCCACTTGCCATAATGGCTCTTGAGCATGGATGATTCATCAAGGATCAATGCGCCGATCTTGCCCTGGTCTGTGGCCTTTGTGATGGCCTCGTAGTTGGTGATGCCGATGCTCGATTGGGGTTCATGTATCCATTGGTCTAGGTCCGATGCGGCTACCCGCTGGATCGGCAGGTCATCGCCGTAGAATCTCGCGGCCTCGCCAATTGTTTGCGGTATCACCATCAGCGGCGACACGATCAGCACGTTGCGGCCCTTCGCATGCTCCATCGCGTGGCGAGCAAACTCCAGCATGATGAGCGTCTTGCCGAGCCCGCAATCTGCGAACACCGCAAACTTACGCTTCTGGATTGCGAGTTCTGATATGTCGCGCTGGTAGTCGAAGAGGCCACTCACGGGCTCATATGGTTCTGGATGGGCTTTGGCGATAATATCGCCCATGACCGTGCCCGCGTACTCGTCGGGGAATGTCGCAACATCCCCGAGTATCCGGTACTTCGGCAGATCCTTGATTGCCAAGAACCGCCGATAGTCCTCTATGCCGTCGCCAAGCGTTATTTGCATCATCTTCCTTTCCAGTGCCCACCAGTGTATCGGGTGCCGGTGGCGGGTCAATAAAAAATATCCCGAATCCGGGACATTTACGCTTGACAAACTATCCCGCAGGTCGATAGAGTCCTAGCAATGAAGAACCGATTGACAACCAGCCAGCTCGCCAAGGTGCTCGATGTGTCGCCATCCCGCGTGCGGAAGATCGCCCGCGACCGCAAGCTCACCGACCAACTGAGCGATAAGCGGTACGGCATGCGCTGGTGGGTTCCGAGTGCGATCGAGCGGCTACGGCCTGGCCCGGTTGGCAGGCCGATGGGCGGTGGCAAATGACCGATCTTCTCTCTTCATCTGGGCGCGTCCGGTTCACGCCGGGCGTGGCCCATTACTGCCTCCTTGGTACAAGGACGGTGAACAGGCGCACGGACGCGCCTAGGAGCATCGCGCGGTTCCCAATCCTGGGAGGGCTTGCTAGGCCCCGCGTGGCAATGACGACCACCACCCCGGCCTCGCGTGGGGCTGGGGCGGCGGCGTCTTTGAGAGGTGAGTGATGAGCGACCTAGAGCAGTTCCAGAAAAAAGCTGACCGGTATGAGTTCGCCGTGCGTGCGGGCCGAAGGGTGGCACACGCTATGTATCATGCTTGGTTGGCTGCGTGGGACGAAGAAGCGAAGGCCGCTAAAGAGGCGGGGCTATATGCCAAGTCAACGTACTACCGAGACATAGCCAACGCTATGAAAACGCGAGCCCAGGACGCCAATGCTGTAGGCAGGGTTTTTGAGTTTGTATCCCCAAGAGGGTGCGCAAGTGATGAGGAATACGTGGCGTGGTGCCTCGGAGATTGGACACCATGACCACCTCCACCTTCTCATGCACGCACTGCCGCGAGCCCGCCACGCGAGCCGTTGGCGACCGCAACTATTGCGAGGACTGCTACTCGCGGCTGGAGCCTGCCGAGTGCTTGAGGTGTGGGTTTCTGTTCATGACGCGGGACACCGACGCCCCGCAGTGCGACGAGTGCGGGCGTGAGGAGTCTGCGCGTGAGCAGGCTGGGGTGGATGACGCAAGGGAGGAACGTGATGAGCTTTGAGACCACACCGATTGAGCGGTTCCTAACCGCACTAGAGCGGTACGTGGCTGCCCGCGACGAGATGAACAAGTGCTACGCGAGCTGCGACAGTTCACCCGACTACTTCTGCGCTGGCGAGGTCACCAGGGTTAAAGAGGCCAGAGAGGAAGTTGGCAAAATGTTCGCCATCGCAGTGCGAGAGGTTGCGGCCACTACGGAGAGCACGGATGCTATCTCTAGGCCGTAAGTACGGCGAGTCCATTATCATCACCGCCAGCAACGGCGAGCGGATCAAGGTTGTGGTGAGACCGCCCAGAAGCGGCGGCACAAATGCGACACTGTGCGTGGACGCGCCGCCTTCGGTGGCGATCAACCGCGAGGAAATCCAGACCACGATAGATAGAGGAGCGAAGGCATGAGCGGCTACACCCCAGACGACCACGACCGCGCCGCCGAGAAGATGTGGCGTGACATTGAGAGCCTGCCAGACGACCCGATCGGCAGAGCGCGTGCGCTCGCGGCGTTCGGTCGCAAGATGTGCCAACAGGTGTCAGATGAGAGTATGGACGAGGCATACTCGGCGTGCGTTGAACCAGAGCTGCCGCTGTTGATACTGGGTCCGGGCGGCGAGTACCGGCGTGAGATTCACGAGGAGGACATTGATGGGGCACCCAAGCTATGAGCCAGACACCACCGACACCACCAGGGACCGCAGGCCAGATCGTACTGGGAGCCATCGAGTTGAGTGGCTTGCTGGAGCGGGTAGAGAACGGGGACGCGACCCAGACCGAGGCCGCAGCGATGCACGATCTGTGGTGCGCGTTCAAGTCGATGATCAGGGACTACAACGCGGACGTTGAGAAGGCGTTGCTGGGGCAGATTGAGCGTTCCGGCGACATCGAGCTTGGCAACGGGCGGCGGCTGTACGCGGCACCGAACAAGACAACGAAGTGCATCGACCGGAAGCAAACACTGGAAGAGGTGATTGAGGCGTGCGAAGGCGACATGGACGCCGTACTCGGCTGCCTCATATCCCAGCCATTCAAGCCGGGCGAGTCCAAAAAGATGATCGGGCCGCATCGAGTTGATGATTGTTTTGAGACCGTGGTAACCAGTAAGACCAAAGAGGGCGTGAGCAAACTCAAGCCACAGATAGCAGACGACTCACGGAAAGGAAAGTGATGGGAGCGACCGTGACAATATCGTGGGATGGGGACGATGACTGTACTGGGTCTGTAACTACAACAGAGGCGGATAGCTTACACCTCAGCGTATGCGTGTGCCGCGCGCTAACTATGGCAAACGCGGCTGTAAGCCTTTCGAGCAAGCCACATGAGCTCATTGAGGATGTCGCGGCATATTTGTTAGATGAGATAATTGAGTTCAACGAAGCAAAAAGAAAGGTGTAGTGATGGGATTCATTGCGAAAGACAGCGGAGGCGGGGACTTCACGCCAGTACCAGCGGGAACGTATCCGGCGGTATGCGTACAAGTCATCGACCTTGGTACGCAGTACAGCGAGCACTACAAGAACAGCAAGCACAAGGTGTTGCTAGGGTGGGAGTTGTGCGGCGATGAGCGGCAGGACAGCGGCGAACCGTTCCTAATCTGGCATCGCTACACGATGAGCCTTCACGAGAACGCGGTACTTCGAGCTCACCTTGAGGCGTGGCGCGGCAAGTCGTTTGACGAGTCCGAACTGGCCGGGTTCGATGTGTCCAGGATACTCGGCAAGCCGTGCTTTGTGAACGTATCGCACAACTCCAACAACGGCAAGACCTACGCGAACGTGGCTGCGGTTATGGCGATGACCAAGGGGACGCCTGTGCCGCAAGCCAGCGCGAACAGGGTTGTGTTCGACATCGAGAATCCAGACATGAATGTGTTTGAGTCGTTCAGCGACAACCTTAAAGCCACGATCAAGAGCAGCCCCGAATGGCAAGCCCGCGAGGGTGGCGGCGACGGCTCGGCGGCAAGTGCGGGGCTGACGCCAGAGCAAACCGCACCGATGACTGAGGACGAAATCCCGTTCTAGGCCACTTCTCTCTCTCCCTGCCCGGTGCCCTCGCGGGTGCCGGGCGGGTTATGGCTCACAAACGCAACAACCAGGGCGGACTGTTCGGCCAGCGACCGCAGCCGCCAGCGCGCGACGGCGCGACGTTCGTGCCCAAACACGACGGGCTGAGGCTCGCCGCACAGCACACGAAGGTGCTGGACGCCATGAGTGACGGCGAGTGGCACACGCTGGGCGAGTTGGAGTTGTCAACGGGTTATCCGCAGGCGTCTATCTCAGCGAGGCTGAGGGACTTCCGCAAGAAGCGGTTTGGGTCGATGGATATTCAGCGTCGGCGCGTTGGCGACGTGGGTGGGCTGTTCGAGTACAGATTGGGAGGGTGAAGTATGAAATGTCCAATGCAGCGGGTCTACGGACCAAAGAAGTTCAGCGTAGGCGATAGCGTGATGGTGTCGGCAAGAGACATCCACGCCACAGGCTCGGTCATGCCCCGGCGTGGCGGGCGCGTGACCCGCGTGGCGTCTGGCGGCAAGGTGATGGGCGTACAAGGCTTGACCACCAGCGCCCCGGCGCGTGACGACTGGGGGCGGTACTGGATCGACCTTGGCCGCAGGGTGGTGATTGCCCATGAGTCTGAGATGACGCTGGCTTGACGCGCGGCGGCGAGGCGTGGTATGTTGGCGGTGCGTGCACCTGCTAGGGAGAATCAATGCCTTCTGACAACGGATATACACGCCCTGGGCTCGGTCATCTGTGGGTTCTCCCGCTGGTGTACGCAGCCGAGCCTGGGGTGTGGCTATCCAGATCGGAGGCCACAGATGGCTGATGAGTGGATCAAGGTCCGCACCTCTATCTCAATCCATCCGCATGTTGTCACGCTCGCGTCACGCTGCAACGTGACAAGAGTCACGGTGATCGGCGCACTGGTCGCGGTTTGGTCGATGGCAGATACACATTCCGAGGACGGATTGATGCGTTCTATGGCGTTATCGGACATAGATGCGATGGTCGAGATACCAGGATTTGCCGAGTGTCTGGAGTCTGTTGGGTGGCTAAAAACGAGCGGCGATGGGGTGCTATTGCCTCGCTATACCGAGCATAACGGGCCAACAGCCAAGAAAAGGTGCCAAGATGCAAAGAGACAGTCACGCAAGCGTCACGGTCCCGTCACGCAACCGTCACGCTCGGTGCGTGACCTAGAAGAAGAAGAAGAAGAAGAAGAAGAAGCCATCCATCCAGAAGAACAAGACAAAGACAAAGAAGGCAAAGACCCAGAGCCAGAAATCGGCTCTGATGGATGGATGGCGGGAAAGTCAGCAACGGACATGCTCAAGCGTGTCGGCGTCAACGGCAACAACCTGAAAGTTCTTGGCTCCCACAAAGACATCACGCAGGGGGCCGTCCGCACAGCCTGCCGGGGGCTCGCCAACGAGAAGGTCCGCAGCCGCCCGGCGGTGCTGGTCCAACGGCTGGTTGATGAGTTCGGCATTCAGCTTGGCAAGGGGCCGGTGCTTGACGCCGAAGGCCAGAAACTCGCCAAGACCCTTGAGACACAACGGAGGAAGAGATGAGCCAGACAGCGACGAAGGAACGCCCGATCCTGTTCAACGGCCCGATGGTGCGCGCGATCCTCGATGGGCGGAAGACTCAGACGCGGCGGGTGATGAAGCCGCAACCAGAAACCGGCGTCGCTGTGGAATGTTTGACGTGCTGCCTTCGCAAGTCGCCTCGCGGCAGAAGCGCGCCGCTGGAAATGGCTGGTGGTTTGTGCGATTCCGACTGTGAAGGGTTCTACCAAGACCCCGTTCCGGGCGATCTGTGGCCAGGGGAGTCCCGCGCGGACTTCGGCTACCCCTTGGGATGGGAAGGCCCCTGCCCCTACGGCGTGCCCGGCGGAGATATCCTCTGGGTCCGAGAGACTCACATAACAGGCTGGCCCGCAATCTGTGGCGATGTGCAATATTGCGATGAGGACGGCAACGACTTGCCTGAGCATGTTTGGTATAGGGCCGACCTCAAGCACTACCCAACGATAGATGAACCGATGCGGCAAGGGTGGGTGAGCGATCGTGGCGCGTTTATATCTTCGTGGACCGATGATGACGGTGCGAGCATCGACAACATTCCGTGGCGTCCCTCCATCCACATGCCGCGATGGGCCTCGCGCATCACGCTCGAAGTGCTGAGCGTGCGCGTGGAGCGGGTGCAGGAGATTAGCGAGGATGACGCGGAACTTGAGGGCGTGGACATGCACGACACCATCGGGTGGGATGGTGAGGTGAAGCAGGTCTATTCGTGCGGCGACATCATCGGTGATACCGCGTGGAATGTGTTTGCAAGTCTCTGGGACTCCATCAACGACAAGAAGCCCGGCCACGCATGGGCAGATAACCCGTGGGTGTGGGTAGTCGAGTTCCGGAGGGTTGACCAATGAGCCGAACCCATACGCCACCCAGCACCGAGGATGATGGAATACGCAGGTCCGCGATCTTCTCAGATTGCAGGACATGGCGTTACACGTTGGAGCGGTATTGGGGCGACGGCGACTTTGTCACGTTCGTGCTCTTGAACCCGTCCACTGCTGACGAGGAGAACGATGACCCAACAAATCGTCGCGGTATCGCCTACGCAAAGGCGTGGGGCTATGACGGCTGCGTGTTCGTAAACCTGTTTGCAGTGCGGACACCGGACCCGAAGGTGATGAAGCAGGCGATGTACCCAGTCGGCCCAGAGAACGATACTTGGATATGCAGGATGTGTAGGGACGCTGGGCTCGTTGTCGCGGCGTGGGGCAACCACGGGTCGCACATCAACCGCGCAAGATACGTCAAATCGATGATTGCCCCGTTTCACCCGAAATGCCTCAAGATCACAAAGAGCGGCGAGCCCGGACACATCCTGTATCTTCGATCTGATGCGCGTCTGGTTGATTACGTGGCTGGAGGAAAAGCATGAGCAGAACCCAGACACCACCCAACACCGAACGCCTCTTCGATCGCCTACCCCCGCACTCCCAGCTTGCCGAGATGGCACTGCTGGGCGCGATCCTGCTGGACCACAACATGCTGGGCGTGGCGACCGAGGCCGGCATCGTCACCGAGTCGTTCTATCTTGAAGTCCACCAGGAGATGTTCACAGTGCTGTCTGGCATCGTCGAGGCCACCGGACAGATCGACGCCACGC
The DNA here is from genome assembly GCA_021776465.1 of Parvularculaceae bacterium. GTDB lineage: Bacteria > Pseudomonadota > Alphaproteobacteria > Caulobacterales > Parvularculaceae > Hyphococcus. The sequence goes on from JAJFFU010000212.1 coordinate 10,079, forward strand.
AACTCGCGGCACGGCTCAACAACTCCAAGTTGCTCGCGGAGGCTGGTGGCGATGATTACTTCGGGCAGATACTCAACAGCGTGGCGAGCGTGGTGGGCACCGAGTTCTACGCGGCGACGGTTGCCAAGCTGGCGACGATCCGCAACGTGTCGGACCTCTGCTCTACAACGCTCCATGCGGTCTACAAAGCCAACGAGGACGACGCTGAGGAAGTGTTGGAGGAGTTCAAGCGGCAGGCCGACGCGATTATCCTGCCGAACCCTGGCGGGTCTTCCACGCTGCTTAGCGTTCTTGTGATGGACGAGTATGACAAGATTGAGCGAGCGGACGGCACGCCACGCGGCACGGCCACCGGGTTGTACGACCTCGACAACATGCTCGGTGGTTTGCACGACTCGGAGTTGGTGGTCGTCGCTGCCCGCCCGTCGATGGGCAAGACCGCGTTGGCTCTGAACATGACCCAGAGCATCGCAGAACGCGGCGGGCACGTTGGCGTGTTTAGCATGGAGATGAGCAAGGAATCGCTGGCCCACCGATTGATCGGCACGAAGTCAGGCCAGCCGATGGCAGACTTTCGAGCTGGCCGCAAGATCCCAGAGAAGCAACTAGACGAAATCTTGGCCGCGTGCGAGGGCATCTCCAAGTGGCCGGTCACGATCGAGGACGATGCCAGCCTGACGATTGGCAAACTCTGCACGCTGGCGCGGCGGATGGTCGCGGACCAAGGCGTGCGGGTGTTGGTGATTGACTACTTGCAGTTGCTCACCTCATCGGGCCGCAAGGAAAACCGCCAGACCGAGGTATCGGACATCTCCCGCAAGGTGAAGGGTTTAGCGCGTGACTTGTGCGTGCCGGTGGTGTGTCTGTCTCAACTCAACCGGGCGAGCGAGCAACGGGCTGGCAACCGCCCACGGCTGAGCGACTTGCGGGAGTCGGGCGCGATTGAGCAGGACGCGGATGTGGTGATGCTGTTGCACCGAGAGGACTATTACCACATTGGCGATGCAGCGTGGGCGGCGGCGAACCCGGAGTTGGAGGGCGCGGCTGAGTTGATCGTGGGCAAGAACCGCAACGGGCCTACTGGTTCGGTGAAGTTGATGTGGAACGCGAGAACGATGCAGTTCGTGGACGGAGATGGCCGATGACCACCGACCCGCAACAACCCGGCGCGATCATCAGCGGCCACACCACGCTCAGGTGGGAGCGATCATACGTAGTGGGCTGGCGGGACGCGAAGGGGCGGCGGTTCAATGAGGCAATGTACGAATCGAGTAAGGGGTACAAGCAGGGCTTCGACGATTATGAGGCCCGGCGACAACGGAAGGAGCAAAGTGATGGGGCGTGATGGGTTTACATTGGTGGAACGGCTAAGGACGCCGACATGTTCTGGTAGGCTGACGAAGTATGGAACGTGCGACACTCTGCGCAACTTAGCCGCCGACGAAATCGAGCGGTTGGAGGGTGCATTGGATCGGATCAAGAACCATTGGACGCCATCGCACCAGAAGGCGCTAGACGAGTGGGATGGCGAGGGGACCGAAGCGTTCACGGATGTGGTGTGGATGGACGCCACGAGTATAAAGCCGCTGTGCGACATCGCCCGCGCCGCGACGGGAGGTGAGTGATGGCAGATGACCCACTTACTGTGAGATGGGCGACCGCTGACGGCAAGTACCCGAAGATTGGGGATCGGGTCTGGTGGAGGTGGAGCGATAAACCGTTCAAGGTTGCGAGCAGACTAAACGCTATCCCAGAGGCAGG